>CAVKRN010000048.1:0-19158 GCA_963658695.1 bacterium
TTTGCGCGAATCGGGCGTTTGGTGAATCTGGGACATTCATAGAGAATCCCTGCGAGGAAAACATGAGCACCGCCCATTCCTGACGCCAGCCCCGAGGCGTGGTTACAGTTCCCTGCCACTGGCTTGCGTCTGTACAGTAACAACTATTCCGTCCCCGGCTCGATCGTCACGCTTTCCTCGATCGCAATCGGTTCTCCCCCGTTCACGGCATGCTGATGCCGGAACAGATGCTCCTGGCAGAACTCATAGCTACCCTGACATTTGGAGCAATACCGGAATTCCATGGACGGGTCATCCAGCTCTGTCCTACCACAAATCGCGCAGCGATGTCTTGCGACGTCACCCTGCCGCGGCCGCATCTTGGACGCCGCCTCTGCTCCCTGCCCGGTCCCCATGCTGCCGGTCTGTCCTTGTCTGCCGCTGAAGCGTCCGCCCTCTGCGCCGACACCCTGGCTCTTCCCGCGCTTCACCGCCTTCCGAAACGCCTTCCGGCGTTTGATTTCCTGGGGCGAGAAACGCCGTATTTTGCTCTGCCGAATCCAGAAAATAAGGAAATTCGCAAGAGATGCTGCCATGGAGATGCAAATATACCATCTGCCCCCTGCTGCCATCTGCACAAAATCAAGACCGAGAATCACGCCGTAAACGACGCCCATCCACTTAACCTTGACAGGGAGAATAAACCACAGAAGCACCACGGCATTCGGGAAGGTCACTGCATACGCCAGGAAGATCGACATGTTGACGTAGTAGGTACTGAAATACCTTGCCAGCGCAGTAAACCCAATCTGCAACGTCTGCGCATCCGGCGTAACCCCTGCCACTGCGAACATGATGTAGTAAACAGCCATCGTCACAAAGGCACCGACAATCGTGATCAGAACGCCCAGCCAGATGTACACATTGTATTCATAGGTTCCCCAGGCGCGTTCCAGGGACGTCCCGATGGAATAGTAGAACATCATTGCCACCAGTATAAAGAAGATGTTGCTCGTATCCGGCGGCACCAGAACCCAGGTCAAAAGCCTCCAGATCTGTCCGTGACAGATGGCATACGGATTCAGTGTCAGATAATCCAGAAAATTGGCATTCACATACTGTAGAAGATAACCGAAGCCATAACACAGCATGATCACCAGTGACAGGTTCGGAATCGCGTATTTTTCCATCCGTTCCCGGAAGGTGCGTCTTTTTTTGTTCATATTCGTTGTCAAATTACTTCCTTTCCCATGTTGTATTTATACCCGCCAGCGGCAGGTCTCATCGCCCGACGTTACTGTACAGCAACATGTGGCGTTTTCGTTACTCTCAAGCATACTTCACTCTCTGCTGCCTTCGCAAGGCGCCCCGCTCCCACTCTTCCCAATTTCACACATTTTTCAGAAATTGATGGTCCTGCCTTCATTGCGTTTGCCACAAACCGGCTTTATAATCCGTAGCGATGCTTTTTAAGCAAAACACATATAGATAAGTAGTAATGTATACACCCCATGTTTCAACAGGAGTTTACAGCGTGATTTCAACCGATTATACCCTTGGAATTGATATTGGATCCACCACCGTAAAGGCAGCTCTTCTGGATGCCGACCGGAATCTTCTGTTCGGAGATTACCGTCGCCACCACGCCCAGATCCGGGAAACCATGCACGAGATTCTGCAGGAAATAAAAGAGCAGCACGGCAACATCCGGATTCATCCCGTCATCACCGGATCCGGCGGTCTTTCCCTTGCCAATTATCTCGGCATTCCCTTTGTTCAGGAGGTGGTAGCCGAAGCCTCCGCCATTGAAGCCTTAGCACCCAAGACCGATGTAGCCATTGAGCTGGGCGGCGAGGATGCCAAAATCATTTATTTTGAAAACGGAAATGTGGAGCAGCGCATGAACGGCACCTGTGCCGGCGGCACCGGGTCCTTCATCGACCAGATGGCATCCCTCCTGCAGACCGATGCAGCAGGGCTTAATGACTATGCCAAAAACTACGAGTCGCTCTACACCATTGCCGCCCGCTGCGGCGTATTCGCCAAGTCCGACATCCAGCCGCTCATCAACGACGGCGCGCGCAAGGAGGACCTGGCCGCCTCCATCTTCCAGGCCGTGGTCATTCAGACCATCTCCGGTCTGGCACAGGGCAAGCCCATCCGCGGACACGTTGCCTTTTTGGGTGGTCCTCTGCACTTTTTGACCGAGCTCAAGGCAGCCTTCGTGCGCGAGCTGCATCTGGATGAGGAGCACACGATTGAGGTGGAGAATTCCCACCTCTTCCCGGCAATGGGCTCCGCCTTTCAGGCCAAAGAGGACAATTCTCTGCTGCTGGAGGACCTTCTGGAGAAAACCTCCCACCCCCTGCAGATGGAATTTGAGGTCCAGCGCATGGAGCCCCTGTTCGCAACCCAGGAGGACTATGACGCCTTTACCAGCCGCCATAGCAGCCACTGCGTGCAAAAAAAGGACATCGCTTCCTACCGGGGAAAGGCGTTCCTTGGCATCGATGCGGGCTCCACGACCACAAAGCTTGCACTCATCGGTGAAAACGGCGAGCTTCTCTGGTCGTTTTACTCTTCCAACAACGGCTCGCCCATCAAGACCGCCATCCGCGGCATCACCGATCTGGATCAGCACCTTCCCTCCGGCGTCACCATCGCCGGCGGGTGCTCAACCGGCTACGGCGAAGCGCTGATGAAGGCCGCATTCCGGTTGGACTGGGGCGAGGTCGAAACCATTGCGCACTACTACGGTGCTTCGTATTTTGACCCGCAGGTGGACTGCATTCTCGACATCGGCGGACAGGATATGAAATGCATCCGCATTCGGAACGGTGCCGTAGATTCCGTTACCCTGAACGAGGCCTGTTCCTCCGGTTGCGGCTCCTTTATCGAGACCTTTGCAAAATCTCTGGATTATTCTGTAGTGGACTTTGCAAAGACGGCGCTTTTTGCCGAGAATCCCATCGACCTTGGCACCCGCTGCACCGTTTTCATGAACTCCCGCGTCAAGCAGGCCCAGAAGGAAGGCGCCAGCGTAGCCGACATCTCGGCAGGCCTTGCCTACTCCGTCATCAAGAATGCTCTGTTCAAGGTGATGAAGGTCTCCTCCGCCTCTGAGCTTGGCCGGAACATCGTCGTGCAGGGCGGCACATTTTATAACGACGCCGTACTGCGTGCACTGGAGAAAATCTCCGGCGGCGACGTGATTCGCCCCGACATCTCCGGCATCATGGGAGCCTTCGGCGCCGCTTTGATTGCCAGAGAACGATTCGATGCATCCCGCCCCACCTCCATGCTGAGCCTGGAGGAAATGGAGGCGCTCACCTTTAAGACGACGCTGCGCAGCTGCGGCAAGTGCAGCAACAACTGCCGTCTGACCGTCAATCACTTCAATGACGGGCGGCAGTTTATCTCCGGAAACCGTTGTGAGCGGGGCCTTGGACTGGAGAAAACCGACAACGGCGTGCCGGACATGTACCAGTACAAACTAAAGCGCCTGTTTCAATACCGCTCCTTGTCAGCCAAGGAGGCTACGCGCGGCACTGTCGGCATTCCCCGCGTTCTGAACATGTACGAGGATTACCCCTTCTGGGCAACCTTCTTTGCCAAGCTTGGCTACCGGGTGATTCTCTCCCCGCTTTCCACCCACGCCATTTACGAGATGGGCATCGAGTCCATCCCTTCGGAATCGGAATGCTACCCGGCCAAGATCACCCATGGACATGTGCAGTGGCTGATTGAGAAAGCACACCCGGACTTTATTTTCTATCCTTCTTTGTTCTATGAACGTGAGGAAAATAAGGACGCGGACAACCATTACAACTGCCCCATCGTCTCCTCCTACCCGGAGAACATCAAGAACAACGTGGAGGAGATCATGAACGGGCAGGTTGCCTTCCGGCACCCCTTCATGGCCTTCACCAGCTTGAAGACCGTGTCCGAAGCACTGGTTCGGGAATTCACAGAGCTTCCGGAAAACGAGGTTCTTGCCGCTGCGGAGGCCGGATGGAATGAGCTTTTGCAGTGCCGCAGAGACATCCAGGCCGAGGGCGAGCGCGTACTCAAATTCATGGAGGATACCGGCACCAAGGGCATTGTTCTGGCCGGCCGTCCGTATCATCTGGATCCGGAAATCAATCACGGCATCCCGGAGATGATCCATTCCTACGGCTTTGCGGTCCTTTCCGAGGACTCCATTGCCCACCTTGGCACGCCGGAGCGCCCGCTTGTGGTACTCGACCAGTGGATGTATCACTCCCGCCTCTACGCAGCGGCTGCCTACGTCCGGACCAGGGATGATCTGGACCTGATCCAGCTCAACTCCTTCGGGTGCGGCGTGGATGCGG
Organism: bacterium; assembly: GCA_963658695.1. Lineage (GTDB taxonomy): Bacteria > Bacillota > Clostridia > Lachnospirales > Lachnospiraceae > CAG-791. The sequence continues at coordinate 4,332 of CAVKRN010000048.1, forward strand.
TAACCACCGACCAGGTATGCGATATCCTCTCCGGCTCCGACAAGATCTATACCTGCCTCAAGATCGATGAGGTGAACAATCTGGGCGCTGCCAGAATTCGTGTCCGCTCCTTGATTGCGGCCATCAATATCCGGGAAAAGAACGCGTTAAAGCGAACCATCCACTCCACCGGCATTAAGAAAATTCCGTTTACGCAGAAGATGTTCGATGAGAAGTACACCATCCTCTGCCCGCAGATGTCGCCCATTCATTTCGATCTCATTGAGCCGGCGGCCCGATCCTGCGGCTACAATGTGGTCCTGATGCGCAACGACAACCACACCGCGGTGGATTATGGCCTGAAATACGTCAACAACGACGCCTGCTACCCGTCTCTTTTCGTGGTGGGACAGGTGATGGAGGCTCTCTCCTCCGGCAAATACGATCTGAACCACACCGCCGTGATTATGTCGCAGACAGGCGGCGGGTGCCGTGCCTCCAACTACATCGGCTTTATCCGGCGGGCGCTGAAAAAGGCCGGCATGGAGCAGGTTCCTGTCATTTCGGCAAACCTCTCCGGCCTCGAAGGGAATCCCGGCTTTAAGATCACCTTCCCCTTTATTACCCGGCTGGCTTTCGCCGTTATTTTCGGTGATGTGCTGATGAAATGCGTGTACCGCATGCGGCCCTATGAGCTGGAAAAGGGCTCGGTACAGGCCATGTACGACAAGTGGACCAAGACCTGCTCGGATTTTCTGGTCAGCACCAAGGGATTCCCGCTGCACAAGGTGCAGCGCATGTGCCGCGACATCATCCGTGACTTTGATGCGATTCCCATTGACGAAGCGCTGAAAAAGCCCAGGGTCGGCATCGTGGGAGAAATCCTTGTCAAATACTCCTATGCCGCCAACAACCATCTGGTGGATACACTGGAGGCCGAGGGCGCCGAGGCGGTCGTTCCGGATCTGATGGGCTTTATGCTGTACTGCTTCTACAATCAGGTGTACAAAGCGGATTATCTTGGAACATCCAAAAAAGCAGCCTTCGGCATGCAGGTGGCTATCCATGCCATTGAGGACATCGCACTCCGTCCCATCTACCGCGAATATGAAAAGAGCCGGCACTTTGAAGCGCCGGCCAGCATCTATCAGATTGTGGAATATGCAAAGCCCATCGTGGACATCGGCAACCAGACCGGTGAGGGGTGGTTCCTAACCGGCGAGATGGTGGAGCTGATCAAGAGCGGCGTGCCCAACATCATCTGCATCCAGCCCTTCGGGTGCCTGCCCAATCACGTCGTCGGCAAGGGCGTGTCAAAGATGGTGCGCAAGCTCTATCCGCAGGCGAATCTGGCTGCCATCGACTATGACCCCGGAGCTTCCGAGGTTAACCAGCTCAACCGCATCAAGCTCCTGCTGTCCGGGGCACAAAAGGCCCTGCAGCGGGAAGCGAAAGAAACATAAGATCACTGTACAAATTGTCGGCCATGCTCCGGCTGGTGCGAGAACAGCAACAAGATAAGTGGTAACAGCCAAAAAGGACCTCCGTACGGAGGTCCTTTTGGGTTCTGTATCTATTATATGCCCGGCAACTACTCCTATGGCGTTCTTTAGGGAAACGCTGATGAAAGCGTTCCTCCGCCGAATCTGCGCTGCGAAGCAGCAAATCCCTTAGCAAAGCGGATACTTGGCCGTCAGCTCTGCAATGATGGCTCTTGCCTTTTCGATGCCGGCTTCCTTCTCCTTGACAACAAGGGCAATGGCCTCTGCGATCTTGTCCATATCATCGGTGTTCATGCCGCGAGTTGTCACAGCCGGTGTTCCCAGACGGATTCCGGAGGTTACGAAGGGAGAACGCTGCTCGTTGGGAATGGTGTTCTTGTTGGCGGTAATGTGCGCCTCATCCAGCCACTTCTCAACTTCCTTTCCTGTCAGATCTTCCTTGGTCAGGTCGATCAGCATCAGGTGGTTGTCCGTGCCGCCGGAGACGATATCCACATCACGCTTCATAAGGCCATCAGCAAGTGCCTTGGCATTGTCGATGATTCCCTGTGCATACACCTTAAAGGACGGATCCAGTGCCTCCTTAAAGCATACGGCCTTGGCTGCGATGACGTGCTCGAGCGGGCCGCCCTGAATGCCGGGGAAGATGGCCTTGTTGAGCTTATACTGGTCTGCGATCTCCTGGCTTGCCAGAATCAGGCCGCCGCGGGGTCCGCGCAGGGTCTTGTGCGTCGTTGTCGTCACGATATCGCACCACGGGAACGGTGACGGATGGAGTCCTGCTGCCACAAGTCCTGCAATGTGCGCGATATCTGCCATAAGGACAGCGCCGCAGGCATCCGCTACCTCGCGGAACTTCTTGAAATCAATGGTACGTGCATACGCGGAGGCGCCGGCGATGATCATCTTCGGCTTGTGCTCCATAGCCAGCTTCATCAGCTCCTCATAATCGATGAAGCCGTTCTCATCCACGCCGTAAGGCACAATGTTAAAATAAGCGCCCGAAATGTTCGCCGGTGATCCGTGGGTCAAATGTCCGCCTTGGTTCAGATTCATGCCCATCAGCGTATCACCCGGCTTGAGTACGGCGTACTCTACGGCGAGATTGGCCTGTGCGCCGGAGTGGGGCTGTACGTTCGCATAGGTGCATCCGAAAAGCTTTTTCGCGCGCTCAATGGCCAGCGTCTCTACCACATCTACGCACTGGCATCCGCCATAATAGCGCTTTCCCGGATACCCTTCTGCATATTTGTTCGTCAGCGGGCTTCCCATCGCTGCCATGACCGCCTTGCTGACCCAGTTCTCCGACGCGATCAGCTCAATGTGATCGTTCTGTCTGGCCATCTCCTGTTCAATGGCCTCTGCGATTTCCGGGTCTTCCTTTCTGACTTCTTCCAGTGAATACATGTGCAGTACCTCCTTGTTGTCATAAGCGTTATGGAACCACTCAGCACCTGTCCGCGACGGGTCCCGGCGGATGTGTCCGCCCCTGTCACTTAGCGTTGAACAGATACCATTTTCGCATAACTATAGCACAATCATAGCCTGATGCATTGATATTTGCTAAGGAATTTGCTGCTTCGCAGCGCAAATCCGGCGTGGGAAACGCTTTCATCCGCGTTTCCTTAATTGAAATGGAAGAAATGATTGATCAGGCGGTATGCCTCCACCGAAATGAAACGGGTTCCCCTGCGGTCACTGCCGACGAAGGTTCCGAACACACCGTGGCGCATCTTGGCATACAGCCAGAAATCTCTTTTTTTCAAATAGTCCCACAGCTCATCCTTCATGGCGATGTGCTCCTTGGTGTTGGAAAGGAGTGCCAAAATGGAGGAGATGGTCACGATGATCTCCAGATAATGGTACATATACGCGTGGAGTCCCCTATATTTGCGCATCTTCTCTGCAATGATGGGTGTCGTATAGTAGGAAATCATGATCTTGGTCACTCGGATCTGCTGATCCAGGCGGGAAATCATGATCTTCTCGTTTACAGACTGATCTTGACGCCCGATGTAGTAGCGGTACAGGTTTACGTTCATGTAATACATCTTCTGAACATAGGGAAGCGGACGGAATACATAAATGTTATCCACGTAGAAGCAATGCTCCGGAAGCCGCATGCCGCAGTCCTTCAGCAGATTGGTCCGGTAGATGACCGAGTGCATCAGGATGTAGCTTCCCTTCCGGAAGTGTCCCACCTGATCCCATCCAAAGACCTTGCCCACCGGCAATGCCGATTCATAATGGATGACCTTGTTCTTGGCGGCACCCTCCTTGGCATAGGTGTAATTGCACAGCATCATATCGATCTGCTGCTCTTCGTCCCTAAACTCCTCCAGCTTGTCCAGTACCTGCAAAAAAGCATCCTTGTCCAGCCAGTCGTCGCTGTCCACCACCTTGTAATAAATGCCGCTTGCCAGGTCGATTCCTACGTTGACACCGGACCCGTGACCGCCGTTGGGCTTGTGCACAGCGCGGCAGATGCCGGGATATTCCTTTTCATACCGATCTGCAATGGCTGCAGTGTTGTCCTTTGAGCCATCGTCGATGATCAGAATTTCCACCCGGTCTCCTCCCACCAGAAGAGACTCCAGACAATGCTCCATATAATCCTGCGAGTTGTAGCAGGGTACGCAAATGCTTAAAAGTTTCATCGTTTCCTTTCTGTGCTGCAAGCATCGAGGCCTTACAAGGCCCCTGATCCTGATATTCTCTGTCCGTCATCATTTGGCTGACGAATGGACTGTATCGTAGATGATTACGCAGGTAAATCCGAACCAGTACATCGTTTGCAAAATAACTAGTACATCGTTTGCAAAATAACTGGCCTAATAACGCAGAACTTTTTTCTGAGGGTGCGTGTCAAAAAACGTAGGCGTAGCGGGCTACGCTGAGGATTTTTGACACGTGCAATCAGGAAAAAGGGCCAGTTAGTTAGGCTAGTTATTTAAAAATCGATGTACTAGCCCCGCAGGCGGCTTCGCTCCAGTTCGTAGCGCTGGATGGTCAGCAGACAATCGTGAAGGTCCTCGTACCGCAGCTGAAGGGGACCTGGCTTAACCTCTACATCCGAGGCCATGGCCATGGTATCAATCATCGCATCCGTCACATGACCGCGCATCTCATCCAGAACGGTTAATCGCTCCTGCGTTGTTCTGGCATCCAGAAATCGCTCCAGCATCGGGTCGAGTGCAGGCTCCGTCTCCGCTGCTGTTTCTGATTTCACTTCCACGCCAGCCTCTTCGTCTTCGTTCTCGTCCGCCTGGACCGTCTCCTGCACGTTCTGCTTTGGAGCCTCATCTTCCTCCGGCGACGTTTCCTGCTGCCGCTCCTTCTCCTGCGAATGCTCTGATGGAATCATTTCTTCTTCCATTTTCCGGAAGCGGAACCGCTGCACCGCATCGGGGTACCGGGCAGGATCCAGCTCCTCCAGAAAACTCGAAAGGCTCCGCGCGTAAACCTTATTGTCCCCATACAAAGCCTGGTAAATCACCAGTTGCTCGCCGGTGTCTTCCTGCTCTGCCAGTACAAGAACCTGATAACGTCCGCCGCGAAAATGCTGATACCGCTCCATTGGCTTTGGTATCCGATCCTGCGGATAATCCGAATCTGTTTTCATCCGTTTTCCACCCTTTCTATGATCTGGTACGTCGATCTGGCACATCGACTTTTAAATAACCAGCCTAACCAACTGGCCTTAAGAGAAAATGCGTAGTTCAGCCGCTGCACAGAACAATCAGCTTTTCCACTGCAAGCTCCGGCGTTATTTTACCACTTTTATAGTCAACATCCGCCTGCATGCAAGCCTCCAGCGACTGCTCCAGCCGCTCAAGGGTATATCCCTTTACCAACGGGCGCAGCTTGTTGCCAAGTGCCCACAGATTTAATCCCAGCTCCGCGGCAAGCTCCCGGTCTCCCATGGAGGAGAGCTCCAGAATCTGCAGCAGCTGATTGTACTGGCGCGTCATCAGTGCCAGAATCACCTGCGGCGGCGTCTGCAGCTTTACAAGATCCATATAGATCGCAAGCGCCTTGGGCCGTTTCCGTGCGGCAATTGCTTCAATCATATCAAAAATCCGGTCCTTTACAACCGGCGTGCCAATGGCCTGAATATCCTGCGGCGTCACAGCCTCTCTTCCCATACAGTAGGAAGAAAGCTTCGCCTCCTCCGACTTTATGTTCAACATATCGGTTCCGCTGCTCTGCAAAAATAGCTCCAGCACATCCCCAGAAATCGTAAGACCGTCTTTGGAAAAGAGCCCAGCCGTCCACCTCCGCAGCTGATCCATGTCCTGCGGCAGCGGCCGGTCGCCGGTAGCAAGATCGCAGCGCACCACCAGTCCCACCTTCGCAATGGCCTTATACAGCTTGTATGTGGCATTCGGCGCCGGCTCCTCCAGAATCAGATGTGTCGTTTCCGGCATCCGGGAAAGGTACTCTGCCAGCTTCTCCGGCTCCTCTCCCGGCTTTTTTAAAAACTCCGTTTCCGTCAGCGTAATGACTCTTCGCTCGGCAAAAAACGGAAGCGTCTCTGCCAGCTCTATCACCTGCGCAGCGCGCACCTCCGGTCCCGTGAGCAGAGCTGCATTCATCGCATCCCCGTCTCCCAGAATGGCCTTTTGAAGCCGATGAAGGTTATAGCTGCGCAGGTATGTCTGCTCGCCGCAGATCAGGTATACCGGTGCAAATTGTTGCGTCTGAATCTGCTGACTTACCTGCAGGTCGTAATCCCGGTAGGGCTTTCGTTCTTTTTTGCCGGATCTGGCCTTTTCGGGCATATATCACTGTCTCCTACTATACCTCGCTCATCGATGTCTCATGCGATGTGCGAATCAATGTCCGCTGGGCTTTTGCTCCAACCGTTCCTCACTGCACGCCTTGTCATCCTGAATCAGCCGGTAGAACAGGTAGGCCAGCGGAATCGCCGTAATCCAGATGGCGCGCCCCTGGATCAAGTTGCAACAAAGCGTTTCGATGGATGCGCCCAGCAGGAAGGAAAAGACCATCATCGAATGCTTTTTCAGCCGAATTCTGTGACTCTTGTCCTTACGCTTCCAGTGCCGCACCTCCTTTGCCAGTCCGACGCCAATCTGCCGGATGTGGTTGGTTGCAAAGGTGGTGGCCATCGGTGTCCCTTCCGCCTGCCGGAAGGTATTGTACTGCATGGATGCGATGAAATTGACGGCAATCTGTGAGATTTGGACCGGATAGGATTCCGGAAGGCCCCCCAACAGCAATATGACGGCAATCTCTACGCCGATCAGAAGTGTATCCCAGCGAATGTTCAGGTGATGCTTGATGGGATTGGGCAGAATTTCGGATATAAACGCACCAAAAATATACGATGAGATCGGCACCAGATAATACAGTGCCTTATGTGCGTTGCCTGCTCCGATTGCCAGTCCCAGAAGCACCAGATTGCCCGTCTGCGCATTGCAGAAAACTCCGCCGCGCATCAGATAAGTAAAGGCGCCCCAGCCGCCGGATACAGCCATCAACGTGTAAAAGACCCAGTTTTGTTCACACAACAGATATTTATCATCGTTCTTCATTGCATTCTCCCGCACGCGCAACGCGATACCGTCTATGGTAGCACATTTGTCCCTTTTGCGTGCATCAAAAAAGCCCCGGATTCCGGGGCTCTGCTTTGTCACGGTCACTGTACGAACGCTATCTGGCTCCGCCATCGGTTCCGAATTCATAGCGGAAATAATCCATTACCAGGGAGACCTTTCGCTTGTCCTCCAGGTTGTTGTACAGCTGGTTTACCGGATAGGTAACCGGCTTTTGCTCGAGGGTTTCCACGATGCCGAGTGCTGCCTGGTATGCCATGCGCTCGAGCGCCTCTACCGTAAATGCTGCTGTGTGCGGCGTTACGATGACGTTGCTCATATGCAGCAACGGATTTTCGGGCTTGGGAAGGTTCCCTTCAAAGACGTCCAGCGCTGCTCCGCGGATTTTCTTATCCTGCAGAATGCGGATGAGTGCCTCTTCATCGATGACCTCGCCGCGGCCGGTATTCACCAGATAGGCGGTGGGCTTCATCCAGGAGAGCTCCTCCTCTCCGATCAGATGCCGGGTGGACGCTGAGCCCGGCAGATGCAGGGAGAGGAAGTCTGCCTCCGAAATCACCTGCTTCATGTCCGGACTGAGCGTGGCATAATCCAGCTTCTCCGGGGATTCGATGTGTCGATTGTAGCCGATGACCTTCATATTCAGGCCGTACGCTGCCATCTTCGCCACCTGCGTGCCGATTTTGCCCATGCCGATGATACCCAGCGTCTTACCGGATACATTCTCTCCCAGGCGCTTGCGCACCTCCACATTTCCTTCCTTGAACTCATTGTTGTAATCAATGGAGCCCTTGGCCAGCATCAGAATCAGTCCGATGGTATATTCCGCCACGGCGCGCTGGTTGGAGCTGGCGGCATTGGTTACCTGAATGCCACGCTCGGTTGCCGCCTGCACATCAATGCTGTCCACACCGACGCCATGCATGGAAATGACCTTCAGCTTCGGGCATTTGTCCATGAGCTCTCCTGTGATGTGGGCGTTCCGGATCAGAATGCCGTCGCAGTCGGCACATTCCTTCTCCAGGGTTTCCGGATCAATGCCGGTTCCCTCGATGACTTCAATGCCGTGCTCCTTGAGCAGATTGGTTCCCTTTTCATTAATCGGTTCCGGGATGAGTACCTTCATTTCCTTCCTCCGTTCTGTAACACCTATGTATAATCAGCGACAAAACAGCGGAGAACGTTCCGGTTCGGACACTTCCGCCGGGTCCTGTCGCTGACTGATGAAAAAATCATTATCTACCGCTTATACGTGCGGTACTCCAATGAGCTTTGCATGAACTCAATCAGCTGATTGAGTCCGAATACCGGCACCCCGCTCTCCTTCGAAATCACATCTCCAAAGGGGGCAAAATTCGGGCACTCAAGTACGATGGCACCGGTGTCGGGATATTTGGCCATATGCTCTCTTGTCATGGTGCGGATGCTCTCGCGAATCGCATCCAGATCGCCGCTCTCACGGTTGTAGATGACCAGCTCGTTGAATTCCGACTGCTCCGGCAGGTCGCTGACACAGATCTTGTAATCCTTCGAAGACCAACCGGACTTCTCGAACAACGAGTCGGTCATAAACTCTGCCCGCTCCGAGAAAATACCGATCTGCTTATCCCGTCCGATCATGGCTGCAATCATGGGCACCAGTGTCAAAGTCGTTGTAAAGACCGGAATGTCCACTGCATCGGCAAGCTCCCTCTGAAAGCCCGCAAGGAACCCGCAGCAGGTCGTGATGGCCCGGCACCCGTCCCGCTCGAGTTCCTTGGCTGCCTTGCAGAAGGCATTGAGCAGAATTTCATCCGCATCTCGCGGAAGCTTATTGCCCTCAAAAACATCGTGTACCACCTTGTAGCAGACAGGAAACGAAAATGTCATTGCATTTCCGGGGTCTCCTACGAGTCTTGGAAACTTGGTATCCATCATCAGAATGCCGATGTCCTGTCCGTAAAATGTTCTTCCTCCTCGAATGTTCATCCTTCCTCCTTTTAGTGCCCGCCAACTTCAATCATGAATTTGTAACTGTTCAGCACTTGCTAATTTCAAGCATGAATTTGTCTGCAAGCAGAAGGTTCATGCTTGAAATTGGCAGATGCAGAACAGATGCAAAAAGGGCAACAACGCTCCATGCAGACTGTCTGCATGGGAGCACCGTTGCCCTGCCACTGCTTAATTAACACCGACTAACGATAACACCGAAGGGAAAACTTTTCAACTCTTTCTATAACTCTCGGTCGGTCCCAGATAGGATTCCGGAAGCTCTGTTTCCTCCTTACTAAGCACCAGCTTCTCCAGCACAACCGCCGGACTCATGGCATAGTAGTGCAGCTCATTGAGTCCCTCGCGGCATGCGCACGTCATGGTGACCAGCTTGATCTGTGCAATCGCCTCCTGTTCCCACTGCGGGCTTAGAAAGAACTGCCGGTCGACCTCCCGCACCGTATTCACCGCTTGCAGCTCGCCCTCATTCATCTTCACCCCTACAAACTGCTTGCGCTCGTACACCACCGGTGTGGTTGCGGACAAGTACAATGTAAGCACGTAATTTCCAGCCTCATGCACCCAAAACCGGTAGGTCACGGAGGGTCTTTCCGTCTCCTCCATATAGTCGACCGTATTCGGATAGGCCTTGATGGCAGTTCCTGTCCTGCCGTAGGGTGCCAGAATCCCAAAACCACCCTTTTCGACATCGGTTTTACCGGCAAAATGGTCCGCGAGCATGCTCACACAGCCATCGCTTTCCAGGAACGTTCCCTCCGGCAGCTCCTCCCAGGTCCGGTTTTCTGCCTCCACCCGGATGAGCGCGGTTCCGCCGCCGTGCTGCTCCACCGCAAATGTCCCCGATACAAAGCCTTCAAACCGCTCCCTTCGGATGGTCAGCGTGATCCTCTGGGTAAGCGCAACCTCTCCTTCTGTCTTGTCAAACTCCATCCAGTCACAGTCCGTATGGATTCGATACACCACCGGGTCCTTGCTGCCGCACGCAATGTCGAACACGATTTGGCTGCAGTCCGGCCGCAGGGCATCTCTCCACACCTGGTTTTTCTCATTCCACTCCAGACCGGACACATATGCGGTGTCATGAATGCGTGAAATGATCATGCGCGGATGATTGGCCGGGTAGATGGTGTGTCTGACCGGATACTTGTCGTCTTCATCGTTCCAGTTGGTAAATCCGATGTGCTCGCCCAGTCCCAGTCCGTAAAAATACCCGTTGTCTACCTCATGGTATTGCTGCACCAGCCGTTCATCCTTTTCCACGCAGGCATGTACCTCCTCGGCGATGCGATTGGCCTCTACGCGGTTCTGCCATGCGTACAGATGATTCTTGGACGAGAGAATCCACATTTTCATCAGATTTGCTGTGGCGCAGGCGGGATAATACAAAAGAGATACGAAGGCGCACATATGGTGCTTCGGGCAGCACAGCAGCAGCTTCTTGCCCTTCTCCAGCAGATCATCGGAAATCCGCAGCACCTCATCGGCTTCTCCGTAATGCACCGGATGGAATACCCGGTCATTCATCACCTCGTGTCTGCGCTTGGCAAGGAGCCCGGTATACTCCCAGATCATTCCGTCAATCATCTCTTTCTGCCGGGCGTCATACATTGCTCCGAACTGCCGGTCCACCCACTGCCTGGTGTACTCCTTCGTCACAGCACAGTCCCTGCCGCCCCACGCTTCGATGTCATACGCAAGATCCAGAAAATACGAAAGCCCCAGCTCCTGCGTCCCGATGTCACCGATATTGGTCACCCAGATTTCCCGGACGCCGTAGTCATAGGCCATGGTCATTTCTTCGCAAACCTTCGGAAGATACGTCGATCCGATCCACTGGAAGGAATGGGCACCGCCGTGCATATCCATGTGGTAGTACATTCCGTAGCCGCCGTTGTGATCCCGCATTGCCTCCGACGGCAGCGTTCTTGTGGAGCCGTGGTTGTTGTCGCTGAGCATTAAGGTCACGCCTTCGAGCTCCTCGTCTCCCATCAGTCCCTTTACGGTTTCGTTCCCGTAAAAGAACTCCTCCACCTCCGTGAACAGAACAATCTGGCGCGGCACCTTGCTTACATCCTCGCAGATGGTCTCCCGGATCAGCTGATTCTGCGTTTTCAGAACGTCTCTTAGAAGAGCAATGTTATCCTCCAGCGTCGCGTCCTGCCCCAGGATGGCGGTGTCGTTCTCCCCGCGCATTCCCATCGTGATCACCTGCTCAAAGGACTGATTGCGCACAAGGCCGTCTCTCCAGAATCTTGTGATTCCCTCCGGATTGCTCCGGAAATCCCAGGCATCGCCGTAGACGGAGTCCTTCCCCCGGACCATGCTGTACTCCTGGCCGCTGCGCATGCAGGGCTCATGATGTGAGGTGCTCATCACAACGCCCAGCTCATCCGCAAGCTCTGCGCTTTTAAGGCCCGGCCCATCCAGGTTAAAATTGGAATCCCACATCGCCGGCCACAGATAATTGCCCTTCAGACGCAATAAGAGCTCGAAAATCCGCGCGTAGCAGGCCGCATTGATACCGCCAAAATGTGTCATCGCCCAGGTTCCGAAGGCCGGCCATTCGTCATTGATGAAAAATCCGCGGTATTTGACCGATGGCTCTTTGGAAATGACATTCACTGTCTCGTCCAGCTCGATAGTCGCCTTTTTTTGCGGCCAGACATGGTTCCAGTTCACCAGGGGCGACACCCCCAGAAGCTCCGACAAATGGAACAAGCCATAGATCGTTCCTCTCTTGTCGCTGCCGGCGATCAGCAGCGCATTCTCATTGCCCCCCGCCGGGTTTTTAATGATCCGGAACAGATACACCTCACGCTTTCCCTTGATCGGTGTCAGATCAATCTCTTTCTTGCTCTCGAGCTCATCCAAAAGCGGGCTATGCCCCACAGTTCCGTACAGGATGTATGCCCCCTCCGGCGTCAGCATCTGTGTGCTCTTCGGCGCGACATCCGTCACCAGTTCGATGTCCTTTTTCACCAGGTTGGCAATGTATTTCACGCCCGGCAGCGCACTCGTCTCCTCATAAAAACAGCAATCTTTTCCGATTCGCATATGAATTCTCCCTTGTAGCCTTTCTCTAAAATGTCCAAGATGTCCTTGGCCGTCTGCCAATTTCAATCGTGGGCCTGCAAGCAGAGGGTTCACGTTGAAATATGGCAGGTGCTGAACAGATACATATAGAGTAGCGCAGCGCAGGGATGAATAAATACACCTTATTTTCCCATTTTATTGCGTTTTTAAACCTTTTTCTTGGCATAAAAACGCCAGCCATCGACGGGTCCTCCGCGGAATTGTCTGCTCCCCCATCGCCTGACTGGCGTGTAAACTCTTACAACGTGATCTGTGTCTTGTCCTCCAGCGCTGCGGTAAGTGTATCTCCGCTTTCGAGAATGATCTCTACGCCGGCATTATGCAGGGCTCCCGTCACCTCGAAGGTTACTGTATCACCGCTGCGCGTTGCCTTTACAACCGCCACCGTTTCGGCCGAAAGATCCGGGATCTCGCACACAGCTGTCTCACCATCTACCGGCAGGTACAGGCAAAGCGTCGTCCCTTCCGTATAATCGTAATCCGGCACATCCTTATGCGCGCCAAAGGCCAAAAGCGTCCCCTCCCGAACAAATACCGGAAGATTCATATAGCTGTAGGTCTGCTCATACCAGCGGCCACCGTCCAGGATCTCGTGATCGATCAGTCCAACCCACTTGCCGCTGCGGGCCTCACTCTCGCCTTCCTGCACGCCCGGCAGATAGAAGCGTCCGATGCTGTTCTCATTGAAAATAGGAGCCACCAGCACCGAATCGCCCAGCATATACTGTAGGTCCAGATACCGGCAGGCCAGGTCCTTGTGGAATACGAACGGCATGGGCCGCATCACCGGTACACCGGTCCTGTGCGCCTCTCCTGCCAGCTGATAATAATAGGGCATCATCCGGCACTTGAGCTCACTGAAGAACCGCACCACGTCGTTGGACTCGTCGTCAAAGATCCACGGCACACGGTAGGAATCCGACCCGTGGAGCCTGGAATGGGTGGAGAACAGTCCAAACTGTGCCCACCGCTTATACAGATCCGGCGTAGCGGTACTTTCAAAGCCCGAGATGTCATGACTCCAGAAGGCAAAGCCGCTCATCATAAAGGAAAGACCCGCGTGTATCGTCTCTGACATGGAGCTGTAGGTTGCCGCGCAGTCGCCGCCCCAGTGAATCGGGAACTTCTGGCTTCCGGCGGTTGCGCTGCGGGCAAAGAGCACCGCATTGCCCTTCCCCTTGGACTCCTCCAGTGTAGTGAAGACCACCTGGTTGTAAAGGTAGGTGTAATAATTGTGCATCATGACCGGATCACTGCCGTCATGATACACCACATCGATCGGAATCCGCTCGCCGAAATCCGTCTTGATGGCATCAATCCCGGCGTCCAGAAGGCCTCGTACTTTGCCGGCATACCAGCTGCAGGCTTCCGGATTGGTGAAGTCTACCAGTGCCAGGCCCGGCTGCCAGTTATCGATCTGCTTGACGCCGTGTCCGTCCTTTCTCATCAGGAAGTAGCCGTGCTTGACACCCTCCCGGAACATTTCCGTATCCTGTGCAACATATGGGTTGATCCAGCAGCAGAGCTTAAGGCCCTTTTCATGATAACGCCGAATCATTCCCTCCACATCCGCGAACACCGCCGGATCCCAGGTGAAATCACACCAGTGCAATGCCCGGAGCCAGTAGCAGTCAAAGTGGAACACACGAAGCGGGATATTGCGTTCCTGCATGCCGCCGATCAGCTGGTTGGTCGTATTCTCGTCGTAGCTGGGTTTAAAGCTGGTGGAAAGCCACAGGCCAAAGCTCCAGGCCGGCGGAAGTGCGGGACGCCCCGTCAGGGCCGTATACGCCTTGATGATATCCGCCGGTGTCTCTCCGTAGAAGATATGCATCCGCAGCTGCTCCCCCGGAACGGAGGTACCGACAAAGCCCACCTTCTCCGAGCAAACCTCATAGGACACCGGACCTGTGTGATCAGCGAAGACACCGTACCCCTCACTGCTCATGTAGAAGGGGATGTTCTTGTAGCCAATGTCACTGGCCGTGCCGCCGTCCTCATTCCAGATGTTGATCGTCTGGCCGTTTTTGACAAATGGCGTAAAGCGCTCGCCGAACCCGTAGATGGTCTCGCCGGGCTTCACAGACAGCTCTGCCATCATATAGGGCTCATAGTTTTGCTCAAAATAATGGGGATCCATGCGAAGCGACGCCGGCTTCTTGTTCACCCGCATGTAGCCAATGTTGCGGAAACCGGTTCCCGTAAGAAGGCGTCCTGCTGCCTCAAAGGAAATGGCACAGGTCTCCCGGTCCACACGCACCGTCATGTCGCCTGCCGTCAGAACCGCTTCCTTCTCATCAATGGAAACGCTGGTTTCGTCCGGATTCTCGGACAGCTCAAAGCGCGGCTCCTTCGCATCATAGGCCATGTAGTGTGTCGTCGTCACTGCGATGTCATTGTGGCCCGCCGACACGATATCGATGTAGAGCACCGTGACATCCAGTGCATCCGCCCGGGACCGAATCGGTCTCTCCGGCGCCGCAATCCGCATGCCGTGCGGAATCTCCTCTACGGTGAAAGCCTGCGAAGCAAACGATGCCTGCACATTCTCACTCCGAAGCCAGTAACCATCTGTAAATTTCATGTCGTTCCCCTCCTGGTCGTTACTGCTTTGCTGAATTACAAAGTATTTCCTTAACGCCCATTCCACATCCATACGCAGGATACCAGTAACCCCTTATATAC
>CAVKRN010000049.1:0-19004 GCA_963658695.1 bacterium
GGCTACGCTGAGGATTTTTGACACGTGCAATCAGGAAAAAGGGCCAGTTAATTAGACTAGTTATTTAAAAATCGATGTACTAGTGACGGATGAGCTATAACAAAATGCAACGATCGAGGAGGAAGATGTTATGACATATCAGGATGTACTTACCAGCGCGAGGGCCTGCAGCGGTCCGTTCTGCAAGGCCTGTCCCGTCTGCAATGGGCGCGCCTGCGGATCCACTATGCCGGGTCCCGGTGCCAAGGGAATCGGCGATGTAGCCATCCGCAATTACGAAGCCTGGCAGAAGGTCCGCGTGGCCATGAATACCATCGCAGCCAATACGGAGCCGGACACGCATTTTTCATTTTTCGGAAAAGAACTGACTATGCCGGTTATGGCCGGACCTGTGGGAGCCGTAAAGCTTCACTACGGCGAAAAATTTACCGATGTGGAATACAATGATATTCTGGTTCCTGCCTGTGCCGAGGCCGGTATTATCGCTTTCACCGGCGACGGAACCGATCCTGGCGTTGTAAAGGCAGCCACCGCATCCATCCGCGACAATCAGGGCGTCGGCGTTCCCACTATCAAGCCCTGGGACATCAACACCCTCCAGGAGAAATTCAAGTTGGTAGAGGAATCCGGCTGTTTTGCCGTTGCTATGGACGTGGATGCCGCGGGGCTTCCGTTCCTGCAGGGGCTCACGCCGCCGGCTGGCAGCAAGACCGTAGAGCAGCTGCGTGAAGTCATCCAAAAGGCAGGAAAGCCTTTCATCATTAAAGGAATTATGACCGTAAAGGGCGCTATGGATGCTCTGGAGGCAGGCGCTTCCGCCATCGTGGTTTCCAATCACGGCGGCCGTGTGCAGGATCAGACGCCCGCTACTGCCGAAGTGCTTGAGGAGATTGCAGAAGCCGTTGCCGGCCGCATGATGATCCTCGTGGACGGCGGCATCCGCACCGGCGTGGATGTGTTCAAGGCACTGGCGCTGGGCGCTGACGGCGTTCTGATCGCAAGACCCTATGTGACCGCTGTGTATGGCGGCGGTGCAGAGGGTGTGAAGCTTCTCACCGATAAACTGCAAAACGAGCTTGTCTCCACCATGAAGATGTGCGGCGTTTCCTCCCTGTCCGAAATCACCAAGGACTGCCTGCATAAGCCGGTCAGCGAGTACATCCGTTTCTGAATCGGTTCGGCCGTCATTTGAAAAGCCCCTGCCGTTGTTATCGGCTTCATAAGTAGTGCCCCCACTGCTTCGCAGCGGGGGCACTGTTTTACTCACTTCCTTTTGATCACCTCATTATTCTCGTCGTACAGCTTAACGCCTGCTTTCTCCTCCTTGGTACGTCCCAAACCAAACTGAATGGTAACTAGAGCCAGCAAAAAGCAATAGTAATCGTTCTATTGCTTATTCCACCGCTGCCTGCAGCGCGCCGTCTTTTGCATCAATCACAATGGTGCTGCCCTCCTGCACCTTATCCTCCAGGATCAGCTTGGCCGACATCGTCTCCACATTCTTCTGAATATAGCGCTTGAGCGGACGGGCCCCGTAGCTCGGATCGTACGCCGCATCCGCAACAAATGTTCTTGCTGCATCCGTCAGGCGCACCTTAATCTCGCGATCCGCAAGCCGCTTATTCAAATCCTCCATGATAAGATCAATGATTCCGGCAATATTCTCCTTCGTCAGCGGGCGGAACATGATGATCTCGTCCAGACGGTTGAGGAATTCCGGGCGGAAATGCTGGTGCAAAATGCCATCCACTGCCTCGCGGCAGGCCTCCGAAACCTCGACCACATTTCCGGTTTCCGATCGATTTCCGTTCTGATTTTCGCTTTGCACGCTCTGATCCGTCGTTTCCGCTGTCGCATGCTCCCGGCGTTCAATGTCTGCCAGAATTTCCTGAGCGCCCAAGTTGGATGTCAGGATGATAATGGTATTTTTAAAATCCACCGTCCTTCCCTGAGAATCTGTGATACGCCCGTCATCCAGAACCTGCAGTAATATGTTAAACACATCCGGATGGGCCTTTTCCACCTCATCAAACAAAACAACGGAATACGGTTTTCTGCGAACTGCCTCTGTTAACTGGCCGCCCTCCTCATAGCCGACGTACCCGGGTGCCGCACCAATGAGCCGGGAAACGCTGTACTTTTCCATGTACTCCGACATATCGATTCGCACCATATTCTTTTCATCGTCGAACAAGGCTCTGGCCAGCGCCTTGGCAAGCTCCGTCTTGCCGACACCGGTGGGTCCCAGGAACAGGAAGGAGCCAATGGGCTTTGTGGGATCCTTGATGCCCGCCTTCGAGCGCATGATGGCCTCCGCCACCTTCGTCACCGCCTCATTTTGTCCCACAACGCTTCGATGCAGCTCCTCCGGAAGGTGAAGTGTCTTGCTGCGCTCCGACTCCGTCAGCTTTTCCACAGGGATCCCCGTCCATTTGGAAACAATGCGCCCGATCTCGTCATCCGTGACCTTCTCATGGACCAGACCGCCGCCCTCCTGGGCCTTGGCTGCCGCTTCCTCACCTTCCTTGATCTTTGCTTCAATTTCCGGAAGCTTTCCGTACTGCAGCTCCGCCGCATGCTCCAGATTGCCATCCCTTGTGGCTATTTCAATCTCGGAGTGCACCGCATCGCGCTCCTCACGAAGCTTTGCCAAGGAATCGATCTTATCCTTCTCACTTTGCCACTTCGCTGTCGCCTCGCGGAAGCGGTCCCCCAGCTCCGCCATATCCTTCTTCAGGTCCTCCAGACGTTCCTTTGAAAGATTATCCTGTTCCTTTTCCAGCTGGAACTCCTCGATCTTCATCTGATCCAGCTTGTGTTTCATCTCATCCAGCTCTGTTGGCATGGAATTCATCTCCGTTTTGATCAGGGCACACGCCTCATCCATCAGGTCAATCGCCTTGTCCGGAAGGAACCGGTCCGAAATATAGCGATCCGAAAGAACTGCCGCCGCCACCAGGGCGTTATCCTCAATCTTCACGCCGTGATACACCTCATAGCGTTCCTTCAGGCCGCGCAGGATGGAAATGCTGTCTTCCACCGTCGGTTCAGAGGCCATCACCGGCTGGAACCGGCGTTCCAATGCCGCATCCTTTTCAATATACTCGCGGTATTCATTCAGCGTTGTCGCGCCAATGCAGTGAAGCTCGCCTCTTGCCAGCATAGGCTTTAGCATATTGCCGGCGTCCATGGCCCCGTCCGTCTTTCCGGCCCCGACAATGGTATGCAGCTCATCAATGAAAAGAATGATACTGCCGTCCGACGCTTTCACATCGTCCAGCACCGCCTTCAGACGTTCCTCAAACTCTCCGCGGTATTTGGCACCTGCCACCAAAGAGCCCATGTTCAACGAAAAAATCTTCTTATCCTTTAGAGATGTCGGAACATCTCCCTTTGCGATTCTCTGCGCTAAGCCTTCTACAATCGCTGTTTTGCCGACACCCGGCTCGCCGATAATCACCGGATTGTTCTTGGTTTTCCGTGAGAGGATCTGAATGACACTGCGAATCTCCTCATCCCTTCCGATGACCGGATCCATCTTCTGCTCTTTTGCCTTGGAAACCAGCTCTTCGCCGTATTTCTCCAGCGTATCATAGGTGCTCTCCGGATTATCCGAAGTGACCCGCTGGTTGCCGCGGACACTCTGCAGCGCCTGCAGGAAGGATTCTCTCGAAAT
The DNA here is from genome assembly GCA_963658695.1 of bacterium. Taxonomy (GTDB): domain Bacteria; phylum Bacillota; class Clostridia; order Lachnospirales; family Lachnospiraceae; genus CAG-791. Next base: position 3,677 of record CAVKRN010000049.1, read on the forward strand.
ACCGAATTCCTTCATCAGCTGCTTCACCGGACCATTGGCGTGATGGAGCATTGCAAGAAACAGGTGCTCCACCGAAACATATTCATCGCCAAGCTTTTTGGCTTCATCCTCCGCACCGACCAAGACCTTATTCAATGCATTGCTGACATAATGCTGTACTCCGTCGCCGGATACCTTCGGAAGGTTTTCCACCGCCTGCCGCACTCTCGCGGTATAAGAGGAAGGGTCAATCTGCATCTTTTCGATCAGCGTTGCAATGAGACTGTCCTCCACCGTCAGAAGACAATACAAAAGATGCTCTTGGTCAATCTGCTGATTGCCGTATTCCACTGCCATATTCTGGGCATTCTGAATAGATTCCATTGATTTTTGTGTAAATTTCTGAATGTTCATATCGATACCTCCTTCTGTGGAAGATTTTTTGTTTCATCTGTTCTATAGCTACTATAACACAAAAAAGAGTCCTGTCAACTGTGACAAGACTCCTTCATACAAATGATGATTATAGCCCACGCATCAAACCAAGCGGCAGGATGGCGTGGCGACCGTATAGTAACAAACGGTGCTCTATGTGTAACTGCACAGGATGCTCAATGAGCGGTGACACCTGCATCTGCGGCATCTTTTGCAATACCATTGAGGTCGCTGTGGTCCTCTTCTGCGGGTTCCGGCTTCACAACCGGTGCAGCAGGTGCAGCACTTTCTGTTGCCGCTTCCTTGTGTCTGGGGATGGTTGTATACCCCTCCATAGATCCGGTTGCCGGAGTCTCAGCATGGGGCGCTTCCGGAGCGACCGGCGCTGCCTGCGGCATAAGCGGTGTAACCTCACCATCCACAACATTTCCGGCAGCCACAGCCGCCATAGCCTCCAGAGGCTTTTCCGCCTTCCCGATCTGGAACATAATCCAGATATCCGCGATGCCATCGGCAATCAGAGTCAGTGCCATCAGTTTCATCAAAATTTTCTCAATAAAGACCGGATGAATGATAAATACGACACCCAGGATGATCTCCACCACCGCAATAATCAGTGCCGCCGTCACGCCGCCGGATTTCTGACGCACAATGCGCATGCTCTCGGACAGATCCACCAGTCCCGTGACTACAACAATCAAACCGATGATCGTCGGTACCAGCGCAATCAGAATCTGGGGATTAAAGAACAGATACATGCCCATCACAATGGCAACCACGCCGCCAAACAGCGCAACCGCGCTGCCATACATGCGGCTTCTTCCCATCAGGAAAACAGCAACGATGACAATTCCCAGTACGGTAATAATTCCTGCAATGGCCTGGCAGATGATATTCAAAGCCGTTCCGGACCAGATGAACAAAACCAATCCCAGAGCAATCAGGCATGCCGCCTCGATCAGCTTATTGGTCTTGGCAACACGCAGCGTTGTTTTTACCTTCTGTTCTACATTGGAGTAACTCATATGCAGCACCTCCTTGCTGTACATCTTTGTTCCCGTTTACCACCGCTATACCGATTAGCACTGCTGCTCGATTTTCTCAAGGATCGCATCCCGCCCCTGCTTGGTCAGGCCCGAGAATGGGATCACCGTAAGAGACACCTCTTGTCCCACCGCGCTTTTCTCATGCAGCACACGTTCTATGTTCGCCACTGCCTTTGCAAGCTGGCTCCTTTTGAGCTTGTCTGCCTTCGTCGCCACAATAATCGGGACGAAGCCATTGTGTACCACCCAGTCGAACATCAGTACATCATCTGCTGACGGATCATGGCGAATGTCGATCAGAAGGAACACGATCTTCAGCGAATCACTGGTGTGCAGGTAGTTCTCGATCATGGTTCCCCACTGTGCCTTCACCTCTACGCCGGCTGTGGCATAGCCATACCCCGGAAGGTCCACGAGATACAGGGCATCGTTGATATTGTAGTAATTGATGGTCTGGGTTTTCCCCGGCTTTCCGCTGGTTCTTGCATAGCTCTTGCGGTTCATGAGCGCATTGATCAGCGTAGATTTACCCACATTGCTTTTCCCGGCGAAGGCAAATTCCGGCCATGTATGCTGCGGGAGCTTGCTGGTAATGCCGCAGACAGTTTCAAGGTTTACGGTTTTAATTATCATAGCACAATCCTTCCATTTGTTAATGCTGGCCAATGCCCGCCAGCGACGAGTGAACCGTTGCCGTACACACTAACAGCAAAGCAGCGCGGCGCACCGCTTTCGTGTGCGCCGCGCTGCCACAGCATTCAGGCAGACTGGCTCGTCTCCAGAAGGCCATCCGTTCCCTCCGTCCGGGTTCCATCCCGGTGCACCAGAACCGGCTTTCCGGTTCCCAGAACCGAATCTTTTGTAACTATACACTCCTGCACCGTCTCATCGGAAGGAATTGTATACATGACATCCATCGTCACTCGCTCCATAATCGAGCGCAAGCCTCTGGCGCCGGTCTTTCGTTCCACCGCCATATCAGCAATGGCATCCAGCGCATCATCCTCAAAGGAGAGCTCCACATTGTCATAGTGAAAGAGCTTCCGGTACTGCTTAATCAGCGCATTCTTGGGCTCCTTCAAAATGCGAACCAGCGCATTCTTATCAAGCCCCTCCAGCGTAACCACCACCGGAACTCGGCCGATAAACTCCGGAATCAGGCCGAATTTCACCAGATCCTGCGGGACAACATCCTTCAGAAGGGTGCCGGCATCCTTCTCTTCCTTCTCTGCCACAGATGCATTAAAGCCCATGGAGCGATAGTCGGTTCTCTCGTGGATGATCTTCTCCAGACCATCAAATGCACCGCCGCAGATGAACAGGATATTCGTGGTATCAATCTGAATCAGCTCCTGCTGCGGATGCTTACGACCGCCCTGGGGAGGAACCGAAGCCTGCGTGCCTTCGATGATCTTCAGAAGGGACTGCTGTACACCTTCTCCGGATACGTCTCTTGTGATCGATACATTCTCTCCTTTTTTGGAGATCTTATCAATTTCATCAATATAGACAATACCCAGCTGCGCACGTTCAATGTTATAGTCTGCAGCCTGAATCAGCTTCAGAAGGATATTCTCCACATCCTCGCCCACATAGCCGGCCTCTGTCAATGTTGTGGCATCGGCAATGGCAAAGGGAACATTCAACAGCTTAGCCAACGTCTGCGCAAGATAAGTTTTGCCGGATCCGGTCGGCCCCAGCATCAGAATATTGGATTTCTGCAGCTCAACCTCATTGTCCTGCTCGTCCTGATACTCATTGTTGCCGACAATACGCTTGTAATGATTGTAAACCGAAACTGCCAGAACCTTCTTGGCTTCGTCCTGTCCGATGACATACTGATCCAGAAAATTCTTGATCTGCGCCGGCTTCATCAGATTGACATCCTGCTGTGTCAAGCCACTCTCACCGCGGTTCTCCTCAGCGTTTTGACGTCCTTCGTCTTCGTTGATGATATCACCGCAGATCTCAATGCATTCATCGCAAATGTAAACGCCATTCGGACCGGAAATCAGCTTGCGAACCTCTTCCTCGGATCTTCCGCAAAAGGAGCACCGGCGAGGGGGCGTCATTCTCTTGTTACTGCTTGCCATAGGGATTCTCTTTCTTATGCGTTACGAAGCGCATCCTCAATCTCTTTACGTGTCGTATAAATGTGGTCAATCAGGCCGTACTCCAACGCTTCCTGTGCAGACATCCAGTTATCGCGGTCCGTATCGCGGCACAAATCCTCATAGGTTCTGCCGGTATTCTCCGCCAGAATATGATTCAGCTTCTCTCTGGTGTTCTTGATGTGCTCTGCAGCAATCAGCATATCACTTGCCTGTCCCTCGGTACCGCCGGAGGGCTGATGAATCAGAATCTCCGAATTCGGAAGGGAGTAGCGTTTGCCCTTGGTGCCGCCCGCCAGAAGGAAGGAACCCATGCTGGCTGCCATACCGACACAAATCGTAGACACATCACACTTGATGAACTTCATGGTGTCATAGATCGCAAGTCCTGCCGTTACCGATCCGCCGGGGCTGTTGATATAAAACTGAATGTCTTTATCCGGATCCTCGCCCTCCAAAAACAGGAGCTGTGCCACAATCAGTTCCGCAGACTGATCAGTCACCTGATCACCCAACAGGATGATTCGCTCCTTCAATAATCTTGAAAAAATATCATAGGACCGCTCACCATTTCCGGTCTGCTCTATGACATACGGTACCAGATTTGCCATGTTCCAACCTCCTAAGCTGCGCACCTGTCAAAGACAGATACGAAAATTCTATCGTAATAATCGGCATCCGTCTCGATCCGGATGTCCGATGACGCTCAGCGAACATCATAAAACAAAGGCCTTGCTGTACGCAAGGCCTTTACCATTTATTTATAAGACGGTAACAATTCCGTGATTACTCTGCGTCCTCTGCAGGAGCCTCAGTCTCTTCTGCTGCAGCTGCCTTCTTGGATGCCTTCTTTGCTCTCTTGGTCTCTTTCGCATTGTCCGTAACGAAATCAGCCGCCTTGCGGATGCGAATGTCCTTCTTCAGGTCATCCTTCATTTCATCTGCTTCGAAGAGCTTCGTCACATTCTCAAGCGGAACATGATACTGATCAGCCATCTTCTGGAATTCCTGCTGCAGATCCTCCTCAGAGGCCTCAATGTTCTCAGCATCAGCGATGGCCTCCAGTACCAGACTGTTGCGAATTCTCTGCTCCGCCTGCGGCTTCATCTGCTCCAGGAACTGCTCCTTGGTCTGGCCGGTATACTGCAGATAGGTCTCAAGGCGCATGCCCTGATACTGCATGTTCTGTGCAAACTCGTTGGCAAGGTTCTCCTGCTGTGTGCGGAGCATTGCCTCCGGGATGTCGATCTTGGCATCCTCAACAGCAGCAGCAACTGCCTCGCCCTGCTTGGCATTCTTCTGCTCCTGTGCCTTGCGCTCTTCCAGATTCTTACGAATGTCTGCCTTATACTCATCCAGAGTTGCAAACTCGGAAACCTCATCTGCAAATGCATCGTTCAGCTCCGGAAGGACCTTGGTCTTGATCGCATTCACCTTGCAGTGGAATACAGCGGGCTTTCCGGCAAGGGTCTTCTCGTGATAGTCCTCCGGGAAGGAAACCTCTACATCCTTCTCCTCGCCGATGGCAAGTCCAACCAGCTGCTCCTCAAAGCCGGGAATGAAGGAATGAGAACCAACGGTCAGATCGTAGTTCTCCGCCGTGCCGCCATCGAAAGCAACGCCATCTACTGTGCCGGCAAAATCAAGCTTGATCATATCGCCGTCAGCAACCGGACGATCGGTAACCTCTTCGATCTTGCCGTTTGCATCCTGCTGGCGCTTAAGCTCCTTCTCCACTTCCTCGTCGGTAGCCTCTGCAGGGCCCTGCTTGGTTACAGAAACGCCCTTATACTTGCCAAGAGAAACCGGAGGCTTCAGAGCAACCTCAGCTGTATAAATGAAGCTCTTTCCTTCCTCGATCTGTGTCAGGTCGATCTTCGGATTGGAGACAACATCCTCGCCGCACTCCTTTACTGCTGCTTCATAGGAGTCATTGATGCACTGGTTGGCTGCATCCTCATAGAAAATGGCAGCGCCATACATCTTCTCAACAATCTTGCGAGGTGCCTTTCCCTTACGGAATCCAGGAATGGAGATGCGATTCTTCTCCTTCTGATATGCCTTCTCAATTGCCTTGCCGAAATCCTCAGCGCTCACCTCAATGGTAAGCTTGGCCATGCTATTCTCGAGCTTCTCAACGCTAACGCTCATTGTTCTGATTCCTCCTGATGGTCATTCACTTGTCTATGTCATAAACAGACAGTTTGAAATTATACGCAAAAGCCGCGTTTTTTGCAATACTATTCTATCCTTTGCTGTATAGACACCCAGCTCCCCTATTACAGTGCAGACACCAACCAGCGACGGAGAAACTGTAGTCACGCCTCAGGGCTTCCGTCAGTATGCATTGCTGGCTGGCGAGTGAACTGTTCCGCTACTCCTCCTTCGGCATCCAGTGGATCTTTTCCAGGAAGCGGATCATCTTCTCTCCTCTTGGAATCTCCTCCAGCGTCTGCCTCGTAATCGTGCCGGAATGGATCAGCGTAAATTCATACACAATAATGGCTGCCAGAAGCGCAATTGCCGCCGCAGCGAGATTGCGGAAATAATAGCCTCGCGGCAGACCTTCCATCACCGCAAACGCCTTGTAAAGCAGCTGATAAACAATCCGCGCCGCAAAGCCCATGACCAGCGCGCAGATCAGCGGGCGAAGGTAATACAGTCGTACATTCTGACGGATCCCCAGGAATTTTCGCAAGCAGAACTGATTCACCACGAAGATCATGACCGAATACAGAATGCTCACAATGACCAGTGCTTCCACCCCCATGTTCGCCTTTACCAAAAGGATGAGCAATACAATGGTCTGGGTCACCAGCGCAATTCCCGCTGACACAAGCGGGATGTTCATTTTCCCGACGGACTGCAGGGCCGCATTGGTTATGGTAGATATGGAGTAAAAAATAACCGTCACTGCCAGCAGCGACAACAGCGAGGATGCCAGCGCCAGCGAATTCATCTGGGGGAACATGATCATGGTGATGGGCTTAGCCAGAACCGCAAGCCCCACCGCCGAGGGAATGGCGATCAGCGCCGTTGCCCGGGTTGCATTTTCCACGCTGCTCCTGGCTTTATCCATATCGCCCTTTGCAAATGCCGCGGAAATTCCCGGAATGATCGCCGAACTCACCGCCGTAGCAATCGAAATCGGAATATTCGAGATTACAACCGCTTTATTGGAGAAAATACCATACAGGGTTGTAACCGTTGTCCCGTCCTGATGCAGATACTGAATCATAGTCTGAAGATAAATCGTCTGATTCAGCGCTGTGGTCAGGTTCATGATGACGCCGCTGAGCATAAACGGAGTGATGACGCAAATGGTATCCTTAAAAAAGGTCCGGTACTTCCCCTTTTGGCCCGTCGCATCCTCTGCAATCAGGCGCTTTGCATCCTTTTGGTCCCGCTGAAAGCAGTACACCATGAACGCCAGCGCCACCACAACGCCCGCGCCGGTACCGAGGGCCGATCCCATGGCTCCCAGCTGTGCCTGTCTTGTAGGATCGCTTCCTGCCAGCGTGTGCATAAGGATCCACGCCGCCAGAATACTGACCAGTGCATTCGCAAACTGTTCCAGTATCTGCGAGATGCTCGTTGGCAGCATGCTGCCTCTGGCCTGAAAATATCCCCGCATAGATCCCAGGATACCGAAAAAGAACACCGTCGGTGCGAAAACCTGCAGCACGCAGACAGTCACCTGCGGCACCAGGATCGACGCACCAAAATAAAGCAGTGCGCTGCCTGCCAATCCCACCAAAATTCCATACAAAAGTGCACAGCGAAAGATCCGCCGTGCATTTTTGTATTCTCCCACCGCCATCTTCTGCGCCATCAATTTGGAAATGGCCGACGGCATGCTGTAGGAGGACACCATCAGAATGATGGTGTAAATATTGTAGGCTGTTCCGTAATATCCATTGCCCTCATCGCCGATGATGGCGGTCAATGGCGCCCGATACAATAAACCGATGATGCGGACGATCATACTGGCTGCAGCAAGAATCCCTGCCTGCAGCATAACATTGGAGCTGTTTTTTTGTTCTGCCATTGTGTCCTTTCTACTCCGGCTCTTTCAGGTCCCCCGCACCTGTTTCATTGTTGCTATCAGTTTTGATATTTATTCAGCCGATCAGCCAGTCATACATTTCCTGATACTGTCCGGCCGAAACCTTCCAGGAAAAATCCGCCGCCATCGCGCGATCCACGATGTGATTCCAATCCCGCTTTTTATCGTAGAAGATCTTCTCCGCATAGCGAACCGAGTGCATCATTTCATGCGCATTGTAGTTGGTAAAGGTAAAACCGGTACCGGTCTGTTCAAACTCATTGTACGGCTCTACCGTATCCTTAAGGCCGCCTGTTTCACGGACAATCGGAAGGGTTCCGTAGCGAAGCGCCATCAGCTGGCTGAGTCCGCAGGGCTCGAACAGCGACGGCATCAGGAATGCATCGCTGGCCGCATAAATTTTATGAGAGAGGTCTTCTGAGTAGTAAATATTGGCTGCAAGCTTTCCGGGATATTTTTCATCAAAATACCGGAACATATTCTCATAGCGGTCCTCGCCGGTGCCCAGTACTACCACCTGCATCGCATCCTGGGAGAGCATCTCTTCCATGACATAGGCAATCAGATCAAAACCCTTCTGATCCGTCAAGCGGGAGACAATGCCAATCATAAAGCACTTATCATCCTGATCCAGGCCAAGCTCCTTCTGCAGCGCCGCCTTGTTCTGCTTCTTCACCTTGCGCCAGTTTCCTGCGTCATAAGGATGCGGAATCCGGCTGTCCGTTTTCGGATTGAATACATCGTAATCAATTCCATTCAAGATACCGCGAAGGTCGTGCGCTCTTGCATTGAGAATGCCGTCCAGTCCCTCTCCGTAGTACTGCGTCTTAATCTCCTCCGCATAGGTCGGGCTCACGGTTGTGATGGCGTCCGCATATACGATGCCGCCCTTCAAAAGGTTGGCGTCCTGGTACGCCTCCAGCTTATCCGGTGTAAAATAATACCCCGACAAGCCAGTGATGCTCTCCACATCCTTTACGCCCCATTTCCCCTGAAAGCGAAGATTGTGGATGGTCATCACCGTCTTAATGCCGCGGAAAAAATCATTTTCCTGGAACCGTTCTTTTAAATAAACCGGAATCAATCCCGTCTGCCAGTCGTGGCAGTGAATCAGATCCGGGCGGAAACCAATGGTCGGAAGAGCCGAGAGCACCGCCTTTGAGAAGAAGGCATACCGGCGAATCTCGAACAATGCATCATCGGTATACACGGTACCGGTGTTAAACAAATCCTCATTGTCAATGAAGTAATAGGTAACGCCATCTGCCTGAGCCCGCATGATCCCCACGTACATGTTCTGCCAGTCAAAGTCCATGTAAAAGCTGGTCACATATTCCATCCGGTCCTTCATTTCCTGTTTCATGCAGGCATACTTGGGCATGATAACCCGGACATCATAGAATTCCTTGTCCAGCTCCTTCGGCAATGACCCCACAACATCGGCAAGTCCGCCCGTCTTGATAAAAGGCACACCCTCGGACGCTGCAAACAAAATATTCTTCATAACTCTAACCCCCTGTATGAGTAATGATTAAATTCCGGTAACTATCCCGATGTGCCCATTATACCCCACCTACGGGCCCGCAAACAACCTGTTATAGTTTGCCAGGACCCGCCAGCGACGGGCCCTGTGTAACAGTACACCCGCCAGCCAAGCAACGGGCTCTGGTTACTGTGCCCAACTGTAATCTTGCAATCCGGCTGTGACCTCGCTATGATGGTTCCTGAAAGCGCTTACACCAACCTGTCGTCTTGCGCTTTCCAAGGAGTCCTATGAATATCTATGACATTGCCGCCTTGGCCGGTGTTTCCATTGCCACGGTTTCCCGCGTAGTAAACGGGAGCCAGAAGGTCAGTGAGAAAACCAGACAAAAGGTCCTCTCCATCATCGAAGCAAATGGCTACACCCCCAACGTTTTTGCGCAGGGTCTTGGCCTTCATACCATGCACACCATCGGCATTCTGGTCCCGGACATTGCCGATCCCTTCATGTCCAGTGCGGTTTCCTACCTGGAGGAACAGCTCAAGGGCTACGGCTATGACTGCATCCTCTCCTGCAGCGGATTTGAGCAGAGCTCCAAGGAGGCCCGGGTGCAGATGCTGCTCTCCAAGCACATCGATGCGCTGATTCTCGTGGGTTCCACCTACACCGGTCACGGCCGGAGTGAGCGCGAAACGCACTACATCCGAAATGCCGCGCAGCAGGTGCCTGTCTTTGTCCTCAACGGAGTGGTTTCCGGATCGAACATTTACTCTTCCGTCAGCTGTGACCGCCAGGCTGTCTGCGAAGCCGTTAGTGCTCTTCTGCGCACCGGCAGAAAGCGTGTTCTTTTCCTGACGGATTCCAAATCCTACAGTGCCCGCGAAAAGCGTGCCGGCTACGAGGAAGCACTCCGGGCGGCGGGACTTCCCGTCCCCCGTTCCCTCATGCAGCACGTACCGGACAGCATTTCGGGCGTTCGGGATTTTCTGTTAAACAGCCATCTATCCTTTGATGCCGCAGTAGCAACGGATGACAGTATGGCGGTCGGCGTCATCAAATATGCGGTTCAGCGGAACATTTCCATTCCGAATGATCTGGCCATCATCGGCTACAACAATTCTGCCTTGGCTTCCTGCAGCGAGCCTGAGCTTTCCAGCATTGACAACCGCTCCCGGCAGCTGTGCCAGGAAACAGTGAACCGGTTAATTTCCGTTTTGGATGGAGACACCTCAGTTCCGCAGCATTTGAGTGTCCCCTGCCAGCTGATACAACGCAGTACAACCAACTTTGCGTCGGTTGCATCCGTTTAGCTTTTGCCATATTCCGATGCGGCCTTTCTGCATGCAGACGAATCACCATCGAAATTGGCACTCACACCACTCAAAACATTGCGCAGATGCACGCCGGTGGCGTGTACACTGTAACCTAAGGAAATGCTGATTTAATCAGTGTTCCCATAACAAAAGGATCGCCGCAAGGAGCATTCCCCACGGCGATCCTTCTGTTATTGTTCAAAAACGCGATTACAGTCCAAAATATCTTTCTGCATTATAGCAGCTGATTCCCTGTACAATCTTCTTCAGGGAAGCCTCATCATTCGGATACTCTCCGTTCTCAACCCACTCACCGATCAGGTTGCACATGATTCTGCGGAAATAATCATGTCTTGTGTAGGACAGGAAGGAGCGGGAATCGGTCAGCATGCCGACGAAGTTGCCAAGAACGCCAAGGTTACCAAGGGCCTTCATCTGTGCCTCCATACCATCTCTGGTATCCAGGAACCACCATGCTGCGCCGAGCTGCATCTTGCCGGGAACTTCATCCGACTGGAAGCATCCAAGGCAGGTCGCGATCTGATTCAGATCGGCCTGATCCAGTGAGAATACGATGCACTTAGGAAGCTCGCCGCTGACCTCGAGTGCAGAGAAGAACTCCGCCAGCTCGTTGTAGCAGGTAGACTTCGCGATCATGTCATAGCCGGTATCCGGTCCCATGATGGCAAAGGTGCGCTTGTTGTTGTCTCTCGTGCAGGAGAAATGGATCTCCATCACGATATTTTCCTTATGATACTTGCGGGCAAGTGCCAGGAGCACGAAGGTCTGATAGGAATCGATCTCTTCCTTGGTCAGCTTCTCACCGGCAAGCGCCTTCGCATACACGCGGTCTGCCTCGGCCTCATCGCATTCCGCAAACGGCACATAATCCAGACCGTGATCCGTCGCGCGGCAACCATGCGCCTTAAAGAAATCAACACGCTCCTCCAGCGCTGCAACTACATCGCTTACGTGAGAAAGCGGGCGGCCTACAACGGCTCCCAGCTTCTCCATGTACTCCTTGAAGCCCTTCTTCTGGATGTTCACCGCTTTGTCCGGGCGGAAAGAAGGGCAAACCTTAAAGCCAAGATCCGGAATCTCGGCCAGCTTCTCATGCCACTCCAGAGAATCAATCGGATCATCGGTGGTGCCGACAAACTCAACATTGGACTGGCGAATGATGCCGCGCACGCTCAGGTTGGGATCGTTCTGAAGAAGATCATTGCACTTGTCCCAGATCTCCTTGGCATTGTCCGGTGTCAGAGCCTCCGTAATGCCAAAATACTTCTTCAGCTCCAGATTGCTCCAATGGTACATCGGATTGCCGATTGCCATTTCAAGAGCAGCTGCAAACGCCTTAAACTTCTCAAACGGCTCTGCATCACCGGTCACAAGTTCCTCGGGAGTTCCGTTGCAGCGCATCATTCTCCACTTGTAGTGATCACCAAAATAGGTGCCGTCGGCACCCTTTCCGCCCAGCCATACCTCGGCGATATTGTTGTAGCGGCGATCCTCATAGATTTCCTTCGGCGGAATATGGCAGTGATAATCTACGATCGGGAGATCCTCACAGTAGTCATGAAACAGGTGCTTGGCTGTTTCATTCCGGAGCATAAAATCCTTGTCCATAAAAGCTTTCATTGCATTTCCCTTTCCTGCTGCAGCGCACTGGCCGCGCATTTTCACAAATGTAAACGCTTACACCAACTATAGCAAGGCTGCCCGGATTGTCAAGAGTTCGGCGGGTTTGTTACACTTGCGAAAAGGAATTGATTTCTGGACAGATGCCAGCCGGCGACGAGTCCTGGCGGAATTGTCCGATCAAGGGACGCCCCCTGTCGCTTGGCTGGCGGGTGACTGTTTCGGATTTATGATTACAACGAAGGAAGGACTTCTCATGTCATCATATTGTGCATCCAGGCCGCGCATCGCCGCCGTTCTCATGGAGTGTAACCCTCTGCACGAGGGGCATCGCTATATCTTACAGGAGGCACGGCGCCGCACCGGTGCGGATGCCGTGATCGTGCTGCTCAGCGGCGATTTTGCCCAGAGAGGAATCCCCACGGTAGAGTCCAAGGAGCTGCGCACGCATCAGCTCCTTGTATGCGGCGCAGATCTTGTTCTGGAGCTTCCGGTGGTATACGCTGCATCCAGCGCAGAATACTTTGCCCGGGGAGGAATGGAAATTCTCCGAAAGCTTGGCATCGTAACGGATCTTGTTTTTGGTTCAGAATCGGGGAGTCTTGACTCTCTCCTTATGCAGGCGCAGTTCCTTGCCCATGAGCCGGAGGATTTCCAAATTCTCCTACGCCGGTTTCTTACAAACGGTCTCTCCTACCCCGCCGCAAGAGAAAGGGCTGCCGTCTCCTGCAGCGCCCCCACCCGGCTTTCTGAAACCTCCAATGACATTCTGGCTGTTGAATATCTAAAAGCTCTGCTGCAGATGCAGGGTGATGTTCCGTGCACATCCAATTCCGCGCCGCTAGATAAAGATGACAACCCCAATGTGATACTATCCGGTATGCAGATCCATGCCATTCCGAGAATATCCGCCATCTCCGCATCCACTCTCCGAGAGCAGCGCCGGCAGCAGGAGGATGGTATTTTTGCCGATGATTTTTCTGACATTCTCCTGGCAAGACTTCTGGATATTGCGCATGATCCGGCGCGTTCCTATGCGGATTGTGCCGGCATTTCCCGGGATCTTTCCAACCGCATAGGCCGGTTCCTGCCGGAATTTCATTCCTGGACGCAATTTTGTTCCTGCCTGAAAACACGCAACATCACCCATTCAGCCGTCAGCCGCGCTTTGCTCCATCTGATGCTGGGCATTCCACAGGAATACGAGCAGTTTCAGGCTCCGTCCTACGTACGCGTCCTTGGCTGCCGACAAGATGCCCGGCCGCTGCTTAGCCAAATGCAGTCAGGGGAGCTCGCTGTACTCCCGCAGCTGCCAGGGAAGGCTTCCCCGCAACTTCTTTTGGATATTCATGCCTCTGAACTTTATGACTACATCGCCCGGCGAAAGCTCACTGCGGCAAATATGCAGATATCTAAAAACATGGCAGAGACGAAAAATGCGAAAAAAAAGATCCCTTCTGCAGGTCTCCCTGCAAAAAGGATCTCCGAATACACCAAACGCCTGATCATTGTCTGATATCGTTTATATAAGCAGCGGACATTCTGCCGCGAAACTCTCCGATATGCATCCGTTCAGCCGCATCGAGGTTTCCCGAAGAAAAATCGAGATGCGGACTGAACAGTTACTCCGAGATTTATTTCTGGTCCTGAGCCGACTGGTTCTGCACAGTTTCCGACCGGGCGGCCGCAGCGTCTTCCTGAGACTGATTCTGAGCCGCCTTCTTAGCAGCCTCCTGCGCAATTTTCTCCTTTACTTCCTTCGGCAGCTCGGGCGTTACCTTTAACCCTGCCTCTCGCAGCATCAGGTTTCTTGCCTTCTCTGCCGAAATCACAATCCCCTGTCCATTCGGATTGATGATCAGGCCTTCGATGCCTCCTGTCACAAATCGCAGAAGATTGCGATATTCAAAGCCCACCGGCTTCATATCCGTCTTTCCGAACTTCTTTGTATATTCGAACAGATCCGTAAAGAGCGGAAGGTACATCTTCTCTCCGACCTTTACGGCCGGGAACTGCACCTGCTTGGTCGGCTTCTGCCCATCCGGTCCAACATCCGGAGCCGTTGCCGGATCCACGTCAACCACTCTGGAAGGCACGATATAGCGTCCCTTCGGGATCAGCAACATCATGCGGTCCGTTTTTTTCTGGAGGATTTCTGCCCGCTTCTCATACTTCACCGGCCAGCGGTTCTCCGACACATAATCCGTCATTGCGAAGGCAAGAGCCGGATTGGACGGCGGCGTCTTTTTCGGGTCACTGTTCCAGTCCATCGGTGCCGAAATCTCGCTCCGCTTCACAATCCCCTTGTACCAGCCGTTGTCCACCACCACGTTCTCTACGCCGATGTAATACAGATAGTCAAAAAATGCGATCGGGCGACCGCCATCTTCCTTCAAAGGAGCTGCCTCTCCGTCCCGTTCCATGACCAGCACATCACGAAACTGTGCCTTATAAAGCTCTGCCGCCTTTTCCGCGCGGTCCTTCTCCAGATAAATCGGAACAAAACCGCCATCAATCAGCGGGTAACCGGTTCTCTTGTCATACAGCACATAGAACTTCTCCGCCTTATGGATGCGAGATAGGAGCTCGTTGTAAACCACACGGTGATTTTTCTCATAGTTGCTCAGCGCCGCTTTGCGGTTAAATACCGTCATGGTCAGCTGCAGGAACAACAGTTCCTGTACGGTAAAACCAGCCACCTGATCGGCCGACAGATCCGGTTCAAATACCAGCTGTCCGATCTCGTCCTTGCGCTCGTTTGTAATGGAATCCTCAACCTCAAGTTTTGTATCCTTGATGTTCAGTATATTAAGGCGCGGAATCTGCGGCCAAGGCTCATTTTCATGTGCCTTTTTCTGCTGCTCCACCTGCCGCTGATGCTCCTGCTGCCGCTGCTCTTCCAGAAGCCGTTCCTGTTCTGCCGCGCGGTTTTTTCCGCCGAACAAATCCATCAAGCCCATTCTGCTTCATCCTTTCTCACGCCACCCTGCCTCAGACCGGTACATCGAGTGTTAAATAACTGTAACTGGCCCTTTTCCTGATGACACATGTCAAAAAGCCTCATCATAGATTGCTACGCCGCCTTCCTTTTGCATGCTGCATAGCCAAACACTGAAAAATAAGTATACCGTAGCGTTCTTCTTCCCGCAAGGAGCGCTGCAGTTGATTGCCATTCACGCGGTACATAACAGTTCACTCACCAGTACATCGTTTGCAAAATAACTGGCCTAATAACGCAGAACTTTTTTCTGAGG
>CAVKRN010000050.1:0-662 GCA_963658695.1 bacterium
TCAAGCAAATTGCAGAAAACGTTCTTTTCATGAATGTGGATTACGTCAGTAAGAAATTTTATAAGGAGACCGGTCAGAAGTTCTCTCAGTACCTGACCGACACGCGGATTAAAACCGCCCAGGAATATCTGGCACAGAATCCGACAGAGCCCATCAAAAATATCGCGGAGCAGGTGGGCTGCGGTAACAATCCGCAATATTTTTCACAGCTATTTAAGAAGCAGACGGGCATTACGCCAACAGAGTACATTGCATCCCTGCAGAAGGACACTTGAGAAACCCTAGGCCTCATTTCTGTTTTTTAAATGTGCTCTATGAATTGAACAAATCGAATTGCATAAAAGAGGCAACAATTCGGAACCGTGCTGTTACACGCATTCTGAATGGTTGCCTCTTTCTTCATTGGTTTCTATCGATAACTACAGCATCACTGTATTTTCCAGACGAATCGGTTGATCCGTTACAGCCTCCATACTGGAATCAACACGAACATCGATATGTTCTGCAACTGCGTTCTTACAATTGCGCAGGAAAATTCCGCTGATCTTTCCGCGTTCAAAATCCTCCCCGCAGGTAGGACGGAAGTCATATCCGGTGATGGGATACTGGGACGTTTTGGTCAGTTCTACTTTGACATTGGAAAGATGCAGCCCCTCCAGAGG
>CAVKRN010000050.1:672-3591 GCA_963658695.1 bacterium
CTCCAGCGGTGTCTCCTCCTTGCCGGCAATATAAACACTGCCTTCGCCAATGCAGCGAACGTTCGAGATTGTCACATCGCGAATGGCGCCGGATGGCACTTCTTCCTTTCGATTGACCGATGCGATGTTGATCGGTTCCCCACATCCCCACCAGCACGAAGACGCTTGCCGTGTGCGGATGATGCAGTCGGAGATAATGACATGCTCGATATTCCCCTGGTCTCGCAGTTGGAAAGAAATGCCACGATTGGAATCCCGGATGGAGCAGCCCGTTATAACAATATCGCGAAAATCATTGACGCTCTCCGTTCCGATTTTGATCGCCGCACTGGTAGATTCCAATGAGCAACCTGAAATCAAAATATCTTCGCAAGCACCATATTGTGCATTTGCCTCGGTTGTCTTTAACACAATACAGTCGTCTGCCGCCTCAATATGGCAATTCGTGATCCGAACATGCTTGCAATGATCCGGATCAATCCCGTCACAATTAGCCATCTTCCGATTATTCAGGATTCTTACCCCGCTGATTTCAACCTCTTCACATCCCACGAGATGCGTTGTCCAGAATCCGCTGCGCTGAATTGTCACATCACATATGGTCAGATGGGTACAATGCTCCATCAGAATCAATGGAATTCGAGGGTAAAATGCTCCATCGATCTGATCCTCACGCTGTTCTCCATAGTATATGTGCTCGGATCCATCAATTGTTCCACTGCCACTGATTCGAACGTGATCTGCATCCTTTGCATATATAAAAAACTGTCGCGGACGCCCATCGTAGCTGCAATCTTCAAAGGTGGGAACTTCTACCAGATGATCCTTCCCTTTTCTTGCCTGTTCGCTGATGTATTGGTAATCCGCAAGATTCTCACTTGCTTTTAATACGGCGCCTGCCTCGATTACGAGCTCCACACCACTCTTCAGCACAACGGAGCCGGAACAATAAACATGCCCGCCGTCCAGAACAACTCTGCCGCCTCCCTGTAAAGCGCAGTTGTCAATTGCCTGCTGTATGACCGCTGCATCGTTTGTTCTGCCATCTCCAGCTGCACCCAATTCAAGAATGTGAAATCCCACGGTTATCCTCCTTTTGTTCCGTTCTGTAAAACGATCCAAAACCAGTTTGTCCAATTCATATTCTCCGGATTTCAGCGGGAACTTCAATTTGATAAACCGTGCTCTGTGTTCAATAATCCGTCATCTGCAGAAAGACTGACTGGGTCTAAGCATCTATGCAAAATGGTGGGAGGCGAATTTCGATATTCCTCCAAATATTGGCGATATTCCGGCAGTGCATTCTTCCAGATGGTCTGACTCTTCCAGATCAGATAACCAAGGACCTGAAACGCACCAACCGATCCTCATTGACCAACAATACTCCCGTGTTTTCCTTTGCAACATCCAGCATTCGCTGCGTAAAACCACTTTTGCTGAATACTCCATAGATCACATCATACCCTGAAAAGGCCTTACGAATTTCCGGGGTGCCGTCAACTTTTTCTTTCAATGCAAAGTATACCGGCGCATCAACCGGTTTCGCATGGTACTTACACTCTCCGGCAAATACTCGCTTGTTCTGATGGTCTACAGACATTACATCTATTTCTGTATTGCTATCAAAATCATTCAGCCAATACGAACCGATACGCGACGGCGCAAAGGAAATCTCCTCTTTTCTGCATAACTCCACAAAAATAGTCTTGCAGATGTCCTCATATGTAAATGCAACAAATTTCTCCCGGAAATCCTTGTGCATCTCATCCAGCACAATTTGCATATTGTCCAATTCCAGCTCTCCCTTGTAGGGATAGACATAACGGAACCAGAAACGAATGAAATTATCCGCAATGAAATACAATCCCTTGCGAGATTTTTCCGGATTCTTTTCTGTGAGTGGCGTCCGCTTCTCCACAAAACCCAAATCCGAAAGAGTGGAGAGATAGGGTGTCAACGTCGAGGTTTCCTGTCCAAGTGCACCGGCGATCTTGCTAAGCTTATGATTGCCGTCCGCAATCGCCTTAATGATTGAAAAGTAGTTCACAGCCATCAGAGACTCGCTTTTGAGCAGGAAATTCGGCTCCTCGTATAAAAAACCGCTTTTTGATAAAACGGTATCTTTGATTTGCTCCTCCAGAGGCCGCCCATCCTCAAAAAACTCCAGATACTTCGGGACACCGCCCGTTACGGCATACTGTTCTACCGCCTGATCAAAGGGCAGCTTCTGAACCGCATATATATCTGTAAACAGCAATGGTGCCAGGCGCATCTGTGCCGTCCTGCGGCCATACAGTGGACTGTCATACGACAGCGTATATTTCTGCATCATACCAATCAAAGACCCGGACAGGATTAGCATTACATTGCTGTCCTTCAAAATCTCGTCCCAGGCATTTTGCAGAATCGATGGGAAGGCTGCGTTTATTTTTACGAGATATGGGAACTCGTCAATGACAAGCACCTTCTTTTCCTCCGTCTTGTAGTCGGCAATCAACTGGAATAAATCCAACCAGTCTGTAAATGCAGCTTTTTGCAGCAATGCATTTTTAGTAGTACGAGCCACGACCCCTGCCAGTCGCTTCATGCTCTGGCTTTCTATTTCCTCTGTGGCAAGAAAATAAAATGCGGTTTTCTTCTTCAGAAACTCTTTGATCAGCGTTGTCTTCCCAACCCGGCGACGGCCATAGATCACCACAAAGCTACTGTCTCGGTTATATTCCGCATCCAGCTTACTCAGCTCACTTTTTCTGCCTATAAATTTCATATATGCATCTTTTTATAATAAATCAGTTTATGATAAGTTAATTTATATTATATTGTTCACGACGCAAAATACCACTGTTTTCGTCTGATATCCTACAGTAGTACATCGTTTGCAAAATAACTAGCCAAATAACGCAGAACTTTTTTCTGAGG
>CAVKRN010000050.1:3643-18981 GCA_963658695.1 bacterium
CAGGAAAAAGGGCCAGTTAGTTTGGCTAGTTATTTAAAAATCGATGTACTAGCTGCTCTTCATATAGGGAAACGCTGATTAAATCAGCATTTCCTTAGTACAGATTCCTCCGCCGCCATCTGATCGCTTGCGCCAGTCTCTGTGTCGTGCTACGGTGATGGGAAATATTACCGTCCGAAGGGCCGCATGGCGTGCCTGTCGGACTTCAATGGTTCCACTTCCGAAAGGATCCCCATGCCACTTCACTTTCATGATTTTCTGTCACAATATCAGCTGTCCCTGACTGCGCAGCAGCAGGAAGCGGTGCAGGCCGTCGACGGCCCGGTCCTTGTTCTGGCCGTACCCGGTGCCGGCAAAACAACGGTTCTCATCGCACGCCTTGGCTATATGCTTCTGTGCAAAGACATCTCGCCGCGTCAGATTCTCACCGTAACCTATACCGTCTCCGCCACTCACGACATGCGTCAGCGCTTTGCGCAGCGGTTCGGTGCGGATCTGGCCGAGCAGCTGGAATTCCGTACCATCAACGGCATCTGTGCGAAAATCATCGCCGCCTACGGCCGCATGATCGGCCGGACGCCTTTTTCTCTGCAAACCGACGAGGGTGAAATTCTACGATTGATACGGGATCTCTACCTTGAGCTAGTTCACGAATATCCAACCGAATCCGAGCTCTCCGACGTGCGCACTTCCATCAGCTATATTAAAAATATGGAGCTCCCTGCCAATGAACAGCAGCGTCTCGACGAAGCATCCGGCCTTCCCCTGTCTGAAATCTGCCGTCGTTATACGGCCCGCATGAAGGAACTCGGTCAAATGGATTACGATGACCAGATGGTCTATGCCAAGGCCATCCTCCTAAAGAGTCCGACACTGACCGCGCAGCTCCAGAATCTCTACCGGTATATATGCGTGGACGAGGCCCAGGACACCTCCCTTATCCAGCATGAGATTCTGCAGATTCTTGCAAAGGGTCCGGCAGGAGACAATTTATTTTTGGTTGGCGATGAGGACCAGAGCATCTACGGCTTCCGTGCGGCCTTTCCGCAGGCACTTTTGCATTTCGAACAGCAGCATGCAGGTGCAAGGGTCCTCTTGATGGAGGACAATTTCCGTTCCGATGCTTCCATCGTAGAGGCCGCAGGCCGCCTGATCGCCCGCAACAAAAGTCGGCACCCCAAGTCCATACATGCCGTTCGGGAGGCTCGTACGCAGGTTCGCATTCTCCCGGTAAAGCATCCGCAGAATCAGTACAGCTATCTGCTCAAAGCAGCGGAAAATCTCCAGACCCAGACAGCTGTCCTGTACCGGAACAATGAAAGCGCACTTCCGCTCATTGACCTTCTGGACCGAAACGGCCTGCCTTACCGGATTCGCAGCAAGGATTCGTCCTTTTTCACCAGCCGCGTGATCTATGATCTGAGGTACATATATCAGTTTCTGAAGGACCCCAGGGACACGGATAGCTTCCTGCAGATCTATTACAAGCTGAATCTGTACCTCAATAAGAAAACCGCTCTCCGCCTGTGCGAAAAGGCCCGGCAGGGAACAAAAAAGCAGTCGATCCTGACACTCCTGACCAGAGATCCTGATATTGAGTTTTATATCAAAAAGGCAGCGAGGAAATTCAACCAGCAGCGTGACACGATCCTTGGCAGCTCCGCTTCCACTGCGCTTGCCTTGATCCGCAACTCGCTGGGATATGGCGATTATCTGCAGCGTGCACAGATTGGGCAGGGGAAAATGAACACCTTAGAGCTTCTGGCCCGGCAGGAGGCATCGCTGCAGAGTTTTTTTGAGCGGCTTCACTATTTGCAAGGCTGTGTGCAGCGCGGCTCCTCGGGCGGACGCGGTGATTCCGTGGTTGGTCCTGCTGCCACTTCTTCATCTGCTTCGATACGAACTACCGATCCCGGATCGGTTCCAATTGCTGCTGCATCAGCTGACGTTTCTACAGCGGAAATGTCATCAACTGATGCCCCTTTCAGACAAAACGGCCTGATCCTCTCCACCATCCATGCCAGTAAGGGACTGGAATATGACCGGGTTTTCCTGCTGGACGTCGGAGACGGTATTTTCCCTTCCATGGATTCGCCGAAGAGAGGAGATAAGGAGGCGCTCGCACTCTATGAGGAGGAACGCCGGATTTTCTATGTCGGCATGACAAGGGCCAAGGACTACCTTGGTATCTTCGTCCTGCCAAGTGGATCTGCATTCGTGCAAGAGCTGCAAAGCGAGCCGTCCAAAGCCACTATCTGCAAGAAAGCCTCCGCGGATAAGACTGTCTCTATTGGAAAAAGCGCCATTACCGGAAAGAACACCTCGCCGTCCGGGAAACGCTCTGTCACCTACAATCCGAAGGCAGAAGCCGCACGCATTCAGGCTTTCACAGCAGCCGCAGCCTGCGGAAGCCCGGTTCATCACGAAGTATATGGCTCCGGCCGAATCCAGCAGATCACTGGCAAGCGGCTTACCGTCCTTTTCGACAACGGAACGCAGCGCTCCTTCGATTTGAACATCGTGGTCGGGAAGGGGTTTCTGCGACTTTCGTAGTCGGACCCTTGTATTTGTGCGGCAAACAAGCAACAGTGTGGCGTCTGTACAGTAACCAATGCGCCGGTCTCATTCGTAAAAGCGCTGGCATTCCATCCCGTCCTATGGTATGCTCTTGAATGTGTCAGAGGAGTGTTTGCCATCCACGATGGCCATGCTTTCTCTTGTTCGGGGCATTAGCGCAGTTGGGAGCGCGTCTCCATGGCATGGAGGAGGTCACGGGTTCGAATCCCGTATGCTCCACTACTCATATAGTTTTACAATTCTTGTAACGCCAAGGCTTAAGGACATGCTGATTCAATCAGCATGTCCTTTGTGTGTGATTGCCGGTTTCACCGGTCTTTTTTGTTCTTTGCTGCATCAATTGCCGCGCCGACTCCCACACCGACCGTAACTCCCACGCACATCCAAAGCGCGAGATCGTCCAGCCAGCAGCCGAGTGCAACTCCGAGCATCATGCCGATACATATGCCGAATGGAAAACCATAAGACCACAGAATTCTCATACTTCGCACACAGGATCTTCACAGTTGTTCTTTATGTTGGTATCTATCTTCTCCGCTCAATGTGAGCCGTCTCTCCAGATGTGGTATCTCACACCAAACGGAACTATGTACAATCACACAACCGACAAGAAAGGAGTTCCTGTATGAAAAATAAACGTCTTGCCTCCATTTTGTGCTTCACCCTGACCGCTTCTCTTCTGATCAGCGGCTGTTCCAGCACAGATTCTGCATCCTCTGCTGCCAGCACCGCTTCCGAGGATACCTCCACAGAAACAACTGACGAGGAGGCCAGTACCATCACAGCTCAAATCACATCTATCAATGAATCGGAAGTTACGGCAACAGTTGGCACACTCACTACCGCTCAATCTGCAGGAGAAGAAGCCGCCCCGAATGCTCCTGCGGATGATTCTTCCGCTCCTTCGGATGGCGCCTCTGCGCCCTCCGGTGAGGCTCCCGATAAGCCGGAAGGTGACAACGGAAACGGTGAGGCTCCCAACGGACAGATGCCCGGCGGCTCCACGTTCGAAGCAGGCTCGGAAAGCATCACCTTCACCATCACTGACAGCACCGTCATCACAATCGAATTCCAGCAGGGCTCTCAGGAGGGTACCCTCGAAGATCTGGCCGAGAATCAGGTAATTGAGGTTGAACTGGATGGCAGCAATCAGGCGATTTCCCTCACTGTGAAAAACCTCCAGGCCGGCGGCGGCTTCGGCGGAAGCTCTGAGGTAACGAACGGCACCTCCGCCGCTTCCCTGGATGACAATGCATCCGTTTCCGATGCGACCTATCTTTCCGAAGGTGATGATGAAAATGCCCTTCGGGCAGACGGCGTGACCGCATCCCTCAGCGGCGTCACCATTGAGAAGACTGCAGGTGAATCCTCCAACACGGAGGACGGCGACTTCTACGGACAAAACGCAGCATTCCTTGCGCTCAACGGGGCCGACGTTACCATCACAGATGCAACCGTCAACACCTCCGTCACAAACGGCAACGGCATCTTCAGCTACGGCGAAGGCACAACAGTGACTATCTCCGACTCTACCATACACACAACCGGCCTCAATTCCGGCGGTATCCAGACAACCGGCGGCGGCACCACCATTGCAAATAACCTGACGATCACAACAGAGGGGGATTCTGCTGCGGCCATCCGCAGCGACCGTGGCGGCGGTACCGTCACCGTCGACGGCGGCACCTATACAACAAGCGGTCTTGGAAGCCCTGCTGTTTACAGCACCGCCGATATCACGGTTAAAAATGCGACGCTGACTGCCAATAATTCCGAAGGCCTTGTCATTGAAGGCAAGAACTCCATCGCTTTGGAGAACTGCACTGTATCCGGCAATATGACCTCCTCTGCCGGCGGCAGTGATAATGATAATCTCCATGCCGTCATGATCTATCAGAGCATGTCCGGCGATGCCGCACTTGGTCAGTCTAGCTTTTCCTCGGTTGGCGGCAGCATTACTTCTTTGTCCGGTGACCTGTTCTATGTGACCAATACGAGTTGCACAATCTCGCTCACAAACACCAAGCTTGTCACCGCCAATGGACAGCTATTCACCATCTCCGGGAACGACAGCAGCCGCGGCTGGGGTACCAGCGGATCAAACGGGGGCGATGTAACGCTTACCGTCTCCCAGCAGACAATGGAAGGCAATATTACCGTGGATGACATCTCCTCTCTGGATATGACATTATCCGACAGCAGTGCTTTTACCGGAACCATTAATACCTCCGGCGCCGCCGGTGAAGTCAATGTCACACTGGATAGTACCTCCACCTGGACTCTTACCGGTGACAGCTACGTCACCTCCTTTACCGGCGATCTGTCGCAGGTTGTTTCCAACGGCTATCAGCTGTATGTAAACGGCTCCGCGGTACTGGAGTAATCCCTGCTCTCATTTCTGAATCCCGGGAATCTGGCCGTTTTTCGCATTAGAATACATACGTAGGCAAATGAGAAGCCCCACCATCTACTCAATGGTGGGGCTTCTCATCGTAAAGATTCTCTGTTTTTTACCATTTCACACGCCAACGTTCTGAGTACTCTCCGGTAATGTTCTGAATTCGCGCCTTCCCTCTTCCTGTACTGTTCTCCTGTCGTTTCCGAAGTTCCGCCCGATATGTCATTCCATCCAACGGAAAGTCTACCCAATCATGCGTCCAAGATGAGAGATATGCAGCATTGGCAAGCGATAATCCGTAAACGCCTTCTTCTCCCGGAGCAAGAAGCTTTGTTCCTTTCCGAACGGCCCTGCTAAAATCATTGAGTATGCCAAGGTGTCCGCTCTCCTGCTCCGTCTGCGTGATTTGCACGGTTTTTATTTCGCAATGCGGCATGCATTCCGGCGATGAGGATGTCGTCTCCCGTATATCCTGCTCCAGAAGCTGAAGCGTCAGCACGCCATTCTCAATGACGGCTTTTCCCTTTGTTCCAGAAAGTTCAAGATGATTGGTTCCTGGATATTCTCCGGTAGAGGTCAAGAATACACCTGTTGCGCCATTTTCATATTCCGCATAGATTTCAGCCTCGTCCTCCACTTCAATATCATGAAAATGAGCAGTGCGGCAGCTTGCAATCAAGCGTTTCGGCATTCCCGTCATCCATTGCCAAATATCCAGATTGTGCGGGCACTGGTTCATGAGAACACCGCCGCCTTCTCCCGACCAACTTGCCCTCCAAGAACCAGAGTCATAATAAGCCTGTGTGCGGTACCAATTCGTGATCGTCCAGGAAAAGCGGATCAGTTCCCCAAGCTCTCCACATTGAAAGCGTCTTCGGAGTTCTGTAAACAGCGGATTTGTTCTCTGATTGTACATAATTCCGAACACACAGCCGCTCTTTTGTGCTGCACGATTAACCGCTTCTGCGGCCATCACATCAATTCCTTCCGGCTTCTCTGTCAGTACATGAAGTCCCGCCAGAAGAGCATCCTTCGCAATCGAAGGGTGCAACGGATGTGGCGTTGCAATTAGTACTGCATCAACATTTCCAGAAGCAATTAGATCGTGGTAATTCGAATAAAGAAGTGTTTCGTTTCCAAATTCCTTTCTCGCCCACTCCAGCCGCAGCGAATCTGTGTCACAAACAGCCGCCAGTACCATTTCTTCAACCTTGTTCTTATAGATCTGCATCGCATGCGCCGACCCCATGCTGCCGATGCCAATTACACCCATTCTGATTCTGCCCATGATGGCCGCCTGTCTTACACCTGTTTTCACTTCCTGAGAAATCAATACCGTCCTGCCTATCCGCCAGCTAGTACATCGATTTTTATTTCACCGCTTCAATCTTGATTTCTTCTTCCGAAAGGTTCTCCAGTGCCTTTCCTTTCTTATAGAAGCGAATTGCATTTTTCTGAATTCCATTTCCGCTGTAATACTCGTCTTCCGGCAGAATCGGAAGCTTCACAACCGATTCCGTAAAACCGGCTTTGTAGATTGCGGTGATCATCTCAATCGTCCGTTTTCCATCAACGCCAGTAATCAAAGGCCTGGTTCCATTCTCCAGTGCGGACAAAACATCATCAATCTCGCCGGTGTGTCCGGTATACTTCAGATCCGGGATTGCCTGATATTCTTTCTCTAATTGCTCAAGAAGAGACTTGTTGCCCCCCTCCTCCGGAAATCCGTTACCCATGGATATCTCTGCTTTTGGATTCCATGGTGCAGACAGTTTGGCATCCGCACACTGTACAACAATGCTCTGCTCTTCTCCGTGATGCACTACAGAACTGGTTACAGAGGCAAGACTTCCATTTTCATATTTCATGATAGCTTCCGAAAGATCTTCCACTTCGGAATTATCATGCATGACATTGGTCAGCATGCTAACCGTTTTTTCCGGCAGGCCGCCTTCCAACCAATTCAGAAGATCAATGTGATGCACTGCATGATTGAGTGTGGGACCGCCGCACTCCTTTTCCCATGTGCCGCGCCACCATAGATCGTAATAGCAATGCCCTCTCCACCAGTTCGAATTAATTTGAATAGCACATACTTTTCCGGCAAGGCCACTATCCAGAAGCTTTTTCATCTTCCAGTACGGATTTGTAAAGCGATTCTGTGCGATCTGGCCTAATACAACACCATTTTCTTTTTCTGCGCGGAGCATTGCATCGCATTCTGCAAGACTTGCTGCCATTGGCTTTTCGCATAGAACATTGCACCCCGCTTCCATCGCATGAATAGAAACCTCTGCATGCGAAAACGGTGGTGTGCAAACGTGTACCAGATCAATCGGAACATCTGCTGACAACATTTCCTGATGATCCTCATAAACAGCACAGTCCAGATGATACTGTTCCTTCACCTTCTGTGCTTTTCCGGGCACAATATCACATAGTGCCACAATCTTGCAGCGTTCCGGAAATTCCAGAAGTCCTTTGATATGTGCGTGAGAAATTCCGCCTGTTCCGACAATTGCTACGTGAATCATAGATTCCTTTCCTGCCGCATTCCGCGACAATGTTCATCCATATTGCGTTCCTATGAACGCAAGGAGAAAGTTCCATCAGAAATCAGGGTAATTATTTAGTGTACCTTCTTGGCTTGCAGTTCTGCACGTACGCATAACTCCGCCGCTTTGAAGCAGTGTTCCTGCGTCATTGCATTCTCCGTACGGTTCAGGCAATCCAGAATTAGCTCTCCAAAGAATGGATAACCAACCTTGCCATCTACTTCAAAATGCTGCTCGCCATCCCGATTGACCAGGAAGACATGCCCGCCGCTTTTCTGCGTTGCAATATTGACGTACTTGCGAAGCTCAATGTACCCTTCCGTCCCTAGGATAAATGTTCTACCGTCTCCCCACGTGGAAAGACCATCCGGCGTAAACCAGTCCACACGGAAATGCTGCGTAGCTCCATTGTCTCCAACAAGAATTGCGTCACCAAAGTCCTCCAGTTCCGGATACTGCGAATGGTTGTAGTTGCCAACCTCGCTGTACTGCACCTCCGCATCCTTACATCCACAATAGAAAAGAAATTGTTCAATCTGATGGCTTCCAATGTCGCAAAGAATTCCGCCATACTGCTCTTTTTTCCAGAACCAGTCGGGCCGTGACGAAGGATCCCCTATTCTATGCGGGCCGAAGCCATCAATATGAATCGGCGTTCCAATCGCTCCCTGGCTGATCAGATATCCCGCATAGACTGCAGCTTCTACGTGGATGCGTTCGCTGTAGTAGCACATATACTTTCGTCCTGTTCGGGAAACCATTTCTCTCGCCTGTGCCAATTGTTCCAGTGAGGTCAATGGCGCTTTATCTGTAAAATAATCTTTTCCGGCCGCCATAACCCGAAGGCCCAACGCGCAGCGTAGACTTGTTACAGCAGCTCCGCATACCAGTTTAACTGTTGGATCGGAAAGTATTTCCTCCTCACTGCTTGCAGCCTGTACTCCCGGATATGTTTTTAAAAACTGTTCTACCTTGGCGGGATCCGGATCATACACCCATTTCAAAGTGGCCCCTGCCTCTACCAGTCCATTACACATTCCATATATATGACCATGGTCCAGTGAAATTGCAGCAATCACAAATTCTCCTGGCTTCACCACAGGCTTTGGCTTCCCAACCGGTGCATAATTCATTCCGTCATTGTTTCCCATCTTATCCACCTTCTGTTCCTGTTTAGAACGATCTTTTATTCAGGCCGCCGCATAATGCCCGCAGCGGCCTGTGAAAAAGATTGTTCGATCAATGTATGATTAATTCACTCCGTAATAAGCTGTTCTTTCGTCAATGACCGTCTGAATACCTGCATCTTCCAACTTGCTCATATACTCAGCAAAGGTAGCGTCAAAATCAGAAGGTGCACAGGTGATGCAGTCTACCTGATACTCATCCTGAATAAGCTTAAGATCTGTGATAAGCCCCGACGTAGACGGCGATGTGTAATAGCTATCCGGAAGATCTGTTCCAAACAGAGCATTCTCATAATTGTTGACTACGTAGTCTTCAAATCCAGGAGCCTCCTTTGAGGTGCAGGCGTTGAAATCATCCACAGTCATGAAGTATCCCTGGTTTCCCGTTATAAACAGATCTGTACGTATCCAGTCTTTATCCGTTGCGTTGTAACTGGAATCCTTAACAACCGGAACACCGTCCACCATGTCGTAATGCTCACCTTCAAATCCGTGATAGAGTACAAAACCTCCATCCTGAGAGCACATCCAGTCAAGGTAAGTCATGCAAGCTTCCACTGTCTCAGCGGATGCAGTCTTCGGGCAGAACGCGATCAATCCGCCTTCCGAATAGGTTGCGCTGTACTGGTTCCCGTCATTGACATTCTTAAGAGGTGCAAGAGAAACCATATCTGCATCCGACTGATTTTCTTTCAAGGTTTGCAGAAGGCCACCGCGCAGAACATCCACATTGCCATTTACGTTGTATTCGCAAAAACCAAGGGCTCCAGAGCAGAAAAGGTTCTTATACATATCTTCATCCAGCGTATAATACTCCGAATGAATAATGCCATCGTTGTACAGTTCGTTCATATACTGATAGAACGCCTTCATGCCTTCCTGATCATAGTAGTCCATGATGCAATCTTCGGTTGCGGCCACCTGCCACTTGTTGGCATCCTGCCCAAGAGTTGTGAATGCAGTTCGTGTATTCCACATCTGCCAGAATACCGCGCCTACCGCGTCTTTTCTTCCATCCGGATTCTCCTTTACAAACTTCGTAAGGACATTCTTTAGTTCATCCGGTGTCGTCGGAGTCTCCAATCCGAGCTTATCCAACCAGTCCTGACGGATGAAGAGATTACTCTTTGCGGTTGTAGCACGCTTAGCAACAATACCGTACAACTGTCCCTCTGCGTTTCTTCCGATATCGAGACAAGAGTCTCCGATATATGATTTCAGATTCTTTGCCTGATCCTCTCCGTCAATAAACTCAGACAGATCCCAGATTCCTCCCTGATTAAAGTAATCCTCCGCGTAGGCGTAGGTGTATGTAATGGTTATATCTGGTGCTGTCTGACTGGCAACCATTGTCTGCATCTTGGTGATTTCATCACTTCTCGGAACCGGAACAAACTCTACATTAATTCCGACCTTGTTCATCTCCTGATTAACATACTCCGTCCACTTGTTCTCTGTAATCGTAGAACCACTGGGCGCATTGCTCCGGTCAAACAGCTCCACGGTAATCGTAACGTTATCAAACTGCTTGTCACCATAGGTGGTCTGATAGCCACTCTCTGCCTCACCATACGAACCGCTTTCTGCAGAGCTGTTTGATGCAGTTGTATCTGCCTTCGCATTTTCCGAAGAAGATGAACCACAACCTGCCAGAAGCCCCGACACCATGGCAGCGGACATAACCCCTGCCAAGAGCCTTCTCTTTAACACCAGTTTCTTCATAGATACCCTCCGTTTCTTTTCCCTCTCATTAGGAAAATCCTTTTCCCACCACCGCCTCATGCATATAGGCGGAAAGTGATTGCTACTTAACTATTGCTCATCCTTTGACCGATCCAACCATGACTCCCTTGACAAAGTACTTCTGAAGCCAGGGGTAAACCACCAGAATCGGGATCGTTGATACCGCAACCGTTGCCATCTTCAGAGACTGGGACATCACCATGCTTCCCGCGCCTTCCAGATTGGCCGTACTATTCAGTTCACCACCAAAAAGGAGTGAACGAAGTCGCAACTGCAGCGTATATTTCTCTGGGCTGGTAATATAGAGCAGTGCGTTGAAATAGGAATTCCAGTAATCAACGGCATAGAACAAACCGATCGTGGCAATAATCGGAAGTGACAAAGGAAGAATAATGTGGAGTAGCACTTTCATGTATGATGCACCATCAATTCGTGCCGCTTCCTCCAATGACACAGGCATGTTCTTGAAGAAGGTCCGCATGACAATAAAATTGAATACGTTCACAGCATTTGGAATGAACAAAGCCCCCAGTGTGTCATAAAGTCCAACCTGCTTAACGACCAGGAATGTTGGTATCATTCCTCCGCCGAAATACATGGTGAATAAAATGAAGCCTGTAATCGCTTTTCGTCCCGGAAGATCCTCACGGGACAATGCATACGCTGCGAACACGGTTAACACCAAACTCAGCATTGTGCCAACAATGGTAACGAAAACTGTGGTGCCCATTGCCTGCCAGATCTGCTTCTTTCCAAGGATTTCCTTATATGCGTCGAAGGTCAAATCCTTCGGATAAAACGTGACGCTCCCGGTTAGAACCGCGTTGTAACCGCTCAACGAATACGCAATGACATTCAAGAACGGATAAAGGCAGATAAAGGTAAGTACCAGCAGAATCACCACATTGATGATCCGTCCTATCGTCAATTTCTGTTTCATCGTGTTCTTCCTCCTTACAGAATTCCTTCCTCACCGATTGCCTTTGCAAACCGATCCGCTGCAAAAAGAATGACTATGTTTACAACCGACTGGAACAAACCGATGGCTGTGGACTCGCTATACTTTGCCTGCTCGATACCAAGGCGATACGTGTAGGTACTGATTACCTCTGAAACGTCCATAACCTTTTTGTTTCCCAGAAGGAGCGGAGCGTCCAATCCGATGGTCATCATCTTAGAGATCTGAAGGATCAGCATTACCACGATAACGGATTTGATCGACGGCAGCGTGATATAAATGAGGCGTTGAAATTTCGTTGCTCCGTCCAGATAGGAAGCTTCATACAGCGTTTCATCCACGCCTGTTAGTGCCGCAAGGTAAATAATGGTTCCCCACCCGATTTCCTTCCAGACGTTACTGACCACATATGTGAAAATCCACCAGAATTTATCGGAAAGGAACGGAATAGAACTAATTCCAATCTGATTCAGCATCAGATTGATCGTTCCGCCATTTTGCGAGAACAGGTTAACTACGATGCTGGCCACTACAACCCAGGAGATGAAATGTGGCAAGTACAGGATAGACTGTACGATTTTTTTCAGCCGTGTGTGCATCACCTCGTTAATCATCAGGGAGACAATGATAGTCAGCGGAAAGCTCACGGCCAGCGTCAGAAGATTCAGTGAGAAAGTGTTGCGAATACTATTCCAGAAGTTCTTGTTAGCAAAAATTTTCCGGAAAATCGCAAGTCCCGCCCACGGGCTTCCCATAATTCCCTTGAAGACGTTGTAATCCTTAAATGCAATAACAATCCCGTACATCGGAACATACTTGAAAACGATGAAGTAAATGATGACCGGTAAGAGCATCAAATAGACCCATTTGTAATTCCATATTTTCCGCCATGTTTTCTGCATGCCTAATCCCCCTCCTTTTTCCCCCTGAACTTCTTTTCAGGAATTGATTTTCTTTAAGATGCTTCGATGGTAGCACCGTTAGCATTTTGCCAAATACACATTATTTGTCTGTTTTTATTGCGTTTTTCAACTTTTGATGTGTATAATTTGCACGCAGATAATGCAGAGGCAAGGGAATATATTGTCTCTTTTGTATCTGCACTCTGGTCGGAAGCATTGTATTTTCAGTGCTATATTGGTATCTGATACGAATCAGCAAATTGCACAATAGATAGGCATGTATGATGAAAAAGAATAAAGAAACGAACTATCAAATGGCTTGGGAGACACAGGACAATGATTTTATCTGCTTCTGTAAGGATACGCCGATCACCGTCTCCACCGTACTTCATAACCATGATGGATATGAAATTTACTTGTTCCTGTCGGGGGATATCCGTCTGAACTTTGAGCATGACAGTTGGATTATGGAGCGTGGAGACATGGTTCTGATTCCCCCATACGTTTTCCACTATGCCGTGCCAATCGGTGACAGCACATACAGCCGTGTTGTTATCAATATCAAGGAATCGTATATCCAGAAAAGAGGGGCCCTCTATGCGCATTTTACCGATTGTTTCTATCAAACAGAATCTTCCCACCTTAATGTGCTGCATTTAAATGAAACTCAGATTGCCCGCTATTGCGACTATGCCAAATCATTGGATCAGACTCTTCTCGAGCCGGCTTCCGCTTTTGGACATGAGTTTCTGGCGGAGTCCCTTTTGACAACAATTCTGGTTTTCATTGGACGGATCTCCGATACTTCGCAGTGCCAGAAATCCCGGCATACCGCCCCCCCTGCGATTACAGCTATTTTCCAGTATATTGATGAACATTTGACGGAGAATCTTCTTCTGGCAGAGATTGCCGAACAAGTACACCTAAATCCAGTCTATGTGACCCGAATTTTTAAGGCGTATACCGGTATGCCGGTTCAGCAATACATCATCGAAAAAAGACTTTCTCAGGCAAAGAAACTTCTACGGGAGGGAAAGTCCCCCATTGATGTGTGCTTTATGTGTGGATTTAATAATTACTCCAACTTCTCCCGTACATTCTCCAAGCATCTGAAGCTTTCCCCGAAGCAATATCAGATCAGCTCTCGCGCATCGTTCTACACGCAGAACTCGGCAGAGCAGAGATAACTCCACGAAATAAATTCATTCTGTTATACCAATTTTTCTGGCTCTGTACCGCTGCAGGATATAGAATAGCGGTAACCTTTTGAAAATGATTGCAGCGTTGCAATCGCAATGACAGCTAGGAGGACATCGACATGAAACTATTCATCAGCTCTGATATTGAGGGAACCTGCGGTATAAACCACTGGGACGAGACTGAGATTGGAAGACCGGGCTACGACCGTTTTGCACTGCAGATGTCACGTGAAGTGGCTGCTGCCTGCAACGGCGCGCTGGAGACCGGCAAGGTGGAGGATATTCTGGTGAAGGATTCCCATGATTCCGCCCGCAACATCATTGGAGATGAACTCCCTGAGGGTGTTCACCTCATCCGCGGCTGGGTCACCATTCCCGGCAATATGATGGCCGGCGTACGCGACTGCGATGCTGCCGCCATGACCGGCTATCACTCCGGCGCCTATTCCACCGGCAATAATCTGTCGCATACGATGAACCTTCGCAACCAATACATCGAGGTCAATGGTAAGTATGCGAGTGAATTTATGCTGAATTCCATGTTTGCGGCCTATTACGGCATTCCGACCATCTTTGTCAGCGGCGATAAGGCACTGTGTGATGAGGCCAAGGAGTTGATCCCGAATATTACCGCGGTCCCTGTCTTCGAGGGCTGGGGCACGTCCACCATATCCATCCATCCTAAGACTGCTATTCAGCAGATCCATGACGGTATGATGGAGGCGGTTGCAAAGGATCCAAAGTCCTGCCTGATGACACTTCCGGAGCATTTCCACGTAGAGATCGAATTCAAGGATGCGGAAAAGGCACTGCACGATTCCTATTATCCTGGTGTTACCCGAATCGGAAGCAAGCGAATTGCCTTCGACTCGGACGATTATTATGAAATCGTCCGTACATTGTACTTTACACTGTAGGCTAGAGCGACCTCATCGGTAGATCTACTCCACTCATACTATGCGTGATATTTTTATCCCCGCAGTAAGGTTACAACTCAACCTTACTGCGGGAATTATTTGTTTTGCTAACAAAAACACGGAAATCGCCCCAAATCCATCCAGTTGTCACACAATCATTTCTTTAGAATGCTATTGATCAGTTCCTGAATTACATCGACCGGAGTGTCCAGCTTCTTTGCGATCTGATCCGCAGAATAATGCATCTCTGTATAATAGATCTGTGTCATTCCTGCCAACTTGCCCTGCTCAAGTCCCTGCGCAAGTCCTTCTTCTCTTCCCTTGTTTTCAATCTTGTCTAATACAGTGCACATACTGGTACCTCCCTTTCCTGACAGTTCCCGAATAACTTCTTCGAATCGTGTGTCATCCGTCAGAACTGACATTAATTTCAACATCTCATCCACATGTTTAAGCTGCTCGTTACTCGGCTTATAATCATTGTTCATTCGCTTTTGAACAAAATAATCCGCAACGTGCTTAAAATCACTTTGGAACATCTGCACCTGATCCGGCGTAAGAAATGCGATTTCAAAGAGATTCTTCATCTCATAATCGCTGACAAAGGGTCTGAATTCTTCCGGAACATCCAGCACTCCCAATAGATTTCGCTCGTAGTTCCAATGGTTCATCCCAAAGTACAGAACCATCGTAATCACCGGATAGGCCCGCTTCGCACATTTGTCCAGGATCTGCGCCCGGTACGATTGCCCGTCGTATCCGATCTGACGCAGCGGCATAAATTTCTCTGCTTCCGTCTGATGCTCAAACCCGAAAAGCGAGATCTTCGTATTTCCACTCTTCAGAACCTTGGATACATCACGTTCCTGCTGGTGAATCTTTCCATCAGCCTTATACTGGCT
>CAVKRN010000051.1:0-18932 GCA_963658695.1 bacterium
GGTTGGGGCTTTTGCGTTGGTAGTAAATTTCTACCAACTACTATTGTATTGGTAGGCAGCGTTGGATGCTACCTACCGGATTTTTAGACGCTTACAGAAAGGTCCGCATTTTTGTAATGTACTCTGCAAAATATAATCATTTCTGCACTACAATGCAAAGAATCCTTTTTGAACAGGAATAATCAGAAGGTTGACTTCGGAAATCATCTGATTCATTATACTCACGAGAAAGTAACTTACGAGTCACTAATGGACACACCGGTTATAATGTCGATGTATTTACGAGCGTAAATGTTGGAGGTGAGTGGATGAGTCAATTCTATTGCCGTGAGGACGAGCTTCGGAAGCTGAACAAACGATATACAAGTGACCGATTTGAGTGCATTGTCATCTACGGCAGACGGCGCGTGGGGAAAACGGCACTGATTAACGAGTTCTGTAAGGATAAGGCCGCCATCTTTTTCTCTGCATTGAATACGACAGGAAAGGAGAATTTGGAGGCTCTCTCAAAGGCGATCATGAGTTTTGAGCGGCCAGACATGGAGTCTTTGCCGGAGTTCCGATCTTATGACGCTGCCTTGGATGAGTTGACAACGCTATCTAAGGAAAAACGAATCGTCTTTGTTATTGACGAGTATCCGTATCTTGCGAAAGCAAAACCGGCCATTTCGGCGATGCTGCAGCACATCATTGACCATAAGTGGACAGAATCCAAGATGTTCCTGATTCTATGCGGTTCTTCAATGAGCTTTATGGAGAACCAGGTGCTGGGCAAGGAAAGCCCATTGTATGGCAGACGAACGGGGCAGTTCAAAGTTGAGCCACTGGACTACAAGGAAACTGCTGTGTTCCACCCGAATTTGTCTGCCGAAGATAATTCCCTGATTTATGGAATTACAGGAGGCGTTCCTCACTATATCAACAAGTTGGATGTGAGAGATGGCGTGGATGAGGCTTTGCTGGATAACTTTTTTGACCGTTCCAGCTATCTGTATGAGGAGCCGGGCAATTTGCTCAAACAAGAGCTCCGCGAGCCAGCCATTTATAACGCGATCATCAAAGCGATTGCAGAGGGATCTTCCCGAATGAACGATATCAAGCTGAAAGTCGGGGAAGAGAATTCGGTGGTGGCGAAGTATCTGAAAACCCTGATTGACCTTGGTATTGTGAAAAAGGAAACGCCCATTACAGAAAAGCCGGGTAAGAAAACAATCTATTTGCTGGCGGATAATTTCTTCCGCTTCTGGTACCGGTTTGTTCCGATCAACATGAGTGCCATTGACTCCGGCCGAATTGCAAAGGCCTATCCGCATGCGGTCAAGCAGCACCTTCCGGATTACATGGGGCTGATTTTCGAGAAGATGTGTCAGGAGTACCTGCTTTATTATTCGAAGGATCTTCCCATTGAGTTGAGTGAAATCGGCCAATGGTGGGGCACGGATCCTAAGAAGAAAAAGCAGATCCAAATCGATATTGTAGGAACACCCGCTGAGGGGAAGGACTATATCATCGGCTCGTGCAAGTATAGAAATGAGAAAATTGGGATGGATGAACTTGATCTGCTCAGAGATTACGCATCCGTTTTCGGAAAAGGAACCCACTACCACTATTATATTTTCTCAAAGGGCGGATTTACGGAGGGGCTTCTTCAGGCGCAGGAGCGTGGAGAAGTTTGCCTGATAACGCTGGAAGACCTCTTCAAATAGAAAATAGTACGAGTGTGTGAAAGATGAATAATTACCGATATGGAAGCAAAGGATGAAAAGGTGATGCACAGGAAATCGATTACAATCTCGAAAATACTTGCCGATCGGTTGTTCACCACGGCCCTTGCGGCTGCGCTTTCCGTGGCTCTTTTATCCGGGTGCGGCGCGGGCAGCGCAGCCGAGGCAAATGGATCCGGTGCGACCGGCAGCACGGGAAATGCCGATGGCACAAACGTCGAGGATGCTGGCTCTGACAGCGTTATTACTGCAGAGTTGGATCCGAATAATCCGGTGTCGCTGACGGTCTGGCACTACTACAACGGTGCGCAGCAGGCAGCATTTGACGAACTCTTGTCAGAGTTCAACGAGACCGTGGGCAAGGATGAGGGCATTTACATCGAGGGCTACAGTCTGGGATCGGTGTCGGATCTGGAGACGGCTATTACGGATGCGGTAGAGGGAAAGGTGGGCTCGAAGGCGCTGCCGGACTTGTTCTCGACCTATGCGGATACGGCCTATGCGGTAGAGCACCAGGGGAAGCTGGTGGATCTGACCCGGTATTTTAGCGCGGAAGAGCTGTCGGAATACGTGGACGCCTATGTGCAGGAAGGGTACTTTGATGACGATGGGGCGCTGTACCTCTTCCCGGTGGCGAAGTCGACAGAGATCATGATGCTCAACAAGACGGACTGGGAACCCTTTGCCGAGGCGACGGGTGTGAGTCTTGATGACCTGTCCACCACCGAGGGAATTACGGCAGTGGCGAAGGCCTATTATGAGTGGACAGATTCGCTGACGCCGGATGTGGACGGCGACGGCAAGGCCTTTTATGGCCGGGATTCGATGTCCAACTATTTCATCATCGGGATGAAGCAGATGGGAACGGACCTCTTCGACGTGGAGAACGGAACGGTGACGATCCGGGCTAAGAAGGACCAGATCCGGCGTCTGTGGGACAACTACTACGTGCCCTATGTGAACGGATATTTTGCCAGCGCGGGGAAGTTCCGCTCGGATGATGTGAAGACGGGGGAGATTCTGGCCTACACGGGTTCGTCCTCCTCGTCTATGTATTTCCCGGATCAGGTGGAGTGTGCCGACGGTACCAGCAAGGTGATCGACTATATCGTGCTGCCTGCGCCCATCATGGAGGGCGGAGATAAGGTGCAGGTGCAGCAGGGCGCCAGCATGGCGGTGACGAGCTCTGATCCGGAGCACGAGTACGCAGCCTGCGAGTTCCTGCGGTGGTTTACAGCCAAGGAAAATAACCTGCGCTTTGTCTGTGATGCGTCGTATTTTCCGGTCCGCAAGGAGGCCAATTCGGTGGCAGCGCTGGATGCGGTGATCAAGGAGCAGAATCTGACGATCAGCAGCAAGGCCTATGACTGCCTGACCAGCGTGATGGAGCGGGCGGACGAGATTACGTTCTACACGCCGAAATGCTTTGCGACAGGCTATGGCACCAGAAAGGTTTTGGATTATAATCTTTCTGACAAGGCTGTGGCGGATAAGGAAGCCATCGATGAGGCAGTGGCTGCAGGAACACCGAGAGCGGACGCGGTCGCGGAGTACGTGACAGACGAAGCGTTTGATGCCTGGTACGAGGCCCTTGTGCAGACACTGAATGAGAAGGCAGGCGTGTGAGCGTTAACAACGAAAGCGGCGTATGAGAAAACGAAAACGATCTTTGATGTTCATCTTGCTGGTTCCGTTGCTGGCGGTGGTGCTGATTGAGGGCGTACTGCCCTTTTCAGCGCTCATCGTGAGCAAGACGAAGGAAACCATGATCACAGCAGCAGTGAACATCGACAGCAGTATCGTGGACAATCGCAAGACGGTCCTGGAAAATGCCATGGATGAGCAGTGGAGTGCGGTGCGAAGGGAGAACACCTACCTGAATGCCAGGCTCCGGAGCTACATCTCTGACAAAGGGATTACACTGGATGACTTTATATCGAACCGGGAGGCGAAGCTTTCGTACAGCGAGGCGGTCTTTCCGGAGCTTTCGGATTACCTGCAACGAGACGGCTCTTGCGGGGTATTTTTGATTCTGGCAAATCCGGAGGCGACAAGCGGCGAATACACCGGTTTCTTTCTGCGGGATTCCGATCCCACTACGGAGACGCTCACGAACTCGGATCTCCTCTTAGAGCGCGGGAGCAAGGTCATGGCCCAGGAGGCAGGGATCTCGCTGGATAATGCCTGGACCACGAGCTTTCACTTTGAGGCTCCCGGCGAGCGGGAGGCGGATGATTTCTACTACGAGCCGTACCTTTTGGCATTGGAGAACACAGACGTGGAGCCTAGTCGCATGGCCTACTGGTCCACGCCCTTCGTCTTGGAAAACAACAGCCTGGACAGCCATTCGATGATTACCTATTCGATGCCGCTGATCTGCGATGGGGTGGTGTACGGCGTCCTTGGCACGGAGGTGTCCGTAGGACATCTGTTAAAGTCGTACCTTCCGGTGCAGGATCTGGACCGGAACCAGAACGCTGGTTATGTGCTGGCTATCGAGCAAGGTGACGGAATGTACCGGGAGATTGCCGGAAAGGGCACCTTATATGAGGCCCTCGGGGAGGCGAAGAGTGGATTCACGCTGGAAGAGGACGCGTATCAGGATCTGTGGAAGGTCACGGGTGTCCGGACGGGAACGCAGAGTGTGTATGCAGTCCGTTCCGAGCTGACGTTGTATCATACACAGGTTCCGTACGAGAATAAGAACTGGGTACTCTTTGGCTTTGTGACGGAGGAGTCGGTCTTTGGCCTTGGAAACCGGTTGTACCAGACGATTCTGACGACAGTTATTATCTGTGCAGTGGCTGGCATGGTGCTGATGGTCAGCGTGGTGACCAGGGTTCTGCGGCCGGTGCACCGGCTGATGGACAGCGTGCGGGGCGGCATCACGGGACTTCGCAGCTTCCGGAAGTCTGGCATTGCCGAGGTGGATGAGCTGCACGATGTGGTGGAGGATCTGACGGAGCGGGAGCTCCAGATCCGCCATCAGCTGAGCGATGAGAAGGAACGCTACCGCGTTGCGATCCAAAGTTCCAACGATTTGTTCTATACCTATAGGATGGAGTCGCAGACGCTGGAGATTGTCAATAGTAAAAATTACGACGGCGTCTGGCAGCTGCGGGAATTCTGGGAGATGGTGGCTGCACCGCGACTCTCACGAGAGGACCAGCGGATGCTGGAGCGCATTTTCCGAGGGGAGTGTTCGGACCTTGTAGGAGAGCTCTGTCTGTTGGCACCTGGAGGGAATGCGGAGCCTGCAGGCGTTGCCGCGGAAGCGTCTGCCAGTGTGCCGGGGGAGGACAAGCCGGAGGGACACTGGTATTCGTATCATGGTAAGATCCTCGCGGATCCGGAGACCAAAGAACGGCGGATTGTCGGCTATGTGCGTGACATTCATGAGAGTAAGATTCGAGAGCTTGAGGAGGAAGTGCGGAGCCGGAAGGATCCGGTGACGGGCTTTTACCGCCTGCAGCCGGGAACGGAGGCCATCGAGAAGGCAAGGGATCACGTGCCGCAGGGAGTGCTTGCGGTGCTGGATTTGAGCCGGTTTTCGTTTCTGGTGGGGCGTTGTGGCCTGACCTTTGGGGATGTCATTCTGGAGGAGTTTGCCAGGGAGCTGCTGGAGCTTACGACGCAGCGGGTATCCAGAAAATCCATCTATGTGCGGGCCGGTTCGGATGAGTTCCTCGTCTGGATGCCGGGAGCGGCGCCGGCGCAGTGCTGCGAGATTTTAAAACGCCTGAAAACGCAGTACGGCGCACTGGTGCAGAACAGCTCGCTGGAGCTGCGGTTCCATGCGGGACTGGCGGATGCCGGATGGATGGCAATTCCTACCAGCACGCTGATTCACCGTGCCTGTGTTGCACTTGAACAGGCACGGCGCCAGAACCGTTGTTGCCTTTTATGGGATGCCGGAAATTGCACGGAGGAGCCGGTGCGTCCCTTTGGCGAGATCGTATCGCAGGGCTACAGCGTGCAGAACGGCCTTGCGTCGCTGGCGCTGAACCTCTTTGATCGAAACTACGCCCTGGAGGCGTCGCTGGATCTGATGGCCCTTCGCCTGGCGCGGGCGTTTGGCCTGCAGAATCTTGTGATTACGCGGTTTCATGAGGAGTACCTGACAGGGAGTGTTGAGTACACCTGGCACCCGCTGGGGGATCAAAGCGGCTATTCCCCTGTTTTACGGTGTTCAGAGGAGGATTACCGGCGGATGAATCAGCTGGCGGCCGAGCACCGGCTCCGTCTGATCGCGGAAGGCTATAAACCCGATGATCCACGGCTGGACGCAGCGGAAAGGGAAATAGGCATTTTCCTACCCATGACGGACAACGGCCAGTACGCCGGTGACATTTACCTCCTGGGGCTGCCGGCGGCCGTGCTGGAGGACGCGGCGCAGAACGCGCAGCTGTGCGAGATTTGCACGATCATTCAGAACAGCATCAACCAGAAGCACCACGATCAGTCGGCGCAGGCCAAGTCAGAGTTCCTGGCCCGAATGTCGCATGAGATCCGCACCCCGATGAACGGCATCATCGGCATGACCGAGATCGCGCTGGAGTCCCAGAGCGAGGAGCGGCGGCTTGATTGCCTGAAAAAGGTGGAGAGCTCCTCTCAGTACCTTCTGGGGCTGCTCAATGACATTCTGGACATGTCCAAGATCGAAAGCGGCAAGATGACGCTGGCCTGTGCCCCGTTTGATATGCAGGAGCTCCTGGAGGGGCTGCATGCGGTTATGTACGGGCGCTTCGCGGAGAAAAAACAGGAATTTTCCATGCAGATTCAGCTCTCACATACGGGGTACCTTGGTGACAGCCTGCGCCTTAGCCAGGTGCTGGTTAACCTTCTGGGCAACGCCAGCAAGTATTCGGAGGAACACACGAGTGTGCGGCTGATCGTGCAGGAGACGGAGGATACGGATGGATGGTCGCGGCTGTATTTTGCCGTGGAAGATGAGGGAATCGGCATTGCCAGTGAGGATCAGCAGCGGATCTTCCGGCGCTTTGAGCAGGTGGATACGCTGGCGGCGCGTCAGCAGGGAACGGGACTTGGCCTTTCCATCAGCAACCGTCTGGTCCGTCTGATGGGGAGCCGGATTGAGCTCGACAGCGAGCCTAGCAAGGGAAGCCGGTTTTACTTTACCCTGCGGCTGCAGCGGGCCGCTGTGGAAAAGCGTGCGGAGAAGAAGACGGCAAAGGCGGTGAACTTTGCCGGCGTGCGTGTTCTCGTAGCTGAGGACAATGCCTTGAATATGGAGATTCTCTGCAGCTTCCTGGAGACGCTTGGGTGCGTGCCGGAGGGTGCTGAGGACGGGCAGCAGGCAGTGGAGGCTTTCAACCGGTCGGAGGAAGGCTACTATCAGCTGATTCTGATGGATGTGATGATGCCGGTGATGAACGGCCTGGAGGCGACGCACCAGATCCGGCTCCTGCCGCGGGAGGATGCCAAGAGCGTGCCCATCGTGGCGATCAGTGCCAACGCCTTTGAGGAGGACATCCGGCGGTCGCTGGCCAGCGGCATGAACGCGCATCTGTCCAAGCCCGTGGATATGGAGAAGCTCCGGGAGCTCTTGGGAAAGGTGCTTGTGGAACAGAGATAGTATTCCTGTTGCTGTATGTACTGGCCAAGCGATGGGGAAGGAGAAGGTCCGGATCAGGGGCCTCATTTGAGAGATGGATGGTAAGATGGGAAAAACGGATTTGATAAATGGAGCACATGTGCATCTTCGCCGCGCCGGCAAGGTGCTCTCGCTGGCTCTGGCGGTCCT
Organism: bacterium; assembly: GCA_963658695.1. GTDB lineage: Bacteria > Bacillota > Clostridia > Lachnospirales > Lachnospiraceae > CAG-791. The sequence goes on from CAVKRN010000051.1 coordinate 7,489, forward strand.
GGTGGTGCTGAATTTTGCCTGGAACCTTCTCTACATCCATCGCAATTACGACGAGGACCGGATCATCGGCTTTTTCAACGAGCCGGATGATTCGCTGGATGTGGTGCTGATCGGCGCCAGCGACATCAGCCGCGCTTTTTCGTCCGGCCTTGCGTACAAGGACTACGGCATCACCAGCTATCCCTTTACGATCAACGGCGACGCCGTGCAGGTGTGGCAGGCGCAGCTCGACGAAGCCATGCGCCGCCAGAACCCGGACACCGTGGTGATCGAGGTGAATGGTGCCCTTTACAGCGCCTCGGAGGAAAAGGACTTTCACATGCATCAGACGGCGGTGGAGCGCATGGCGCTGCACCTGCCGCTGCTATCGCCCATACGGTTGCAGCTCATTGATGAGTACTTGCTCTCGACCAAGGACTGGAATTCGGCGCTGCGGCTCCTCCTGCCGATGTACGAATACCACTCGCACCAGCCAGGAGGCATTGGGAGCGCTGCGGTGACCATCTGGAATAATCTGCACTTTGGCGCGGACAACGAGGGCGTTTTGACGCTGCGGGGGCTGGAGACGATCACGGGACCGGCGGTGCAGTGCGACCTGGTGCCGGGCATTGAGAAGAGTAGCGAGGCGGAAGATCTGGATCCGGTGTATGAGAAGGCTCTTCGCAAGTTTCTTCGCCACTGCAAGAAGAAATATCCGAATACCAACATTATCTTCATCCGCGCGCCGCACCTGTTCGCGAAGGGAGATGAGCGGATGCTGCGGGTGTATCGAAGAACCAACCGGATTGCCGAGATTTTCGACGAGTACGGATACACGTTCCTGAACTTTGAGAAGAAAAAGGCAGAGATCGGCATCGATGAGACAACGGATTTCTATGACACGAATCACTTGAATGTCAGTGGCATGCGGAAGTTCACAAAGTATTTTTCGGAGTACCTGTTGGAACACGGCGTGACGGCGAGCGCAGACCTGCTGGAGGAGAAGACAAAGCGGCAGTGGGAGCATACGGCACGCTACACGGATCTCTTCTTGCAGTACTATGATCAGCTACAGGCCGAGGGCGTCGTGAACAAAGATTTGTTCGAATGCAGCGAGGTGATGGAAGTGCTGTGGAAGATGGACGAAGCGGGGGAGGCATCATGAGTTATGTATCGTTCCGGTTTCTGCTGTTCGTAGCGGGAACTGTCTTCGCCTATTTCTTATATCCGGTGATTTTCCGGAAAAAGAGCGAGTACCAGTGGCTGGTGCTCCTGGTGGCCAGTTGGCTGTTCTACTGGATCTGCGGAGGGGCTTATCTTGCCCTCATTCTATGGACGAGCTTTGTCATCTACATGGGGGCGCAGATCCTACAGCATTTGACGCAGGAGCAGAAGCGGGCGCTGGCGGAGCTGAAAGCAAGGGGAGGTAATTCATCATCGCGCTGCGCGGCAGACAGAGTATGTGCGGTAGGCGGAATCGGTGTTGCAGACGGGAAAGCCGCAGAGCATGCAGCAGATGAGAAGGTAGCGGCAGCACAATCCCGCGAGGACAAAAAGCTCATCCGCGCACGGTTCTTGCGGCGAAAGCGTATCGTGCTCTGGAGCGTGCTCGTGATGAGCTTCGGGATCCTTGCCTTTTTTAAGTACGTGCCGGGGCTGGTGGATACGCTGACACATGGCCGGCGAACTCTGTCTCTTCTGGTGCCGGTGGGCATTTCCTTCTACACCTTCCAGGCGGCCGGATATCTCATTGACGTGTACAACGGAAATGTTAAGGCGGAGAAGAGCTTCCTCAAGACGGCACTCTTCATCAGCTTCTTTCCGCAGATCATTCAAGGCCCCATCGGTTTCTGGGATCCGGTGGCCGGAGACCTCTTTGCGCAGCACCGCCTAGACTGGACCCGCTGTAAGCATGGGATGGAGCTGATCCTGTGGGGGTACCTACGGAAAATGGTTCTCGCCGACCGGATTGTGAATGACATCTACCTGGTGACGAACGACTATTCGAAGTATTCCGGCTCCATGGCGGTATTGGCGGTCCTCTTGTATGCTCTTCAGCTCTACGCGGATTTTGCGGGGGGTATCGACATTTCCCGGGGGATTGCGGAGATTCTGGGCATCCGCCTTCCGGAGAACTTCCGCCAGCCGTATCTGGCTACCTCGATCAACGACTACTGGCGCCGCTGGCACATCACGCTGGGTGCCTGGATGAAGAAGTATATTTTTTATCCGCTGGCGCTGACACCGCTCTTTGCCGGCGCCGGCAAGGCACTGGGCAAAACACGTTTCGGGCGGACGGATTTGGGCCGCCATGCGGCGAAGGTCCTGCCAGCCAGCCTCTCCTGCATCGTGGTGTTCCTCGTGGTCGGGATCTGGCACGGCGCCGGCGGGCGGTATGTCGCCTTTGGTCTCTGGAATGGTCTGATCATCTTTGCCTCTATGCTGTTGGAGCCACTCTTCCCCTCGTGGAATCGTGTCTGCGGTGTCACCGCTCTTTGCCGGTGGAAGCTAGGAGCACGGCTGTACCGGCTGTTCCAGATTCTGCGGACGTTCCTTCTGGTGTTTGTCGGCTATGTATTTGACGTGGCGACGAGCTTCCCGGCAGCCATGGGGATGATGAAGCATATGGTAACGAACGTGCAGTGGAATCCGGTTGCCTTCTACCGGGAGATCAATACCACGTACCAGAATTTCAACAGCTGGAGTCTGATGATTGTCGCGGGTATGGCTGGCGTGATGTTGTTGACCGATCTCTACCACGAGCGGCACGATCCGCATCTGGGCGGCGACGGCGTGCGCCTGCGGGATCGGATCGACCGCGGCTCCTTTGTGAAGGAGTGGGTGTTGCTCCTGGCTTGCATCTGCGCGATTCTCCTGCTCGGTGTCTACGGCCCCGGATACGATCCCGTGAAGTTTGTGTATGCGAATTTTTAAAAGGTTTAGCGCCTGCCGGTTTCAACGGGAATTGCCTGCTTGCAGATGAATTCACTGCGTTCCTTTGCTATAATGTCCGTGTGGCGCGTCCCCTAAAGTTAATGTCTATACTAACGGGCGACAGACGTTTTGAGGAGGTCATAGACAACAAGTAACATGAGAAACCAACTACAGGGCAAGTACATATACCGCTTTGGCTGCGGAGCGATCCTGACCGGGATCGCCGCAGCCTTGTTCTTGGCGTCCTGGTATGACTTCGTGGAAGTCAACAACCAGACCGGGCACCTACTGGGGCTTGGTAACCTTGCGATGTCGATCCTCTTGTACATTGCGGTGTTCTGCATCGTGGGGCGCTGGCTCCACGCCTTCAAGATTGGCGTCGAGCGAAAGGCCAGTGTCATGGCCTCCCAGGTCCTCACGCTCCTCGTCACGGACGTCATCGAGATCTTTCTCTCCTTGGCCATTACCGGACAGTTCCGCTTCCTTCATGAATTCACGAGGCTCTATGCCGTGATGTTCCTGGTGCAGGCACTGGTTTGCAGCCTCCTCGTCATCCCGATGATCAACTGCTACCGCAAGCTCTTCCCGCCGCTGTCTGTCCTCGAGATTGTGGGCGACTATCCGGACCAGCTGTTGGAGAAGCTCAACGGCGTCCCGTACAAGTATCACGTGGCGCAGGTCCTGCATTACAAGGAATCCATGCAAAATATCCGCGCGGCCATCCAGCACTACGACGCGGTTCTTATCAACGACCTGCCGTCGGCGGATAAGAACCGGATGCTTAAGCTCTGCTTTGACATGGATAAGCGCGTGTACTTTGTCCCCAAGCTCTCGGATGTCATCGTCAAGAACTCGGAAGAGCTGAACCTCTTTGATACGCCGCTGTTCCTGTCGCGGAACCGGGGTATTTCCGGACTCCAGTACGGCATCAAGCGCGCCTTCGACGTTGTATTAAGCCTTTTGGCATTGGTGGTGCTGAGTCCTGTTTTTGCAGTGACAGCGGCGGCCATCAAGCTGGAGGACGGCGGCGCGGTATTCTACCGCCAGGAGCGCTGCACCATCGGGGGAAAGCACTTCTCCATCCTGAAGTTCCGTTCCATGATTGAGGATGCGGAGAAGGACGGAAAGCCTCACCCGGCGGGGGAGAAGGATGACCGGATCACCAAGGTTGGCCGCATCATCCGCGCCTGCCGCATCGATGAGCTCCCGCAGCTCGTGAACATCATTCGCGGAGACATGTCCATCGTTGGCCCGCGCCCCGAGCGCGTCGAGCACGTGGAGAAGTACACGGCAGACATTCCGGAATTCACCTTCCGGACCAAGGTCAAGGCGGGCCTTACCGGTATGGCGCAGGTGTACGGCAAGTACAACACAACTGCACTGGACAAGCTCAAATTCGACATGATCTACATCACCAATTTCAGCATCCTGCTGGATCTGCAGATCATCTTCGAGACGATGAAAATCCTGCTGTTAAAGGAAAGTACCGAGGGCTTCTCGGAGGAGCGAGCGAAGGAAATGCAGGAGGGACAGTAGTTCATACGTCGATGTCATCGGTGTTCAACAATGTTCACCCAAATGTGCACCAAGCCGGATGATAGATTAGTCCCGTGCAATGAAGAGAATGAAAGCGCAGGAAGAACGTGAACAATATGTCCAATTGCAGCACTATCACATTTAGCATCGTGACCCCTGTCTACCAGGGCGAAGCCACCATCCAAAGGACCATCGAATCGGTCTTACGCCAGACTCTTCCCCCGATGGAGTACCACATCATCGACGGAGGCTCTACAGATGGCACCCTTGCGATCTGCCACTCCTACGAGAAGGCATTTGCAGAGCGGGGAATACGGTATACAATAGCCTCGGAGAAGGACAATGGGATTTACGATGGCATGAACAGGGGCATTCGTAAATCTACAGGCGATTTCATCGGTATCATTAACTCCGATGACTGGTATGAGCCCATCGCTTTAGAAACGATGGAAAAGCTCTATCAGACGAAGCCGTTTGATATGGCCTATGCCGACATTCGGATGCACAACGGAGACCACACATTTATCAAAAAAGCTTCTAATCCGAAATTTGTCTCCTCCAAAACATGGAATCATCCCACCCAGTTCACCAGCCGGAGGATCTACGAGCAGAAGCTCTATCGGAACGAAACGGTCTTTGACGATCTGGATATGCTGCTGTGGATTCATCAAAATGGCTTTCGTATCGAATGCGTCAATGAGGTCTTGGCGAACTTCACCATGGGCGGCGCCAGCAACAATGAAAAGCGCTGGTCTGAGGTGAAAAAGCGCATTCGGACAAAAGGTGAGATTTATAAAAGGAATGGGTATTCGGTGCTGTATACGCTGGATGCCGCGGCGATCGAGATTGCGAAAATGGTGTTGGGGAAGTGATGGGGAAATACTGCGTACAGGTTTTCAAATACATAGCATGTCTGATCCTTTCCATTTTAGTTGCCTCTGGTGTTATGATTCTTCTGTATTGCTTGCCGACCGCACCAATCAAAGCGAATGTGTGGAGATCACATTACATTTATGATTACGAAGGAAGCTATCCGCAGTGGGCTGCCGAGTACAAGATGACGCAGCTAGACAATGTGACGGATGGTTATATGCTTCTGGAGGCTATGTATTCCGGAAAAAATGATCCGGTGCGAAATGCAATGACAAATCCATACACGGTGTACGATGACGTGAATCCGGATAAAGCTGCAGTATTGGAATCGCATGACACGGAAGGAGCCTCTGGGACAGGAGAATATGGAAGATATTGGCATGGTTATCTCTTGATTTTGAAGCCATTGCTTTCTGTTTTTGAGGTTTCTGATCTGAGGATTTTGAATATGATCCTCTGTCTGGGACTATCTTTTTATTTCTTTCGACTTACGGAAAAGGAACTTGGCAAGAAGGTCATGGCGGCGGTTATGACTTCTTGGCTGATACTGAATCCGGTGAGCATCATTATGTCATTTCAGTTCTCAACTTCATTCTATGTGATGCTGATCGCATCCATTCTGATATTAAAAACGCATGACTGGTTGAAGCAGAAGGGACGATATGTCTTTTTCTTCTTGTTCGTTGGAATTGTAACGAATTTCATCGATTTTCTGACATACCCTATGGTGACACTGGCAATCCCGCTGATCTTATCTGTATTGATGGAAGAGAAAGAGCAAATATCAGGATTGCCCTGCAAGTACAGAGCTTTTAAGAAGAAGTCATCTGTTGAATTGCAATTCCTTTTGAGTTGCATTTTTAGATCGTTTGCCTGGCTGTTTGGTTATGCTGGAATGTGGCTTGGAAAGTGGGGCATGGGAACGATTCTGACAGGACAGAATTTCTTTTCCAATGCCTTTAATGAGGCAAAGGTACAATCTACCGGACAAAATGAAATCTATGGAGTTCTGGTTTCACCAGTTGGAAGCATTCTGAAAAACGTGCGCGTTGTTGCGAAATGGCCGTTTATTCTATTGTTCTTATTTTTGTTGCTGTTCTTAGCTGCAGGCATTTTGTGTGGAAAGTTGCAAATTGTCAAAGGAAGAGGTGGCAGCATGTCGGCACTGGCTATGATAGGACTGTATCCGTTTGCATGGTATTCCCTGTTGCAGGTTCATTCTATCACGTGCTACTGGTTTACCTACAGGAATTTAAGCGTTACGGTTTTGGCTGGCATGGTGTTGCTGATGCGTTGTGTACAGCAAAAGAAGCACAAGGAATCGAAAGTGCATGCAAAAAAAGACCTTTCGTAAGGTCGGAACGATAGAGGGGAGATACCAGAGCAATGATACTTTTAAAAATTGCACTTCCAGCTGTGTTCAGTCTGTTTATCGGGGGGGCATATGGAACAGTATTTCGAAAACGGTTCGGACATTCTTTAATGCTGTCATACTGTTTGCAGATTCTCTTGCTCCTTGTCAGTGGGATGCTGTTTCGCAGTCTGTTAATCGGTATTGGAATTGGTTGTTTGCTAGCATTGATTGGCTGGGGATATGGATTTTGCAAGGACGGAAAAAAGGCATTGGATGTATTACGACCATCCATGGATAATCTGGCGGTTCCGGCGTTTGTGATTCTAGCGGTGCTGATTTTCGGAATGAATTACGGGAAGCAGTTCTTTGAAGGGGACGAGTTCTCGCACTGGGGCAGATTTCTGAAGGAAAGCTGTCGCCTCAATCAGTTGTACGTTATGTCATCGGCACAAATGGCACATAAGGACTATGTACCTGCAGTGACTTTATTCGAGTATCTGTGGTGCAAGCTGTCGCTGGCATACAGTGAGGCAAATGCGTATCGAGGGATGCAGATGTTGCTGGTCGGCGTTGTGCTGGCGGTGGCAGAGAAGGTACAGACCGTAGGAAAACATGTCATTCGTCTGGTGCAGTATGTGGGAGCGGTCCTAGTCCTTATGGGGATTCCGTTGCTGTTTTCTGCCTTCCGATTTTACCACTCCATTTATGAGGATGCTATTTTTGGCATTCTGCTTTTCTATGGCTTGTGGATTGCGTTGCAGGATCAGGAGAGCGTTCGGTATCGCTCGTTTTCTTTATCATTGGCGTTGTCTGTCGTTGTGATGTGCAAGATGACAGCGGCTCCGTTTGTGATACTGATCTGGCTGCTTTATATCTGGAATGAACAGAGAATGCAGCGCTGGTTCGTTGTAAACTGGAGATGGCAGGTCATTCCCTTGATGGTATCCGTAGGACTCTGGGGTATTTACAACCAGTTTGTGAAGCTATTTATGGATGTGAGTGGAATGCAAAGCTATGGAGGACTAACTACCAAGCTTTTGATGGGAGTGATTCTGCATAACGGGTCCGTTGCGTGGCAGAATGATGTGGAGATCAGCTATTGGAAGGCAATTTTCTCGCAGGGATTAGTCGGAGGAGCACCGTTTGCCTTTGTGGCAGTCGTGACAATTGCAGTGCTGGTTCTTATTTCTCGCAGGGAGGAACTTCGAGTAGAAACTGGAGAAACTACTGATGCCAGAGAGCGTATCGCTTTTATGGGAAAACGTACCTATCACCAAATGGTGATCTGGCTTGTGGTATCTACGGTTGCATATGTTTTAATGATGTGCATTCTGTATGATACTTCCTTTTCTGAGTATGAGGCTCGTCAGCTTGCAAGCTATGATCGATACATGAGTTCCTGGTTGATCATGATGACGTATGTGACAGCAGCGACGCTGCTGACGATGCTGCAAATGGAGAAACAAGCAAGTACACTTCCTATGACGATTATTGCGCTGTTATCTTTCATTGTTGTCAGCGATAATCGATGGCAGCTGTTGTCTGGAATCGAACACACAGAGTTGGATATTGCGCGTTATGAAGGGGAGTGCAATCTGATTGATTCTATGGTGGCAGAGAATGAATCGGTACTAATCATTGAGCGTGGGTCCAATGGGCTGATGACGACGAAGGTTGGCTATTATTGTCTTCCGCGTGAGATTGCCTTCAGCAGTCCCGGCCCTGCGGTATATGATGGAGATATCTGGAGCACAGACATGACACCGGATGAGCTCACCGAGATGATTTCATCGTATGATTATGTGTATTTCATTTATATAGACGATGGCTTTGTACAAAAATATCACGAAGTCCTGCCGGAGATTGACGCCAATACAGAGGGGAAACTGTATCGAGTTGATTGTCAGGATGGTAATCTGAATCTGAGGAGAGTAAATTCGTAACGATTCAACACAAAGTGCTTCTGTTTGGCCGCATTGAGGTTTTCTGAAGAAAATTTGAGATGGATGCTGAATAGTTACATCTGATTTTGCGAACGGAGCTCGAATCGATACGTGAATGGGATAGTAAGTACAGGATGAATTTGTTGACAACATTCGTAAAAAAGAACAAAAGATGCGTGAGCATCCTTATGGTAACGTTTTTGGCCATGGGGATGCTTGTGTTTGTATTTTTTTTGTATCGAAAAGAGAATCAGGACATTCATATACGTTCTTTCACTGATTTTCAGATCGGAGATGGAAGTGAAATTGTATACGACATTGAGGAAGAGGATTTTAGTTCAGAAGACTGCCGGATTCATGGATGGTTTGTTCAAAAGGGCATGACTTATGATTATTTTAATGCTGGAATGATGGAAGCTGGCAGTGGCGTGTATGACAATAATCATCTGTGCTATGTCATAGACAATCTTGTATATGAGCTCCCGACCAAGTTGGAATATCGTCAGGATATCAATGATCTACTGGACGATGGCATTAATTATGCATACAGCGGATTTTATGCAAGAATCACCGGAATTCGGATGGAAGAACTGGCAAATGCACAACTGGGAATGATTGTTATGACACCAGACGGGGAAGAAATCCTGTACTTTTTGAAATGAGCGAAACCATGAAGCAGATCATGCAAATTGTAAAAGGGAAGGCACGTGTTGCAACTTCAAGAAAGGACACCATTGTGATGTGTCTTGCATGGTATACCCTTCTTGTGATGTTTGACTTTTGTCTGATCGAAAAAATGGACGATTCCAATTTTCGGGACGGCATTGCTAATTTTGGAAATATTTTTGCGTGGATGAAATTTTGGGGCGAGAGCTGGAGTGGACGAGTGATTCCACAGGGGATGCTGGTTCTGCTAATGCAGCTTCCGGATGCATGGTTTCACATCTGCAATGCAGGAGCCTGGTTGGTTCTCTTGTTATACACATGGAAGGTCTTTGATGCTGCGGAGGCGGTGGATTGGAGAATCGGAATTCCTGTGACCTTTATGGCAGTGTTTGTACTCATACCAGCAAAGATTCTTGATGATTCGGTGTTTTGGAAAAGTGCAAATGTTGTGTATCTGTGGGGAATGGCGGCGATGATGGCGGCCATCTATCCGTTTGTCAAGGCATTGAAGCGTAGAAAAGTAAAACGAGCGGATTATGTGATTGCGATCCTAGCGTGCTTGTATGCATCGGGCGTAGAACAGTGCGGTGCACTCATGTCAGGAATTATGGTTTGTACATCAATCGCCTTGCTATTGCGTGATCAGCGTATGGAACGAAGTATTGTGGCACTGACTGCGGTCTCTTGTCTATTAACAGCATTTTTCTTCCTACTGCCGGGTAATTCTGTACGAATGCGGGCGGAGATTTTGGGAAACTTTCAAAGCTTTGATATGCTGTCTTCTATGGATCGTGCGCTGCTGGGCATTACATATGCCGTTGGCCATGTTGAAAGCGAAATTCCTGCACTGATGGCGCTCCTTGCAGTTGTCAATCTATATGAGATGCGGCATGTGGATCAAAAGGGGAGCTTGCAGAAAATTTTGAGATGGCTGCCAGCCATTTATTTTATTTGTAATTTCTTTCATCAAATGAGCAGACAGATGCAGGATGCTACAACCTTCATGTCACCCTGGTTTTCACTCGTTGAAATCAACACTATTGATTTCGGTATTTCAAGGCAGGCTTTTTTGGCAGAGATCACTAACGTTGGAATGATTGTCCTTTTGGGAATGAATCTTGCATGGATGGCGGATACGTTTGATGTGTTGAGCTTTTGCTTTTACTTTGGCGGCTTTGCGACGATGTGGCTGATGGGCTTTTCGCCGACGATTTATGCGAGCGCAGAACGTCCGAGGTTTATCGGATATTATTGTTTGCTATGCTGCTTGCTGGTGGAGATAGTGCACGAAATCAGAGGATTATTGTCACATACAGAGCAGAGACAAAGAGAATGAAGGCGATTTATAAAAAAGACAACTCTCAAACGATTTGTAAAGGATGGATTCAATATCTAACCGTATATAGTGTCATATTTATCGTGCTGATGTATGGTTGTTTTTTTTATTGGCTGCGCAAGTACAACAAATCCATTATGTGCACCAACGATAGCATGAATCAGCACTATTTGTTTTTTGTCTATATAGGAAGGTGGTTGCGGGAATGTGCACGAATCATAATCATTGAGCACAGCCTGAACATTCCGATGTTTGATATAGGAATTGGGTACGGCGGGGATATCTTGTATTCTTTGAGTGCACACATTACCGATCCGTTTAACTGGTTTTCGGCAATTGTCCCAGAGTATCTGACTGCGAAGGTGTATACCTGCATTATTGTTCTTAAACTTTATTTTGGAGGCGTATCTTTTTCTTTTTTAGGTTTCCGGCGGCATCATAACAGACGAGATGTACTGATTGGAGCAATTGTTTACGTTTTTTCAGCTTACAGCTATATTTTAATTTTGCAACCTTTGTTTTTGAATGTACTTTACATTTTTCCACTGGTTATTGTAGGAGCAGACGAGTTATGGAATAAAAAGGAATCAAAGTTATTCCTCTTTGCCGTGTTTTGGGCGTTTGAAAACTATTTTTATTTTGCGTATATGATCGCTGGGTTGCTAGTACTGTATTGTGTAGGACTGCTACTCAGAGATCGAAAGCTTTTCTATAATGGAAAATTGATCCTGAGCCAGATCATGAAGTATGTGACTCACAGTATTTATGCCATGGCGCTTGCAGCTCCTGTCCTTGTGCCAGTTGTAATTATGATGAGTGGTTC
>CAVKRN010000052.1:0-17802 GCA_963658695.1 bacterium
ACCGAGGCCTCGCAAGGCCCCTGATCTGGACATTCTCTGCCACCCATCGCTTGGCTGGCGTCTGAACAATAACTCTAATACGCATTTTTATTAATAAATCCCTTGAACACTGTCAGGAATAATATGCGGAAATCAAAGCCAAGACTCCAGTTCTCGATGTAATAAATGTCATGCTCAATCCTCTTCCGAATAGAAGTGTCCCCGCGGTATCCATTGATCTGCGCCCATCCGGTAATTCCCGGACGGACCTGGTGCTTGACCATATAGCGGGGAATTTCCTGCCGGAATTTATCCACGAACTGCGGGCGCTCCGGTCTCGGCCCCACCAGACTCATCTTGCCGGTAAGTACATTGAAAAACTGCGGCATCTCATCGATGCTGGTCCTGCGCAGAAAGCTTCCGAACTTGGTTACACGGTCATCCCCCCGGGTGGTCCACCCCTTTTTCTCTTCCTCCGCAGACTGCACACGCATCGTGCGGAACTTATACATGGTAAATGGCTTGGAATGCAGACCGATCCTCGTCTGCTTGTAGATGATTGGACCTTTGCTGGTCAGCTTGGTACCGATGACCGCCATCAGCATCACCGGAGAGAAGAAAATAATGCAGAAAATGGAGCCGAAAATATCCACCAACCGCTTCATAAATGCGTTCCACGTATTGGTAAGGGGTACATACCGGATATTGATCACCGGAAGCCCCATAATGTCCTCGGTATACGGCTTGGACGGAAACAAGGAGCCATAATCCGGAATAAACTTTGTATGAACTCCCGAGCGTTCACATAAATCCACAATGTGCTCCAGATTGTCATAATCCTCCAGAGAAAGTGTGATGGCGATTTCATCCATCTTATTCTCAGGAAGAATGATCTCCAGATTCCCAAGTGCCCCCAGCACTTTTACACCCCGGTACTGTGTTCCCCTCGGAACATGGTCATCCAGAATGCCATGGACAACATATCCCCATTGCGGATTCATGCTGATACGGTCAAGGTATGCCTCTGCCGATCTGGAATATCCAACCAGAATCACGTGCTTAAGATTATTGCCTCTGCGCCGGATGTAATACAGAAACTTCCGCACCATCATCCGGTACAGGAATGTCAGCACGGTATTGACGACATAGAACAGCAGAATAAATGTACGCGAGAAATCCACCACGCCGTCCACACTGGTGGACAGTAGGAAGAAGCTGATCATAACAAGGCTGATTCCGACGGTATTCGCCTTCACAATCCCCGCCACCTCATTGCGGATTCTGGAAGAACGCTTCGAGGAATACAGGTCATATACAGCATATAAAATCAGATAACCGGGTACGATAAAATACAGAGTCCTGAAATAGGTCTCTGCTGACAAGGCTGTAACGCCGGGTGTTGACTCTGCCAGAGGCGTCAGGAATTTCAGTGCCCAGGCAATCAGAAAGCTGACCGCCGTCACAATTCCATCCAGCACGATATGCATTCGATTGAAAAAAATCTGATTATCTTTGATCATGCTTTCTATTCATCAGCGGGGTTACTCTGCGCCGGAACAGGCCGGCATAAAGCTGTCCCTGAATGGACACATAAGCCGGCAGATGTTTCCAGGCAAAAGGAATCTTCTCGCCCAGATACAGCGGGAGCACTTCCTCCAGAATTCCGTCTTCGTCCGGAACACTCCCTTCTTCTCCAAGCGTTCCCTTTTTGTAAGGGATTTCATAATAACGCAGCATAGTATATTCCTTCGTCAGTGCCTTCAGGAATTTTCCGCGTTCCATTCCCTGCCGATATGCCTCTCCCAATCCTTTTCTTCGGAAAAACTCCTTTTTTACAAACGTGCCGAGAGCCCAAAGCGGTGCATTCAGCCAATACTGCAGATGCGGCATATTTTTATACAAAAGGAGAGCATTATTGCCCGCTGTCATCACTTCCTTGAATTCGTTATACCGCGATCCGGTAGTTGCGCTTCCGGCATGCAGGACCTGTGCTTTCGGCGCCAGGTAACTGCGGTGTCCGTAGATCTGCGCTCTCCAGCCGATATCAATGTCCTCCAGGTAGCAGTAATGCCGCTCATCAAACCATCCGATTTTCTCAAAGACCTGCATGCGATACATGGCTGCTCCGGCACAGGCCGCAAACACCGGTGTCAGCTTTTCGCCATTTTTCTTTTCCAGATATTTGCGTTTGGATTCTCCCTTTCCTCTTCCAAAGGCCCATCCAAGTGCGCTGTACAAATCGCCTGCATCATCCACCAGCTCCGGTTCCTGCATCGAAAGCATCAAAGCCTGCACGGCAAAGCAGTCCGGTCGTTTTTCCATCGCAAGGTACAGCTCTTCCACCGCCCTTGCATCCACCTCCGTATCGTTATTCAGCAAAAACGCATACGGCGTCCGTACCAGATGGAGACCTGCATTTACGGCATGGCAAAATCCTGTATTAACCGGCAGCTTCAGAACAAGGACCTGTGGGTATTCTTCCTCCAGCATTCTGCAGGAGTCATCCCCGGAGCCATTGTCCACCACGATAATCGCAGGAATCCAGGTTCCCTTTAAAAGGCTGTCCAGACATCTTCGCAGAAATTCCGCCCCATTATAGTTCGGAATGACAACCGATATCAATTCACGTTTATCCATCCTTGCACTCTTTAATCATAAACGGATCCCATACGATGAGATACCCCTGCTGCCGCACCAGACGACAAAACTCCAGACTCCGCTCCTTGAGCTCATCCGACTGCTTCATCACATGACCGTCGTACGGTGCATTGAACACCGACTGGTATAACGGCCGCAGTTCCGTTCGAATCTCCATGCACCTGACATCCACCGCTGCCGCATTTTGCATGGTATCCGCGCGGTGCATGGGTCCGCTTTCCATCTCATGCATGCCCAAAAATTCTACGTGCCCGCTCTCGTCCATCATGCCGCCTACGATGCGATGATGTCGGTCCAGTATCTTTCCTCCGACAACCCCCACTTCTCTTCGCTGCGTGAAGATGTCCGGATGATATTCTATGCGAAAAAAGCCGCTGTGTCGGGATTCCTTCACCGTCACATCCATGTGACACGTTCGGAAGTACTCCTCCAGTGCAGCCTTTCCGGCCGCATAAGCATAATCCTTGCTGCCGGGATTCCCCGCCGTAGAGGCGGCATGCGTTCTCCAATGATACAGAACCTTCGGAATGTGGACAATCCCCGACCACGGGGCACGAAGCATCAGATCATAGTCCTGCGCACCGTCGTACTCCGGCCGCAGCAAAAGTGCCAGGAACAATTCCCGCTTCATTGTCAGCAGGTGACATATATAATTGTTGCTCAGAAAATAATCCGGGTTAAAATCCGGTTTTCGATTCGGCTCAAAAAAGCTCGTAGCGGAGGCGTCGCATTTATCCTCATCCGAGTACAGGATCTCTGCATGCGTTCGCAGAATCTTATGGGTGATTTCAAATACAGCATCCGGCGTCAGCAGATCATCATAGTCCAGAAGGGCAATGTACTCCCCTTGCGCCAGGGCCGCTGCCGCATTTGTATTGCGGGAAATGCCGCCATTTGCCCCCAGCGCTTTATACCGGATTCTCTCATCTTTGGGATATGAGGCAATGTTCACCGCTGCTTCGCTGCTGCTGCCATCCGCCAGAATCAGTTCCCAGTTTCCATAGGTCTGCGCCAGGACCGATTCCAACATCTCCCGAAGGAAGTGTATATCCGGCTGATACAACGGAACCAGAAAACTGATTACCGGAAGTGATTCTCCCTCCTGCTGCTTTTTCTTCCATTGCAGGCGCTGCTCTTCCAGACGTTCCAAGGTCGGAGCCTCGTATACATACGAGGCTCCGACCTTGGTTTCCAACCGCTCACGAGCGGCATAATATGTTTCTCTCCATCCATTTCTGCGTGCGTATCTGATTGTTTTGTTCAAATCATTCCAAAATGCCATTTCTCATCCCCGCAGCATGCCTAACGGATGGGTCGTCCGGAAGAATACCACCGACGCTGCTCAGATCTTTTCCTTTACCGCCTCGGTAAGTGCTTCTACCTTTGCCTGTGCATCCTCCAGGCTGGTTCCCTTCACGCCCATATAGAACTTAATCTTCGGCTCTGTGCCGGAAGGTCTCGCGCAGCACCACGCATCCTGATCCAATGCAAAATACAGAACATTGGAAGACGGAAGGCCTGTGCTCGACTCTGCGCCGGTTACCAGATCCAGCACCTTGCCGGATGCATAGTCACGGAACTGTTCCACATTCCAGCTGCCGAAGGTCTTGGGCGGATTGGAACGGAATTTCTCCATCAGTGCCTCAATCTGCGCAGCTCCGTCCATTCCCTTCATGGTAATGGCATACTGGGTCTCCTTGTAGAAACCGTATTCCTCATAAATCTTCTGCATCTGATCCCAGAGCGTCAGACCTTTTTTCTTGTAGAAGGCGGCCGCTTCGCACAGCATCATAACGGCAACCGGTGCGTCCTTATCTCTTGCATGGGTTCCTGCAAGGCACCCATAGGACTCCTCAAGGCCAAAGACATAATTGTAAGACTGCTGCTCTTCAAACAGACGAATCTGCTCTCCGATGTACTTGAAGCCGGTCAGGCATTCCACGTAGTGGCAACCGTATTTCTCCGCAATAGCCTTTGCCAGATTTGTTGTAACAATGGTCGTAACAAATGCCGGATTCTCAGGCATCGTGCCGGCAAGGCTCTTTTCACGAAGAATATACTCGCCAATCAGCATACCCGACATATTCCCGGTAAACGGTACATATTCACCGGTTGCTGCGTCCTTGGCATATACGCCGAGACGATCTGCATCCGGGTCCGTCGCAAGGACAATGTCCGCATCCTTCTCCTTTGCCAGCTTCAGCGCCAGCGTAAAGGCCTTCGGATCCTCCGGGTTCGGATAGTCCAGTGTTGTAAATTCCGGATCAGGATCTCTTTGCTCCGGAACCACATATACGTGCTTGAATCCAAGCTCCTCCAGAACTCTCGTAACCGGTACAAGTCCGGCACCATGGAATGGCGTGTAGACAATCTTAATGTCATCTGCCATCTCCCGGATTACTTCCGGATGGATGATCTGCTTCTTGAGTGCCTCCATGTAGGCATCGTCAATTTCCTTGCCAAAGTAAACCAGAAGGCCAGCCTTGACTGCCTCTTCCTCCGGCATGGTCTTTACCTCGCCGTAGCTGGTCACTGCGTTTACATCACCGATGATACCGGTATCATGCGGCGGCGTTACCTGCGCGCCATCCTCCCAGTATACCTTGTATCCGTTGTATTCCGGCGGATTGTGGCTCGCTGTGATCTCAACACCGGCCTGGCACCCAAAGTAGCGAAGCGCAAACGACTCCTCCGGAACCGGGCGAAGCGTATCCGACAGATATGCCTTCACGCCGTTTGCTGCAAGGCAAAGCGCTGTCTCCTTGGCAAATTCCGGGCTCATACGGCGGCTGTCATAGGAAATCGCCACACCCTTCTTCGGATCTCCGTTCTTGTTGATGTAATTGGCAAGACCCTGCGTTGCCTTCCGGACGGTATAAATGTTCATACGATTGGTGCCGGCACCAATCACGCCACGCAGACCGCCTGTGCCAAATGCAAGATCCTTATAAAACCGATCCTCTACTTCCTTTTCATCCTCGATCGAGCGAAGCTCTTCCTTGGTTTTCTCATCAAAATAAGGATCATTTAACCAGTAGTTCAGTTGTTCCTTCACGCGTTCCAGCATGGGTAACTCCTCCTTTTGTCGGCCTCTGCGTACCCTCTTGCAGAAAGGCCTCTTTTCCTTTTTGCTATCTATGCAATCAGCGTTTCGCTGCAGCATCCCCACATCACCGCATTCGCATCTTAGTCCTGCACCTTCAGACTGTAATCACTGCGGTCCAGTGTAAAGTTCGGATTATAATACGGATCCCCCTTCTCCAGCACACCCTTCCATTTCGTCCGGAAATGCTCCGATTCCTGATCATACCGCTTGGCATTAGCCGATGCGGGATCGGCTACATCCGAGCCTCTGGAGATGGATTCATAGTGATACAGCTCCGCAAACGGAGTGAATACATTCAGGTATCCCTTCTCCCGGCACTTGAGGCAAAGGTCCACATCGTTGAGGGAAACCTCGAACGTCTCATCCAGGCCGCCCACCTCGTCGTAAATGCTCTTCTTCACCATCAGGCACGCACCGGTAACCGCGGAAACGTCCTGCGCATAGCACAGCCTCCCCATGTAGCCGAGATTCTCTCTGCGCTGCTTGTAATGTGTATGCCCTGCCGTTCGATGTGCCCCAAGTCCCAGAACAATTCCGGCATGCTGAATGGTCTTATCCGGATAATAGAGCTTGCCGCCCACACAGGCCACGTCTGCGCGCTGCGCATACATCAGAAGCTCCTCCATCCAGTTGACCGAGATCACTTCCGTATCGTTGTTCAGCAGCAAAAGATACTCTCCGCTTGCCTTAGCGGCACCGAAATTATTCACCTTGGAATAATTGAACGCCTCCCCTTCTGCACGTTTATATTCTACTACATGTACACGGTCTTTGTACGGTCCGGATGTCACTTCGCGGTAATATCTTCTCGTTTCTTCCAGTGTGCTCGCATTTTCTACGATGATGATTTCGTAATTCTCATACGTCGAACGTTCAAAGATGGAGTTCAGGCAGCGTTTCAAATCCTCTGCGTGGTCCTTGTTGGGGATAACGATGGATATTTTCGGTTCTCCCTGAATTTCATAGGTGATTTTAAAAATAGTCTCAAACGCCCGGGTACTGGTAATCTTGAAATTACGGAAGCCGTGACGCCGCAGGTGATCGGCAACCGATCCCTTCGCTGCCTCAATGGCATACGTCTTCGCGCCGATATTGTCAGCCGTAGACCCCGCATGGCTTCTCCAGTAATACAGAAGCTTTGGCACATGTACGATATTCTGTGCCTTATCGGTCAGTCGCAGAATCATGTCATGGTCCTGGGAACCATCAAACTCCGAGCGATACAGCTCTTCGCCATCAAGGAGATGCCTGTCAAAGCAGGACAGGTGGCAGATATAATTGTTTGCCCGCAGATTATCGATGGCATAGTCCGGCTTGAAATGAATCGTCACAAACCGGTTGAGATTGCTCTCCTTGAAGGTTGTCTCATCGCAGTAGAGATAGTCCGCATTCTGCTCATTGATGGTCTTGACATACCAGTACAGAACCGACGGATGAAGATAATCGTCGTGATCAAAGGGTGCAACAAACTCGCCTCTGGCCATTCGAAGGCAAGCATTAGTGTTCTCCGAAATACCGCCGTTCTTTTCCAGCTTCTGGTAGCAGATCTTTTCCGCAAGCTCCGCGCTTCTCCGGCGATACTGCGCAACCACCTCGCCCACGTATGCATGCTCTGCATCCGATCCGTCCGCAAGGCACAGCTGCCAGTTCCCGTAGGTCTGATTCAGCACAGAATCCAGCATATCCTTCAGGAACTGCTCCGGTGTATTGTACAGCGGAACCAGTATGCTGAAGCAAATCTGTCTGGCAAAGCCGGCCGCCTCCTCTGCCTGGCGCCTTCTCTCCGCCTCATCCGGAAAGCTTGCTGTTCCGTACCCCTTCTCCGCCTGGCGCTCCCGGATTTTGTACTGAATCTTCTTCACAACGCCCCGGGCATCTCCCTGGTTTTTGATCCGGTCTGCCTGGCGCTGCACGAAGTGATAGGCATCCCTTGCCGGCTTCGAGGCCTTCCATATTTTGTTATTCTTGATGCGATCCAGCTTAAACTGAAGATCATCCACCTGATCCTCCAGCTGTGCCACACGATCGGCAAGAAACGCCGCCTTTGCCTTTTCCTTTTCGTATTGCTCCAGAAGATCTGTATCGCGCTTATCGTTTTGTCCCATGCATTCTCCCGCGCCGCTTTGGCGCCGAACTGCTACCGTTATTCAATCCGCAAAAAAACATCTGACCAGAACACCAGCCTCTGGCGAGAGGTCCGGTCCACGGCCAGCATGCCGATCTGATAGCGCCCCGGCTGCAGCGCATCCTTTCGAAATGCCGTCATAAAGCCAGTCAGCTCGTCGTTGATCTGATCCGTCAGGTTTTCTGCAATATCCGGGCGATAGACTCTCTCCGTGTCAATCTGCCATACCGGCCCTTCCTGCGTATCGGAACGGAACAACAGCTTTCTGTCATACGCTGCATTGTCTGCGTCAATGACGAAGGCATAGCCCTTGATATAATAGCCTTCTTCATTTTTACTTGCCTGATCCTTGCGCCCCATCGGTCCGCACAGCCAGACAGAAAGTGCTCCGGCATATTCCACGCCCAGGCGCAGCACCGGATTCTCCCAGGATGCCTTGAGCTTTCCTTTCCGGCACTCCATATCCATGTAGTGCGGATCCTGCAGCACCGCATCCTCCGTCGCAATTTTAAATTCCGTCACCGCCGGATCCTGTTCAAGATATTCGTGATAGAAAGGATCTCTTCGGAACAAATCCGGATGAAGTCCAAGGAGGCGCTCCAGCTCTTTGGAAAGGCGCACTGCCTTTACCTCATCTTTCCTGTCATCGCCGCGCGAAAGAGACTCATGGTGATACAGATACATGTTGTTGCGCACGACATTGTAATAGCCCTTTTCGAACACCTTCAGGCACAGATCAATATCGTTGAACGCAACTGCGAAATTCTCAGTATCAAAGCCGCCGACTTCGTGGAACAGATCATTTCGGATCATCAGGCAGGCACCGGTAACTGCAATGACGTTACGAACCCCCTTATTAAATCCAAAATAATGCTCTTCCTTGTTGCTGCAGTACTGTAGCTTATGGATAGGTCCCACATGCACGTTCACAACACCCGCGTGCTGAATGAGATCCGAATTCGGATAGAGCAGCTTCATTCCAACACATCCGACATACGGGAGCTTGGCCTTTTCCGAAAGATAGGAAAGCCAGTTGGGGCGCGCAATTTCTATGTCATCGTTTAAGAACAGCAGCAGCTCGCCGTTGGCTTCCTCCGCGCCCAAATTGCACATCGCCGAAAAATTAAACTCCATCGGCTGATAAATCAGTCTGGCGCTTCCGGTCTCGTTGTGCTCCTCCAGGAGCTTTTCTACTTTCCTGCGATTTTCATCGGAGCTTCCGTTATCGACAACAATGATTTCATACGGAGAGCAATCGCTGAACTTCTCAATGGAATGCAGACACTGTCCCAGAATTTCCGGGTTATCCTTACTGGGAATAATGATGCTGATCAGTCGCTTTTCCGCAGACTCCACAGAGTATCGTCCGGTAAGGGAGCTCTTGATCAGGTTGCTGTCCCAGGGACTGCGCTTCCGGTAAGAATGGAACAAAACTTCCGGAATATGCCCGATCGGGAATACACCTTTTTTGCGCCGTGAAAACCCATCGTCTGCCTGTGCAATGCGCAGACAGAGCTTGCTGTAAATCCAGGAACGCATGGCATCATCCAGCTCGTTCTCCCTGGCCTTTTCCTCTTCCTCACAGTCCTCTTTGGTTTTCGACTTCACCTCATAGTCCGATGCCTTCCGCTCTCCGGGATTGATCATATACAGCTCCGTGGAACGGATCGCAAAAATACTACCGAAATAGAACGTGGACAAAAAGGTGTCCGGCGACCAATCCGGCTTTAACCATGCATCCGTCAGCTGTCCCTTGTCCGCCAGGCGGTCTTCATCTCCGTAGACCATTCCGATGTCCGGATTAGCCGCAAAAAAGTCACAGATCAGCTTCTGCGCGTAATCTGTCAGGGTCCCGTCGTCGGCGCAGCAAATCAGGATATCCGGAAGCTTGTTGCCGGATAAAATATAATTCCGAAGATGCGAATAACGAACCACCTCCGCAGAAAGCTTCTCTCCCTCCGTGTGATCCATCGCGTTCAGCCGTTTATCCAGGTCCAGCTTGTGCAGCCGGTACCAATTGCTGTAGCTGTCTACCTTGTCCAGCAGCTCTCTTTCATATTGCTCATCCCGGGTTCGCAGTAAATACTGTTTGATCTGTTTTTTCAGCATATAACCTGCTCCTTGCTTCACCTAAAAACACAGGCACCTATTCCGCAGCCGCACTTATCGTCTTTCCATCGCCTCTGCCATCGTAGAGGGAAGCCCTGTCATCTGCAGGACCAGCTTCATGCGAAACGTCTCATCCTCTGCAATCTGTGCCTTGCGGCGCAATTTTTTCATATCCCATACCATCCAGGGGTCCGATCCCGTATATACGATGCTGCCATTCGTATAATGTCTGCCATTCGTCCGAACCAGACGGTCCAGAAGCTTATGCCCTTCGTGTCCCACCTTTGCCTCCCGCAAGAGAACGACACAAGGGCAAAGCGCCGGATCAATCCGAAGACGTTTTACCTCCGGAAATACCTCCACTGTAAGTGCAGCAATACCTTCCTCCTCGTAGTGTTCCTCTGCCCAGTAGGACTGCTCCTCGCAAAACCCCTTTCCGGTATCGTAATAAATCTGAATGGACGAAAGCGTCTGCTCTTCCTGTGCCTTCTGCAGCTCCTCTTCCTTCCGTTTTGCAAAAGAAGCTTCCTTCTCCTCCGGCGACTGAAGCTCGCACGGCTTAATCACGCTGGTTCCCATCCCGCTGCAAAGCTGTCCCAGAGAGGTCACTCCTCCTGTCACCTGGCGTTGGAAATTCTGTTCCTCTTCCGCCAGCCGATTGGCATCCGCCTCCGGAATTCCGATCACCGCCAGAAGCCGTTCATTCCCAATGAGCTTCTCACAGCTGCCGCTCCTGGTCTCATCCTCCAGATAATAAACAAGGAGTGACCGGAACAAAAGCTCCTGAACCGGGATGCTCTCGGAGACCGCCCACTCGTAGTCAATAGCAGTCCACACGTCTCCATTTACCAGAATATTGGAAAAGGTCATATCGTAATCCGATACCGGCACACCGCTCCCATCTCCAACCCGGCGCCGGTACTCCGCGATAAGCGCAAGGAAGCCGTCCCCGTTTCCTTCTGCCAGACATTCATCCAGCAGACTTTCCAGGGATCTCCCGGGAACCAGCGGAAATTCCACTCCGCCGTCGCCGGTCCGTCTGCACGGCGCAATTCGAAGACCGGGAAGAGTTCCGTTCCCGGAAGCTCCTTCCGCCAAGGCTGTTCCCATAACCGGAAGCTTTGGCATGGCCGCAGCTCCCGCCACATTCTCCGCAAGGTAAGGCGCCTCGTAACGCGCCGAGAGTCTCTTCGCACTTTCCTCCATCTGCAGCACATGGTCCTTCGCCATGTCATTCAAAGGATATTTACGCACGAGCCCGCTCTGTTCATCAATCTCCGTTCGGATCTGGTATTCTCTGGCTCGGTCATTGGAAAATTTGCAGTAATCTACCGGAAGCGCAGGTCCTGCCACAACCTCAAAGGAATTGGCAAACTCCGGGTACAGTCCGTCCTCTACAATCCCCCGATACGCCTTTTTCTCATCGAACAATAGCAGTCGGTCCCGGTCAAAGTTCCGGATGTTCTCATTCAGCTCATCCGCCTTTGGGAGACGCCGATCCGAATACAAGACCGATGTAAACTTGTAATCCGGATACGGATAATAGAAGGAATATTCTGCAATCCCGCTTCTTTGAAGCAATGCCTCCAGTGCAGGCCTGGAAAAGGTCTTCGCAGGCGCATTATCTGTCGTATAGGACTCGATACCGTCAAAATAACGTCCGGAATGGTCTTCTGCACACCCGGCCCAGTATTTCATTCCCAACCGGTTTTCAATAGCGATCACAAGTCGGCCGCCCTCTGCCATATGTGACCGGATAATGCGAAGTTCCTTCTCAAAGGGATTGGAATCGTGCAGATAGCTGCCGGCATACTCCAGAACACCAATCAGGAAAATATAGTCGTAATCTCTGTCCAGTGTCGGCTCAATGTCTTCGAAATTACCCACATGGATCGTGATGTTGTCCCGGTCGCGGTGCCGGTATGCATTGATCAGCGAGCGTTTATAGGACAAATCTACGCAGTCCACCTGCCTGCAGCGAGCAGCGAGCGCACCGGTAATGGCGCCCGGTCCGGCTCCGATCTCCAGTACCTTTTCCTCCCCCGTGAAGGGGATCCAGGAAACAATGTTCCCGCGAATGGAAGAAAGATGGTACAAGACCGGCCAACTCGGTTCCTGACGAATCACCGCATCAAAATCCTCTTCCCGGCAATTCCTTGCAATATCCAGAATGTGATCCTCAATCTCGCCGTCGCAATATAAATCGGTTCCCGGGTACATGGATAAATCCAATGCTACGTTTCCGATTTGTTCCGTTTTTGTCTGATCATCCATCGTCGCATCCTATCTGTTCGCCTTCCCCTCTGCGCGCTACTGCGCACAAAGGCTTCCGTCGCTCACTTGAATACTGGAATTCATATCAAAATAACCCACCGTATTTTTGTCGGAGACTACGGTCAGATTTATAACATCATACAATCTGTGGTATACCGTGAAGGCTTCTCCCTCATAGCCGGTAACTCCCAGAGAAAGGAGGTACTCTCCTCCCTGCAGATCCATCTTCTGCCGAAACGTAATGGTCTTGATCTCTCCCTTTTTCACCGGCTCTAGGAAAGCCTTTTCAAACATCGTATTGGTTCCGGAGATCTCTACGCCATACTTGTTCTTGATGGTAAATGCGAAAATCGGTGCCTTTACGTCTTCCATAAACTCCACACTCATTCGGAAGGTGCACTCCGAGCCCTTCAGAATGGTGGAATTCACACTGCCGCCGGCATCTAAGATGTCATAGCATATGATTTTCGCTTTTCCGGAACCGTATTCCAGACGTTCCGGATTCTCCGCAACTGCGCCGCTTTCCGGCTTTTCCCCGGCAACATCCTCATCCGGGTTGTATTGACCAACCAGCACCCTTTTGTAGATGTCAATCATTTCCTTCGGAGACCCTTCCCCCAACTTCACTCCCTGGTTCAAAAGGATCACTCGGTCACAGTACTTGCTGATGCTCGACATGTCATGGGAAACAAAAAGGACCGTTTTCCCCGCTTTCTTAAACTCGTCAAATTTATGAAAGCACTTTGCCTGGAAAAACACGTCACCCACTGCCAACGCCTCATCGACGATCAATATCTCCGGATCAATATTGATGGCAACTGCAAAGGCCAGGCGCATGAACATGCCGCTGGAGTACATTTTCACCGGCTGATAGACATAATCGCCAATGTCAGCAAATTCCAGAATATCGTCCAGCTTCTCTTTGATTTCATCCTCCGAGAAGCCGATCATGGTGCCGTTGAGATAGATATTTTCTATCCCGTTGTATTCCATATTAAAGCCGGCTCCCAATTCCAGAAGAGCGGAGATTCTCCCTCTTACCTGAACATCTCCGCTGGTCGGGGTGAGCACTCCCGTAATGATCTTCAGAATTGTGGATTTTCCGGATCCGTTGGTGCCGATGATGCCGACGGTCTCCCCCTTGTGAATGGAAAGGCTCACATCGTTCAGTGCAAGATGCTCGGTGTAATGGGCGTGTTTGCCCATGCCGAGTGCGTCTGCGACGCGGTCCCGGTTGTGTTGGTAGAGCTTATACTGTTTGGTGAGGTGTGAAACCTCAATAATATTCTCAGGCATAAATATGTATTATGATTTCCTTCGGGCCTTGGCCGCATCCTTCTGTCAGCCCACATCTCCAGTGTTACTGTACAGACGCCCGTCAGCGACGGGTCCTGGCGGAGTTGTCCGATCAGGGTACACTCCCGCTCCATCCTCGGACCTAGCGGTGCTAAGCTCGCACAAGACGCTCGCAAGCACCGAGGCCTCGCAAGGCCCCTGATCTGGACATTCTCCGCCACCCTGTCGCTTGGCTAGCGAGTGAACTGCAACTCTCCAATCCCTTTCCGAGCCTTATTCACATCACATCCGCGAACATGGGCTTTAGTTTCTTGAAAATCAGTGCGGATACTACGAACAAAAGAGCGGTTACAATCCAGAAATATGTGGAGGAGTAGAAATGTTCCCAGAACCACTGCTGTTCGTATACCGAACTCCGATACCCTTCTACGATGTACGTCATCGGATTCAGCTTGATGAAGGGCTTGTACTTTTCTCGCACGGTGGTGTTGAGATTCCACAGAATCGGTGTTGCCCACATTCCGATTTGCATCAAAATAGAAATCAGATTCTGCAGATCCCGGAAGAAAATAACTATGGCACAGGTGGCATAGGACAGTCCCAATATGAAAATGTACTCACACAGTGTGTAATACACAAGCTGCAGCGTGTACACACTGGGCATATGTCCATAGCAGGCCGCAATGATTACCAGAATGACGGAAAAGCCCACATGCACGAACATGGCAGCATTCACCTTAATGATCGGCAGAATACTGACCTTAAACACAACCTTCTTCACCAGATAATTGTATTCCAGAAGGGAAGTCATGCCTCCCATCACAGCATCGGAAAAGAAGAACCACGGAACCAGCCCTGCCGTCAGAAACAGTACATACGGCACGGTTCCGCCGGTATAGGTTGCCTGCTCTCCCGACTGAAAAATTCTTCCGAATACAACGTAGTACATGGCAACCGTAACAACGGGCGGCACCATTGCCCAGATTGTCCCCAGATAGGAGCCGGCATAGCGCTTTTTAAAATCATTCCGCGAAAGTCGCCAGATCAGCCGCCGGTTCTGATAGAGTTCCATCGGAAGCGCCATGACGCGATCCTGAAACAGCGTAAACAGAAAAACACCGGCGCCCAGTAGCAGGCAGCCGGAGATTTTCTTCAATCTCGCTGTATCCGGATCTTCCAGTGTATTGTTGTGCAGCAAAAGTGCTACCATAAGGACAGCCGCCGCTGCCCAGACGATCAGCAGGATCGTCCGTTTTTTTCTGCGGTTCGGATCCATGAGTTATAAATTTCTTTCCTTTCGATATGCATCCAGTCCATCCCACTTCTGATCCTTCTCCGAAAGAGTCAGACCGGTTCCATCCTGCAGTGTATAGCCCTCTGCAGACGGTGTCCCTGCATACTCACCTATCACCTCCGGCCACACAATGCCGATGGCAGGATCGTTCCATGCAATTCCCGCCTCGTCGTTTGCATGCCAGAAGTCATCCACCTTGTAGCAGAATTCCGCTTCGTCCGAAAGGACAAGAAAACCATGGGCGAAATTCTTGGGAATAAAGAACTGCTTTTTGTTCTCTGCAGAAAGACAGACTCCATACCACTTGCCAAAGGTCGCAGAGCCGGGGCGCAGATCTACCGCCACATCAAACACCTCTCCGCGCACCACACGAACCAGCTTAGACTGTGCGTACTGGATCTGAAAATGAAGACCACGCAGCACGCCCTTCTTCGAGGACGACTGGTTGTCCTGTACAAAAGCAACATCAATGCCTGCAGCCGCAAAATCCCGCTGCTGATAGGTCTCCATAAAATACCCGCGGTCATCACCATGTACTGTAGGCGTGATGACCTTCAGCCCCTCGATGCCGCCGCAATTATCTTCTACCTGTATCTGTCCCATTCGTCTTTATCTTCCTCCCAACGAACCGTTTCTACGTTTTTGAACCGCACTTCCGGAAAAGTTCTGTTTTATTTATTAGGCCAACCATTTTGCAAGCGATATACCAGACAATTTCAATCATTATCCGCTTGCAGACATATTCACGATTCAAAGCCCGTCAGCCACCTCTACCAGGTATTTGCCGTAGTTCGTCTTCATCAGCGGCTCAGCCAGCTTCAGAAGCTGGTCCTTGTCGATGAAGCCGCGCTTGTATGCAATCTCCTCAATGCAGGAAACATACAGTCCCTGACGCTTCTGGAATGTCGCAACGAAATTGGCTGCGTCCAGAAGGGAATCGTGGCTTCCTGTATCCAACCAGGCAAATCCGCGTCCCAACGTCTCCACGTAAAGATTTCCCTTTTCAAGATATACGTTGTTAATGCTGGTGATCTCGATCTCTCCGCGGGCGGAGGGCTTTACGTTCTTTGCAATTTCAACGACATCATTGTCATAAAAATACAGTCCCGGGACCGCATAGTTGGACTTCGGCTTTTCCGGCTTCTCCTCGATGGAGATGGCCTTCCCCGCCTCGTCAAATTCCACCACGCCGTAGGCGGTGGGATCCTTTACGTAGTAGCCGAAGATGGTAGCTCCGCTCTCCCTTTCGGCGGCATTCTGCAGCACTCTTGAGAAGCTCTGTCCATAGAAAATATTGTCGCCCAGGACCAGTGCACACGCATCATTTCCGATGAACTGCGCACCGATAATGAAAGCTTCCGCCAGTCCGTTCGGATGCTCCTGCACAGCGTAGGAAATGTTCATTCCCAGCTGCGCTCCATCTCCCAGAAGATCCTCAAATACCGGCAGATCCCGAGGCGTAGAAATGATCAGCACATCACGGATCCCCGCCAGCATCAGTGTGGACAGCGGATAATAAATCATCGGCTTGTCATAAACCGGCATGATCTGCTTGGAGATTGCCTTCGTCAATGGATACAATCTTGTGCCGGATCCTCCGGCAAGAATAATTCCCTTCATCTTCTTCTCCGTTTGCCGACGCACGGCCTTCGTCGGCCGCTGCCTTTTTGTCGTCTTTATGCGTCCAGCGTCTTCTTATCACCGTACATGGTTTCGTAATACTGCTGATAATTGCCGCTGGTGATGTGCTCCATCCAGTCCATGTGTTCAAAATACCAGGCAATCGTCTTGCGAATGCCTTCTTTAAACATCGTTTCCGGCTCCCATCCAAGCTCCTTATGGATTTTGTCCGGCGCAATCGCGTAGCGGCGGTCATGCCCTTTCCGATCCTCCACATAGGTGATCAGACTCTCGCTGACCTTTTCCTTTCTGGGATCGCTATCGTCCAGCTCCTCGCGGAGAACCTCCAGAATAGTCTTTACAATTTCAATATTCTGCTTCTCATTGTGGCCGCCGACGTTGTAGGTTTCAAAGAGTCTTCCGTTCTCCTGTACCAGATCAATCGCCTTGCAGTGATCCTCTACGTACAGCCAGTCACGGACGTTCTTGCCGTCTCCGTAAACCGGAAGTGCCTTGCCGGACAACGCATTATTGATCATCAGCGGAATCAGCTTTTCCGGGAACTGATACGGGCCGTAGTTGTTCGAGCAGTTGGTTATGTTGGCAGGGAAATGATAGGTATCCATATATGCCTTCACCAGCATGTCCGAAGAGGCCTTGGAGGCACTGTACGGGCTGTGGGGTGAATAGGGCGTCGTCTCATAAAAGTACGCGTTCGGATCCTCCGGAAGCGAGCCGTACACCTCATCCGTGGATACATGGAGGAACTTTTTCCCCTCCTTATAGTTACCAAGAGGGTCCGGCCCCTCTGCCAACTCCCATGCTTCCTTTGCACAGTTGAGCATGTTCGCGGTTCCCATAACATTGGTCTGAACGAAGAGCTCCGGCTCCTTGATGGAACGGTCCACGTGAGACTCCGCCGCGAAATGAATCACACGGTCAATATCATTTTCACGGAAGATCTTGCGGATGGCTTCCTTATCGCAAATATCTGCCTTCACGAAGGTGTAATTCGGCAGGTTCTCCACATCCTTCAAGTTCTCCAGATTCCCGGCATAGGTCAGCTTATCCACATTGATAATACGAATGTCCTGACCGTACTTGTTCAGCATGTAATGAACAAAGTTCGAACCGATAAAGCCGGCGCCGCCTGTCACCAAAAACGTTTTCATTTATAGTATCCCTCTCACAAAACAAATATTATCTATGAATAGTTAGTAAACAGAATAAGACAAGCTAGAGTATACCATATAATCCATACGTGCGATAGGCAGTTTCCTATACCGACACCTTGTCTTGGAGCTTCCGTCAGGAATGGTC
The DNA here is from genome assembly GCA_963658695.1 of bacterium. GTDB lineage: Bacteria > Bacillota > Clostridia > Lachnospirales > Lachnospiraceae > CAG-791. Next base: position 17,782 of record CAVKRN010000052.1, read on the forward strand.
GGTGCTCATGTTTTCCTCGCA
>CAVKRN010000053.1:0-17124 GCA_963658695.1 bacterium
CACAAAATCGCACTGCCCATTTCCTGACGATCAGCCCCGGCTGATTGCAGTTCAACCGTCGCTAGCGGTCGTGTAAACTGTTACGTCACTCGATGCTCAGGTTGAATCCGATTTCCTCGTCGCACAGAACTTCTGCCGACTTGTTCTCATAGTGCAGCGTGAAGGGATGTTCGACGCCGCTTTGGTCCGTAAGAACAAACTTATAGTCGCCGTTCTTATTCACGGTAACGGTAATTCCATCCTCCGTTGTTGCACCGTTCACAAGTCCCTCCGGAATCTGGGTCAGCTGATAATTACTCATATCCTGAACTTCGATATGAATGGTTGAGCGGTTGCCGCATCCTGCCAGAACGAACATCAGGCAAAGCACGCAGGCCAGTGTGAGCACTCTTCTATGGTTTTTGTTTTTCGATACACAATTCATTTTTTTCTGTTCCTTTCTTTTTGTATCTGTTTCGTATCCGTCAATTTTAACACACGATTTGAAAGCGCATTTGCTATCGGTGTAACCACCTCTGCCAGGAGCAAGGAAACCCAGATGCTCGCCAGCACCATTGGCACGTAGAACAAAAAGCGCATCGCCGCCTGCGGCACCTGCTCGTTGAGTAACGGGTACAGTATCTGATCCGGAAACCAGGACAGAAGGTATGCCGCAAAGGTCAGGGATGAGAGCTTCATCCAAATGTGCCTCCCCCGATCCGAACACTTAGAGGTATCCAGTGAACGCACCAGCTGGAACAGCAGCACCGCATCCACGGTATGCATCAAGCTTCCCCAGCCATTCCAGTCCCCGTCGGCAAAAATCCCATTGCAATTTCTTCCGATCGAGTACGCTCCTCCCAACAGGACACATATTAAAAGGAGCAAAAACAGCCTCCCCGATCGGCTGCACCTGCCGATCCACCGAATTCCATCTGCGTCCGCCGCATCGTACTCCCGAAGGTAAGCACCGATGCAGTAATACGTAACCGGATACAATCCCTTCCACCAATCCGGAAGAAGTGCATGTCCTGCCATATCCATGACGCTCGGGAGTACCGTCAGCACCAGTAGCACCGACAGTAAAGCCCTGTGCCCGCCCCGGTCCGGTATTTCTCTCCAGAGCACATTCAGAAACGGAATCAAAAGTGCAAGTCCCAGGTACATTTCCACGTACCAGGAATAATGCTGGAAGCCAAATATCGCTTCAACACTGCCCATCACACCCAGACGTTCACCTTGAACAAGCATCCGAAACAATAGAACAAGAATGCTAACGATCAGATAAAGGACGTACACAGAAACCAGCTTCCGGTAGAAGTTCCAAAGCCCCTGCGCCGATATGGAAATTCGGCGGCCGCTCTCCAGATATCCTGTCAGCAGCAAAAACAGCGGCACGCAGGTCATGCAGAAGGTGAGAACCACGGTCATCAGGTACATCCCAGCCCCGGAAACCGGCGTACTGTAATATTCGGAATTGAGGAAAAAATGCACCGACGGCACCAGCGCAAACGCCAGGACACGAATTCTGTCCAGACTGATATCTCTGCCGTTTTCTTTTGCTGTATTCACACCCATCCACGAGCCTTCTTATCGTTTGGTATCTGTTCAGCGAATGTTCCGCCTGCTACTCCCCTTCCAGACGCTGTCTTGCAACAAGCTCTGCAAAAATCCCCTTTTGAGCAAGGAGTTCCTCATAGGTTCCGTCCTCTGCAACTCTTCCGCCGTCCAGAACAACGATTCTATCACAGTGACGAATGGTAGAAAGCCGGTGTGCAATCACAACACGCGTACAATGCAAACTCTCCAAAGAATCCGACACCAGCTTCTGCGTAATATTATCCAGCGCAGAGGTGGCCTCGTCCAGCATCAGGATCTGCGGCTTTGGCGCAATGGCTCGCGCAATCATCAGCCGCTGCTTCTGTCCGCCGGAAATACCGCCTGTCCCCTCGTAAATCAGCGTGTGCATCCCCATTGGCATGGCACGGATATCGTCATCCAGCCCCGCAAGGCGTGCCGCCTCCCAGGCGTCTTCCATGGTAAGATGCGGCGCAGAAATCACAATATTAGAATAGATATCTCCGTAGAAAAGCCTGCCGTTTTGCATCACAGTTCCGATATTTCTGCGCACGGACCGAAGATCCAGCGTTGTCAGGTCCTGTCCGTTATAGTATACCGCTCCCTTCTGAGGCGTCTCGAACCCCAAAAGAAGACGCATGAGTGTTGATTTCCCGCATCCGGTAGCCCCTACAATTGCAACATACTGTCCGGCACGGATTTTCAGACTCAAATCATCCAAAACAAGAGGCCCCTTCTCGTTATAACGGAAGGAAATGTGGCTTAACTCAATGTTCCCGGAAAGCTGTGAAATCATTTTTTTATGCTCCGAGATCTCGGGCTCTGCGTCCAGAATGGGCTGCAGCATTTGCAAAATCGGTTTGATCTGCGCCAAGGTTTCCGCCATGCCAACCAACATGGCAAACGCCCCCATCACCATACCGTACGCACTGTTAAAGGCATAATAGTCTGCCAGCAAAACTCCTGTCCGTACTGCAAAGAAATAGATGACGATACTGCCCACCAGAGAAATGCAGCTGGTAGCAACACTGGAAAATTTCAGAAAAGCCGGCGGATCATACTGGAGCCGGGCAGGTCTTGCGTACGCATCTGCCCACTTTGCAAAGGCGCGCTTCTCCGCACCTGCCAGTCGAATTTTCTGAATGCTTGATACCAGAGAATATTCAAGACCGGCCTCCTTGGCAGAAAGCTCCATCTGCTGCCGGGAAACCTGGATTTGCAGCAAGGTTGTACACACGGAAATCAGCACCGTACCTATGATAACAGCAATTCCAGGCAGCACAAGCCCCGGCCCGTAAGAAGCCATCTGTGCGATATACATCAAAGAAAAGAGGCAGGTAAGTCCGGTGGTCAGAAGCGCATCCGAGAGCATGCTGCACAACGATGTCATATACCCCATGCGATTGGCAAGATCACCGGAGGAATACTCCCGGAAAAACGCGGCCGGCAGGGAGAGAATTCGCATCATGCACGCAGCCTCCACCTGCACATTCGTTTTGCGTCCAAGCCGGTTCATGGCCAGCTTCTTAGCTGCTCCGATGAGCACCTGCGAGAGCTGCAGACAAACCATACAGCCAAATACCGCCAGCAAGAAGCGAAGGCTTTTGCGCTCGATCACAGGGCCATATATCAGCTGCTGCATTTTGGGGAGCAAAAGTCCAAGAGCCGTAATGGCCAGGGTTGATAGCCCCAACATGGCAAAATCTCCTGCAGTGAGGCAGGAAACCATATACTGCAGCAAATCACGAATGCTTATTTTCCTGAGTGGAAGCGGCCGGTAAAAGCAAATCGCATCTTCACCAATGAGCGCTGCATTTCGGGAACGAATCCGGATCCACTTTCTGCTTTCTGCGTCAAAATAACGGTATCCCGACCATCGCCCCGGGAGCAATGCCACCGGAGTTCCGTTATCCCTTCGGAACCCCAGCATCGCCCCCACTGCATCCTCGTACCACGTTCCCTGCAGCTTCACACACCGCTGCATGATTCCGGATGGACGCAAGATGTACTCCAGACGATCCTTCACATCCATGTCGTTCCCATCATCGCCCGGGAGGCTGGCCGGGCGAGCATGATAGTACTTTAGAATCACATCAATGGCATCCTGGGTGTAGGAGTAATCATCGTCCAATACGCGCGATATCTTGTCTCCCGCAACAACCCCCGCCAGCTTGGCAAAAGCGTCTGAAAAGACGTCATTATCCTGCTGCACGCGTTGTTTGATTTGCTCGTCAAACCATCCCATAGCTAAGTGCTTCCTTTTGGTCGAGTGTACGAACGCCGCCAGGCGGCAGATTTTAGCATTATTTTAGAAACGATACCGGTTCAGTGGCATCTATTCGTCCGCCACAAGCTGCGTGTAAACGCCGCCTTTGGCATAAAGTTCCTCATGGGTCCCCCGCTCTGCAACCCTTCCGTGATCCAACACAATGATTTCATCGCAGTCCCGGATGGTGCTGAGCCTGTGTGCAACCACAACGCAGGTGATTCCGCGGTCCCGAATGGATTTCACCACATCAAATTCTGTTTTTGCATCCAGTGCGGATGTCGCCTCATCCATAACAATAATGGAAGGATCTCCAGCCAGAACCCTGGCAATCTCCAGACGCTGCCGTTCACCGCCGGAGAGATTCTTTCCGCCTTCTACCAGCTCATACTGATACCCGCCTTCTCGCTGCAAAATGGTGTCATGGATGCTCGCATCTCTGGCAGCAAGAATCATCTCAAAATCCTCGATGGAGGAATCCCACATTTTGATGTTATTGGCGATGGTATCCGCGAACAGAACAATATCCTGATCCACCACCGAAAGCGAACCGGTAAGCACATTCCGATCAATGGCATCGATGGGCTTTCCGTCAAAAAGGATCTCCCCGGACCACGGCTGATACAAGCCGGAGATCAGCTTTGCCAACGTGGATTTGCCGCTTCCGGACGCCCCGACAAAAGCCACTCGCTTCCCCGGTGTAAGCGTCATGGAAAAATCCTCAATCAGCGGCCTTTCCAGTCTGGAATATCCAAATGTCACATGTTTCAGTTCAATCTGTCCGGAAAGCTTGCTGTAGCTTTGTCCCTGCATATAGTGGTCCGTGCGGCACAAGGGATCCACCGGATACTCCATCACATCCTCAATTCGTTCCATGCTCGTTCGAAGCTCCATCAGCGACTGGGATGCCGAAACCAGCTGAAGCGCCGGAGACAGAAAAGACGTAAGAAATCCGGAAAATGCCGTGATCATACCAACAGTCCAGTTGCCCTGCTGGCACAGATATACACTTCCCATCAGGACTATTGCACCGGTAAGCACGGAAATCGCAGAAGGAATGATTCCCATGTACGCTTCCATTCTGGAAAATCGAACCTCACCGGCATTGGCGCTGGCCTGATAGCCGGACCATTTTTCAAAAAAGCCGTTTTCCGCACCGGACGCCTTAATGGATTCCACCATTTCAATGCCGGAAACCGTAGAACCTACAAGCTTCCCGGTATCTCGGCTGACCACGCGGGAAAGATCCACGCGCTTTTGCGACACACACCGGCTCACTACTACATTCGCCAGAACCGATGTAATCCCGATCAAGGACAGCACCGGGCTGTATCGCAGCATCACAAAAAGATAAAAAGGCATTGTGATGGACTGAATAAGGAGCGGTGCAAAGGTTTCAATGATGCTCGACGCGATACTCTCATTCTCCGTGCGCCGGTCGACAACATCACCAGCCATTCTCTGGGAGAAGAATTCCATCGGCAAACGAAGAACATGCCACATATATTCGCTGTTGGCTACAATGGCGATCTTTCCATTGACCCTCAACGAGTAAACTTCCTGGATCCAGGTGACCAGAATCTGAATCACAGCAATAGCAGAAACGCCATAAATAAACGGCATAAACCACTCCGGATTCTCACCGTTTAAGAGATGATCCGCAAAGACATTGGAAAACCCCGGCGTAATCAAACCGATCAGAGCCGTAATCAGTGTCGTTGCTACGACAAGAGCAAATGCATCCCCCGCTCCCGAAATCTTTTTTTGCACAAAGGGTAATACGCTTCTGGGCTTTCCGGAGGGCGTAAACCCCTCTTTCGGAGCAAATGCCATGCAAATCCCCGTATAGCACCGGTCAAAGGTGTCCATCGACACGGTATAATTTCCTTTTGCCGGATCGTTTATGATTGCTTTTCCCCGTTTGAATCCGCACAGAACCACAAAATGGTTGAAGTTCCAATGGATAATGCAGGGGAATTCCCCCTGTCTGGTCAGCGCCTCTGAACTATAGCGGTACCCTTGCGCCCAAAGTCCGTAATGGCGAGCGGCCAGCACGATATTTTTCGCCTTGGATCCGTCCCGCGATACGCCGCAGTCCGCCCGCACCTGTTCCAGCGGAATCCATTTCCCATAATACGCCAGAATCATAGCAAGGCATGCGGCGCCGCATTCCAGAGCCTCCAGCTGCATCACAACCGGAACCTTTGCCGCGCCGTGCTGCAATGGCTTTGATGGATATGTTTTCTTACCAATCATGCGCTTATCCCTGCTTTGTCACTCGTTACACTGTATCGAAAATGGTTGCTGCACATTCTCCGGTCAGCGACGGATCCCGGCGAATGAAGGTATCGAAAATACTTCTGTGCAGCCCGCTGCACCTGATCCCATCAGTGTAGAATAAAAAAGATAGGATGCAGGCTCTCCAAGGTGATGACCGCCGGGTATGTACCATCCTTCACGTCCTTCATATCCACATCTACTGCATAACAATAGTCGCCTATGGAAAAGCCGGAAATGTACAGCGCATAATCATCAAAATCAGCATCAATCTCCAGCGGAGTATCCGGAATGCTGCGGATCCTGCCCTCCTGATCCCCGATCGTAACCGTCATACCTTCCTTCAGCTCCGAAATGTCCTTGGCAGAAACGTAGCAAATGGCTGCATCGCCATTCACCGATGCACACACCTCCATCGTTGTTCCAACCGTTCCGAATATCCCCCAGATAACAACGCCGATCAGAAAAACGATCGCACCGGCAAGAATGATCCAAACCCCCGGACTTTCGACTCGAATGTATGCATTCAGTTCCTCAGGGGAATCTGCCCGGTCTATACTCGATTTCTTAAAAAGGCTTGCATGCACTGGTTTATTCCCTGCCTTTCGCTGCGCTACTCCAATCAGTAACAGAGTGGATTATATCACATGTGTCACGGATCGGTTACGGTACAGACGCCAACCAAGCGATAGGTGAACTGTTACAATGGATGCCCCCCACCACAAAGGGCAGGTCCGAAGAAATTCTCTTCGACCTGCCCTTGTTCTGCAACGCCAGTTCTGCCGTGTCACTTGCTGATCTTCTTATCCGCCGTCATGCCCATATCCTTTCCAAAGAGGATATAGAACAGATAGTAGTTGGCATTATCATCGCCAAGATACTGCTGCAGCCACGGATAATTGCTCTTGAAATAGGAAATATTGAAGGTCTGGTTGGCAGAGCGCCCCAGCGCCATTCCCGTTGTCAAAAAATCTACCAGCATTGTATTGGGATCGTAGGTGCCGTATGCCGCCTGCAGATCTGGGTTGGCTGCCCAGTACCAGACCGGATCGAACACATCCTTGTAGTCGTCCGTTGTGAACGCCTGATTCGTTCCGAAATGGTACAGAAAGCCTGAAATTAATCCGTCGTTGTACAGCTTTTTCAGTGAATCCGCAGGAATGTTGGCCCCGCTGTTGATCATGTTCAGGATGTTCCCCTGGTAGATTCGCTGATACCGCAGGGCCTGCTTGAGCTGCTGGTACACACCGGTCGCATCGGTAAACGAATTGGTCAGCGCCGGCAGGAGTAGACTTTCCATGCTGATGGACTGCGAATACTTGGTGTCGTAGGCTGCTTTTGCCTGCACCGAAAGCCCGGCCGTAAGGGGCGAAACAATCGTAGAAACCGCAATCGCTGCTCCGAGCAAAAGTCCGGTTACTCGTGTCTTTACAGAATGCTTTTTCTCTGTGTGTTTAATCATTAAAGATCCCTCCAATATGGAATGCCGATTTCGCCAGCCGGCAACGGGTCCTGACAGAATTGTCCAATCAATGGACATTCTCCGTCCCATTGCCCGGCAGGAAAACTATAATGTAACCGCTTAGCACCCGTATCTCAATTTTCTTTCGAAAAACATCGATGCGGCTGAGCAGCACAAACGCTCTACTCGCTTCGAAGTGCATCGATGGGATTGAGCCGGCTTGCTCTTCTGGCCGGCATCCAACCAAAAATAATACCAACGGCCGCGGAAAAACCGGCTCCCAGCGCAATGGCGCTGTAAGAAAGCTGAAAGGTGGTGCCCAAAAGCTTCGTTCCCGCAACTGCAATTAAAATACCAAGAACAATGCCGATAAACCCGCCCATCAAGGACAAAGTAATGGACTCAATCAGAAACTGCATCTGAATCCGTACCGGTTCCGCTCCCAGTGCCTTGCGAAGACCTATTTCCTTAGTCCGCTCGGAGACCGATACCAGCATCATGTTCATGATTCCGATTCCTCCGACGATCAGTGCAATGGAGGCAATTCCTCCCAGCATTGTCGAGAGCATGGTCTGAATGGTGCTCATGGTCTCCATCAAAGAATCCATGCTGATGATGCTGTAGGCCTGATCTGCATTGTCCTCGTCCGTACCGAAAATTTCATTCAGCGTTCGCTTCAGCACCGTCTGAAGCTGGGTGGACGTGATATTGTCCTCCGTATAATAGACGCTCACGCTGGTCACATTTTTCAAGGAGGACATTTTCAGCGCGTTTTTATACGGAACAATAACCGTTCCCTTCGAGCTGCTGCCCGAAAAAAAGCTGGAGACATTGGTGTCCTGAGCCTTCACGCCGATCACCTTGTAATGGTAGCCGTTCAGAATAAATTCCGTTCCTATTGCTGCGTTTCCATCCAGAACATTGTCCACAAAATCGGTGTCCACAATGGCGACATTGATTTCTCCGCTGGCCTCCGCCGTGTTAAAAATGCGGCCGGACTGGAGCGTTTCCGAGTTGTGCTGGAAATACACCGCGTCCTCTCCGTCCACCGTTATATTCTTTACAACGTTATTGTTGTAGACCGCGGACGTTGTCAATGAGGCCGACGGAGCAACGGCATCTACGCCGTCCAGATTCCGGATAGTCTCCAGATCGCTCTCGCTCAATCCATGGTGATTCAGCGTGCCCTGGGCCGATATCGTAAGCGTCCCTGCGCCCAGCGACTCAAACTCTCCCATGATGGATCCGGTCGCGCTCTGCACCAGTGTAATCAAACCAATGACGGAAGCAACACCAATGACAATACCCAGCATGGTCAGAAACGAGCGCATTTTGTTTCCGATAATGTTCTGCAGAGCCATTTTCATACTCTGCCGGATAATCATAATACTACGCATCGGCCAGCTCTCCTTCACTGATCCTGCCGTCCAGAATCTTCACGATCCGCTTTGCATGGGATGCAATGTGCGCATCATGAGTAATCATGATGATGGTATTGCCGGCATCGTTCAACTCCTTAAACAACGCAATGACCTGCGCGCCGGTTCTCTGGTCCAAAGCGCCCGTGGGCTCATCCGCCAGCAATATGGAGGGATGGTTGGAGACCGCCCGCGCAATGGCGACCCGCTGCTGCTGACCACCGGAAAGCTGGTTCGGGTAGTTCTCCATCTTATCCGTCAGCCCCACCAGATTCATCACCTCCGCCACGCGCTTTCGCCGCTCCCTGCCGGACATGTTCGCATAAATCAGCGGAAGCTCCACATTCTCTGCCGCCGTCTGTTTCTGCAGCAAATGATACGACTGAAAAATGAATCCGATCTCACTGCCTCTGACGTGAGAAAGCGTTGCTTCGTCCATGTCCGCGATGTGCTCGCCGTTGAGCCAGTAATCGCCGCTGGTGGGCACATCCAGACAGCCGATGATATTCATCAGCGTTGATTTGCCGGAGCCGGAGGGGCCAAGAACGGCCAGATATTCCCCCTCCTCTACAGTGAGGTCAATGTTCTTCAGGACACGCACCGTCTCCGTTCCCATGACATAGTCCTTACAGATGTTCTTCATCTGCAGAATCACGCGACCCATTACTGACCACCTCCGCCGCCGGGTGCTCCGCCGCCACCAGGTGCTCCGCCTCCGCCGCCGGGGCCGCCGCCCATATCCATGGCGCTGTCGTCCATCTCAAAGGCAAATGCGGACGCATCCGAGGAAGCCGGTGTATTCACAACGTAATAAACAACATCACCGGCACTTAGGCCGCTTGTGACCTCCGTGTAGGTGCCGTTAGTGGTTCCGAGCGTAACGGTCTGCTGCACATAGGACGCCTTGCCCTTCTCATCCGTTCCCTCCACCAGAACATAGGAGGATCCGTCCGGACCGGTGGCAACCGCATCGCTAAGGACAGAGACCACATTTTTAGCTTCGCTGGTAAGCTGCTTCACATCCGCGGTCATACCAACCATGACGGAGGAATCCGGTGTAAACTGCACCTCCACCGAGAAATAAGCAATACCGTTGCTGGAAGATCCGACGGCCGAAACGGAGCTTACCGTTCCGTCAAAATCCTTGTTGACGGCATCCACCGTGACCGTAACCGTATCGCCCTTTGCAAAATTCGACACATCATACTCGCTGACCGAAAGCGTTACCTTCATGGTGTCATAGCTGGTAATCGTTGCCAGTGTCGATGTCGCGGACATTGCCGTAATATCACCAGCCTTGATGTTCAAACTGGTAACGGTGCCTCCCATCGGCGCAGTAATCACATAATCCGAAAGAGAGCTCTTCAAATCATCCAGCTGCAACTGGCTTGTTGTGTTATCCGCCTGTGCCTGTGCCTGCTGGATGCTGGTCTGATACTCCTCCAGCGTCTGCTGGGTGGAGCGAACCGTCGCATTGTAGGAATCGATGGCATTGAGGTAATTATTCTGCGCGGTAATCACCGCATCATAGAGCTTGGTCAGCTGATTCTCCTCGCTGATCTTGGCCTGCTCATAGTTCGTTTTGGCCTGCTCGTAGCTGTCTCTTGCCTGCTCCTCGCTCAGCTCATTGGATGCAATCTGCTGATCGTCTGAGAAGGAATCATAGGTCTTCCCGGCGTCGCTGGCCACCTTCTGAGAGTGCGACTTGCTGTCTACCGATTGCTGCGTACGAAGAGCTGCGCTCTGCACGTTGTTGTAGGCATTCTCCATCTGCTGAATCGCACTTAAAATGGTCTGACTCAGCTGGGAATTGTTCAGGTTAACCTCTTCATTGTAGGACTCCTGTGCAGAAACCAGCTGCTGCATAGCAGAGTCAATCTGGGACAGGGCACTCTGGGTGGACTTGTCCAGACCATCCTCCAGATTCTGCTTGAGATTGTCGTATTTAGCCTGTGCAGACTGGATGCTAAGAGCACTGGAGGTTGCGGAGGCGCTCATAGTCGCTTCCTTCTCACTGATCTGCTCATCCACCTTGGAGGTATCCAGACGCGCGATAACATCACCCTCCTGCACCACGTCGCCCTCTTCCACCAGCACTTCCGTCACTTTCACGCCGGAAACGGCAGACATAACCGACTGGCTGTCCACGGCCGCAATCGTTCCTGTATAGGAGTTACTGGTCGAGATATCACGAAGCGCCGCCGTATCCGACTGATACTCAACGGCAGTGGCCTTTTTCGCACGGCGAATCAGGAAAAATATCACCGCGACCACCACCAGTGCAAAAATCACCAGCTTAATCACAATGCTTCTGGTGCGCTTGCGCCGCTTTTTCCTGGTCTTTTCCTCCAGTTCTCTTCGCCGCTCTTCCTCGTACGGATCGTAATCGTCATCCGTATCCTCGTCTCTTCCCTGTGCAATGCCCCGTCCTGTCGGAACGACCGGCACAGCGGTGCCCTCCGCGGCATCTTCTGTTTCTACCGGATCATTCTCGTCCAGGTATTCATTCTCACCCATGTGCTGCCGAACTCCTTTCCTGTCTTCGGTGCTGCATTCTTCGTTCGGTATATCACGCATTCCTGCAGCTGTCTAAACGCTGTCTTTGAAATCTTAGCACTCTGTTTGCCAAGAAAAAACCAGTTCACAGAAGTTTCATGTTTACTTCACAATATTCGTTACCGTACAAGATTCCTAATTTGTGCTATTCTAGTTGGAGTTGTATGACACAGCGATAATACTATCTGTTTAAGGAAGATCAGTACATGGGACATCGATTGACAAAGGGTGACGTAGAGAAAATTGAGGCAGAAATCGAAATGCGGCGTGTGGAGCTGCGTCCGAAGCTGACCGCTGCGGTAGCGGAAGCAGCGGCGCAGGGCGATCGCTCCGAGAATTTCGAATACTATGCTGCCAAGCGTGAAAACGGACACAACAACAGCCGCATCCGGTATCTGGAGCGGATGCTGCGCACTGCAGAGATTGTAGAGGATGCACCGGAGGATGAGGTCGGCGTCGATAAGGAAATCCGGGTATACATTCCCGAGGACGACGAGGAGGAAACCTACACACTGGTTACGCCCATTCGCGCCGATTCTCTTCACAACATTGTCAGCATTGAATCGCCGATCGGAAGGGCACTTCTTCACCACCATGTGGGCGATACGGTAACCATTCGTGTGAGTGATTCCTATTCCTACCGCGCGCAGATTCGCGAGATCAAGGATTCTGCCTCCGCCGGGTCGTTGGATATTTCGGAGTTCTGATGGCGTGTCGCTGGCGGGCGCGTGAATGATATCTTCGCCTCTTTACACGTGCTAGGAAAAGGTATACGATTCTCGAGTAAATTACATGTACAGCTGTCGCAAAAGGCGCGTGCCTCTTTTTTGTGACTTGCTATACATCGTGCAGAGTAGAAATTTAAGCGTTTAGTGCCCTGAGGACGGGGAGTTGCCCCAGGGACAAAGCGGTTTATCCCACGGTTTAAATTTCGCATCCCGCTGCATAGATGGGCCAAACCTTCTTTGTAGTCAGGGACTGTAAAGGAGGCTTTTTTATGTTCAAATCACAGCATCGCACCCGTTCACTTGTGCTCCTTTCCGTTCTTGTCGCACTGCAGATCATTCTCGCAAGATTCTGCTCCTTCAATGCCTGGAACGTTCGGATCGGACTCGGATTTATTCCTGTGGCGCTGGCCGGCATCTTTTTCGGACCGGTCCCGGCTGCTCTGGTTGCCGCCATCAGCGACTTTCTCGGCGCCATCCTCTTCCCCACCGGCATCTACTTTCCGGGGTTCACGCTGACCGCCGCCTGCACAGGGCTTAGCTTTGGCTTTTTCCTGCACAATAAGCTTCATCTGCCGCGGATTCTGATGTCTGTGGCCTTGAATCAGCTGGTCATGAGCCTTTGCATGAATACGCTCTGGATCTCGATTCTCTACGGCTCTTCCTTCGTGGCACTGCTTCAGGTCCGCATACTGCAGGTGATCATCATTGCACCGGTCCAGATCATCATTCTCTGTGCGTTGTCCGGCGTTTTGAAACGTGCCGATCTTAGAAAGGTGCTTGCATAATGACCTGGGACGAGACCTTTTCGCAGCTTTCCGCAGACTGGAAAACCAGCAGTCCAAATCCGCCCCGCATGCAGGAGTTGCTCTCTCGCCTGGGGCATCCCGAAAAGACGCTGCACTTTATCCATATTGCCGGCACCAACGGCAAGGGTTCTGCCTCTGCCATGACGAGCCGCATCCTCACCGAGGCAGGCTATCGCACCGGGCTCTATATTTCTCCTCATCTTCTTCGGATCAACGAGCGCTGGTCCGTTGATGGTCAGGACATTTCCGACGAAGATCTTTCTGCCATGCTGGATCTCCTAAAGCCGCACATCATGGCCATGACGGACAAGCCTACCAAATTCGAAATCCTAACTGCCCTTGGCTTTTTGTATTTTAAAATGCAGCACTGCGATGTTGTAGTCCTGGAGGTTGGACTCGGAGGCCGCCTGGATGCCACCAACGCCATCCCTGTGCCGGACTGCGCCATGATCATGAGCATCGGTCTGGAACATACCGAAATTCTCGGGGATACCATCGAAAAGATTGCCCTTGAAAAGGGCGGCATTATCAAGGATGGCAGTCATGTCGTGCTGTATCCGCAGGAGCCGGCCGCAGAGGCGGTGATTCGAACGCTGTCTGAAACGCATAAGGCCAGCCTTCATGTTGTGGATCCATCGCAGCTGACAGAGGAACCGGCTTTCCGGAATGCAACAAACCTTACATCGGATTATACCGCTGACCTTGCATCGAATCTTACAACGGGCCTTGCGTCAAATCTTGCAGCAGCTTCCGCCTGCGATTCTTCCTGCAACTGCAGCCCGGAGACGGTCCCTGTACATGCCGAAAATGCATCTGACATGCCAAGACTTTTGCAGTATTTCACGTATAAAGAAAGAAAACATGTGGGATTGGCTCTCCTTGGAGACTACCAGTGCCGAAACGCCTGCTGCGTGCTGGAGGCAATGGACGTCCTTCGGGAGAAGGGATATGACATATCAGAAGAGGCGATTCGCCGCGGATTAAAACAGGTTGTCTGGCCCGGGCGCTTCGAGGTGATCAGCACGCGCCCGCTCTGCATCCTGGATGGCGCTCACAACCCCAACGGCGTGGAAGCGCTGGTCCATGCGCTCCGGTCGCAGCTTCCCGGCTATACGTTCACCTTTGTGATCGGTGTCATGGCGGACAAAAACTATCATGAAATGCTGCGGCTGGCCGCCCCCCTTGCCAACCGCTTTATTGCCGAGGTTCCGGATTCCGGCAGTGATCGTGGACTACACGCAGATGCGCTCGCTGCGGAGATTAAGCGATACTTCTCGGGCCCCGTTGAAACCGCACCAAATGTGACAAAAGCTCTTTCACGTGCACTCTCCTGCCTGCCAGCAGAGAATACTGCCAACTGCAGGACAGATGATTTCGTTATGGACAACACGGCGTCACCGAATCCGATTTGCAATGAATTCCGGCAGGCCGTTGTCTGCTTCGGATCCTTGTATCAGGCCGCCGAGGTACGGGGCTTTTTTGCCCAAAGACACACTGCAAGTACGCCGTGCAAAAGCAATGATTCAGCTGGGGCAATCGATTAATCAAAGCCTTATCCAGTGATAATCCTCTTGAACTCTAAGATTTTAGTAACGCTCTGATCAAGCCGTGCTGCGCTGATGGTTCCGTTCTGGCAGGCGGTAAGGACTGCGTTGTATGCCTCTTCAAAATCGGCCGGCATGAGAACCACATCACAGCCCGCAAGGATGGCTCCAACAGCGGCCTCACCAGAGGAGTAGACGCTGCTGATCGCTGACATTTCCATAGCGTCTGTAATGATCAGCGTGCGGTCTGCATCCGGAATCAACGAAACGATCTGTTTGGAAAGCGTGGCCGGCGTATTGTCGCCTGTAATGTTCGGCATCGAGATGTGCGACACCATAACGGCATGCGGTGTCACTGTACTTGCCGCCGCAAAGGGCAGCAGCTCACATGTTTGGATCTGCTCCAGCGTACGGTAACTGAAAGCCATTCCGGTGTGACTGTCCTGCGCCGTATCTCCGTGTCCCGGGAAATGCTTGAAGGTCGGGATCACTCCGGCATCGGCGATTCCCTTCCCTGCCGCTGTTGCCAGCGCTGCCGCTTCAACACCATTTGATGAAAATGCCCGGGTGCCTATGATGGGATTGTTCGGATTGGTGTTCACATCTGCGTCCGGTGCAAAATCAATCGAAAAACCATAGCTTCTCACGTAGGCCCCGATGGTATTCCCCATGGTATAGGCTGCTGCAATGCCCTGCGCGCCGACGGCTGCCGCACTTTCGTATTTAGGCAAATGAAATGTCTCCGTATTCGCCAGCCGCGCAACTCTACCGCCTTCTTCATCCACTGCAAGGAACAAGGGAATATCCGAGGCTGCCTGAAGGTCCTTGTTAAACTGCGTGATCTGCTCCGGACTGACAATATTCTGGCTGAACTGGCAAAAGCCGCCGACATGGTACTTCTTTATGTTGGCGCGAAGCGTATCACTGATGGCGGTAGTGCCCTTTACCGATTGGCCGCTCGACTGCGCCGCCGTCTTTTCGTCATCCAACGTGTCCGGTCGCAGTATGAAAAGTTGTCCCACCTTCTGCTCCAGGGTAAGGTCATCGGCAGAAAGGTACGCTCCGGATACCGTCCCAGCAGCATCCGCATTCACAGCAGCCGGAGCAGCTATTGCAGCGCTTCCCGTAGATGCCGCATCTGCCTGTGCCGCGCCGCCGCAAACGGCAAGAAAAATGGATACGACTGCTGTAATCGATATAATTTTGTAAACTCTCCCACGTCCATTCCGTTCATTGATCATATTAAACCTCCTTGTACTTTTCTGAAATAAATCACTCCCACAATGTCCGCCAGCGCCCAACCAATCGGAACGGCCCACCAGATGCCGGTTACACCGACAGCCGGTATTGCAGACAAAAGATACGCCAGTGCCACACGTGTACCCAACGAAATCACTGTAAGAACCACGCTCATCCCCGGCTTTCCCAGCGCTCGGTACAAACCATATAACAGGAACAGCCAGCCGATCCCGCAGTAGAACGCTCCCTCAATGTGCAGATACCGCACACCTTCCCGAACGATCTCCGTTTCCCCTGCATCGACGAACAGCAGCATCAGCGGTCCGGCAAAGACACACACCACAAGCGACAGCGTCATGGAAAATAAAGTAGTCACCCCGGCCGCGCATCGGATTCCGGACCGGATCCGTCCATCCTCTTTCGCACCGTAATTCTGCGCAATAAAAGTAGAAAATGCGTTGCCAAAGTCCTGCACCGGCATATAGGCAAAGGCATCAATCTTAACCGCTGCAGCAAAGGCAGCCATAACAACCGTCCCAAAGCTGTTGACCAGTCCCTGTACCATCAAAATGCCAAGGTTCATCACCGACTGCTGCACGCAGGTCAGCACCGAAAAGGAAACAATCTCACGCACGCGGTGCCATCGCAAGCCCCGAAGGTTTGCAATGGACCGCACCTGAGGCGAGAGAATCCACGAGCAGATCGCAATGCCGATGCCGGATACGTACTGCGCAATCACGGTTGCCTCCGCTGCACCGGCAACGCCTCGCTGCAAACCAAGAATGAGCCACAAATCCAGAACAATATTCAACGCAGAAGAAACTGCCAGAAACACCAGCGGCAGAACGGAATTCCCAATTGCTCTTACATAGGATGAAAAGTAATTGTAGAGAAATACGGCAGGAATTCCCATAAAAATAACAAACAGGTACGAGCGCATATCCGCCCACACCGCATCATCCGCAACGCGAAGAAACACGCGGAGCCAGTCCAGAAGGACATAGGCAAGTACATTCAAAATCGCCGTTGCTGCTGCAATAAAAAAGAAACTGGCGCACAGATTCTCCCGCAAGGCGATTTCGTCACGTCGCCCGAAGCACACGGAAAACAACGCCCCACTCCCCATGCACAGCCCTAGAATGATCGATGTCAGAAATGTCATCAATGTGAAGGAGGACCCCACCGCTGCAAGTGCATCTCTTCCCAGAAACTGTCCGACAATCAGTGTATCCGTAATATTATAGCACTGCTGCAGCAAATCTCCCATAATC
>CAVKRN010000054.1:0-16727 GCA_963658695.1 bacterium
AGAATCCGTCTGCTCGTCACAAAATCGCACTGCCCATTTCCTGACGATCAGCTCCATCTGATTACAGTTCACTTTCTCGTCAGTATTCATCGCTGGCTGGCGAATGAACTGTTACGGGGCTTCTCACTCCACAATCCTATGGAACTTATCCATCCGCACCTGCGCATCGGCAAGCCCCATGACCAGTCGCTTGTCATGGGTTCCGATGATGATGGTCCGCTCCGGCGTCCGACTCTCCTTGAGAAACGTCATCACCCAGCTCTGTGCATCCTCATCCAGTCCGCTGATGGGCTCATCAATCACCAGCACCTTTGGCTCCATGGCGAACACCGCCGCCAGGGCTGTTCGCTTTTTTTCTCCGCCGCTGATTCCCCAGGGTGCCCGCCGGCGAAGCTTTGTGAGCCCAAACCGTTCCAGATATTCCTCCGTTTTCTGCTGCAGCACATCCTCCTGCAGTCCCAGCTGCCGGAGTCCAAAGGCAATTTCCTCCTCCACGCTGGACGAAAACAGCTGTACCTCACTGTTTTGAAATACAAAGCCGATTTTCCGGTGGAATTTCATGGAAAAGGCCGGATCTGCCAGCTTCCTTTGCGTAATCTCCTCTCCGTCCAGAAAATACTGCCCCCTTGTCGGCGTCTCCAGTCCCAGAAGAATCCGAAACAAGGTGGACTTCCCGCACCCGTTCGGGCCGGTAATACATGTACATTTTCCAGATTCAAAAAAAACGCTGATATCATCCAGCGCTTTTTCCTCACTTCCTTCGTACTGAAAAGAAACATTCCTCAGCTCGATCATTTATTAACTCCGATATCTATGATGTCTTTACAGGATCCAGTACTGGGTCAGTGCAAACCAGCCAATCTCCGCCGCAGCCGCTGCAATGACCGGCGCATTCCGTCGCGCCCTCCCGGCCAGACTCTCCTGCCTGTGCGGCTTTTGCGACTGCGCGTCCATGCTCCAGCACCGGCATGCCATCGCTTCCTGGGTCTGCTGTGCCAGCTGCTGCGACTTAACAAAGGTATTCCCCAGAATCCCGCCGGTTCCCGCATTTTTCCAACTTCGTTTCCCCACACGCCGCAAAGAGACTGCCTCCAGCATGGCATTGGAAAACCGTCCCAGCAGCACCAGAAAACGAACCGTCATGTCCAGCGTCAGAATAAAGAGCGGTGGCACATGAAAAGAGGACAGCGCCGCTGTCATATCCTTCCAGGAGACCGCTTCCCGCAGCATCGACAACGCCAGAACCGACACAAACACCTTTCCCGTCACCGCGCCAAAGGAGCCTGGATTCCCGAGAAAAACGGAAGGTAGCATAAACACTGCTGCCGCTCCGGCGGCAAGCAGTGTTGTTTTTAAAACCTCTGCGATGATCTCCCCTTCCAGAAATCCCAGCCGCAAGAGAAGCAGTACGGCTATGGACAAAGCAAATATTCCGTTCACGGAGACGGAACACAAAAGGATGGTCAAAAAGGCCAGCAGCATAAGCGCCGCTCCGCATTTCGTCCCGATTTCCCTGTTGCCGCCATTCACTCGCCCATCCCTCCGAAGCAGGGTGACCAGGAGCTTCATCAGCTGTATGTTCATAGCTCTTTCCGACCGACTCCGCAAGCAGATCTGCTCTTTTTGTTCTTCACGGTAAGAAGACGGAACACGATCAGAAGGATTGCGGTTCCTAAAAGTGCAGACAGCACATAGCCCACCGCTGCCGGTGCATTTCCCAGGGAATAATCCGGCAGCAATGCCTCAAAGGAGAAGCCGTTTGTCATGCCGGAGGGAGTATAACCAGCTCCCGTCGCAGCAATTTCATCCGTTCCCCATTCGCCCCAGGCGGTGCCCTCCGCCAAAAGTCCCAGCGGTGTCAGCACCATAAGAAGTCCCAGAAGGACCGGTACTGCTTTATTTCCGAGGCGTCCTTTTCCTTTCCCGGATCCGTTCGCATCTTCCTTGATTTCAGCGGATTCTTCGCCGGCTGTGACACTGGAGTGTCCGGTGCTGACTCGTCCGGTCAATAGTTCCGGTGCCGTCTTTGCAAGGAAGGTAAATATCACTCCGGTATACACCACCTCTGCCAGACCAAAAATAGTCAGGTGACCGGCCATCATTGCCGGAATGGATATCGACAGTGGATACGGACAGAACCGTGCCATTCCGGACGCATCCTTAAACAGGAGCGGCTGGATTCCGAATTCGATAGCAGCACAAAGCGCCGCTGCATTGATGCCGGCATATGACCCAAGTGCGACGCCCAAAAGCTCCCTTGAGGACACAGCCCCCGCCGTTTTCCCATCCGCCTTCGTTTTCCCGCCTCTGCCGGCGATCAGAAGATATAAGCCATACCCCACAAACGGCATGACAAAAGCCATGTTGAAGCAGTTGGCACCAAAGGCGAGAATGCCGCCGTCACCGAACAAAAGCGCCTGCAGCAAAAGCGCCACCGAAACAGAAATGCATGCCCCGTAAGGGCCTGCCAGAATGGCGGTCAGCGTTCCTCCGACCGCATGTCCCGTGGTCCCTCCCGGCAGCGGAATGTTAAACATCATACCCAGAAACGAAAATGCCGCCGCAGCTCCCAGCATGGTGAGCCTTCTGCGTGCCATCTTTCCTGCGTCTTCCCTCTCGGAAAGGAGATTCCCTTTTGTTTCCTTTCCGAGCTCCCCTCCCAAATGGGAACGAAGCTTTCGAACGGAAATGGCCCATACCGGCACCATCACCGCTGTCATAACCGCACAGGTCTGCGGACTCAAATAATTATCAGGAATGTGCATAGGTATTCTCTCTTTCTTCTATTCGTTACTCATTTCCCTATGAAAAAAGTATCAGCAGAAAAACCAGATTTGATATACTACTCTTAACGCAAATAAGGAGGTCACTTATGAATCTTGAAGAAGCTCTGCAGCAGTTAAAGCGGCTTGCCGCCTCCGATCCTTCCATAAAAGAGGCGCTTCTGGCCACCAGAAACAGCGACGCCCCCATCCAGGCTTTTTGCCGGCTGAGCCGTCAGTACGGCGTAGCGATTTATGAAATGGACCTTGTCATGGCCGGGGAGGAATATTACGCCGCCATGCGTCGCAGCACCAACGGCGGCGGTGAGAATTCACCGCTTCTGGACGGAGAAGATGACTATTACGAGCTCTTTCTTTCCGAGCTTGCGTCACTTCCGTGATCCGTAATCTCTCTGCCCGAAGATCCCGGTTCCGACACGCACCAGCGTGGATCCCTCTTCCACGGCTACGACATAATCTCCCGTCATTCCCATGGAAAGCGTATCGGCAAGAACACCGTCATAGCCGGAGGATGACAGCGTTTCCTGCAGCTCTTTCATCCTGCGAAAATAGCCCCGGTTTGACTCCGCGTCCAGTGTAAACGGTGCGGATGTCATGAGTCCGCGGACGCGCACATGAGGAAGACTTCCCACCGCCTTGGCGGCCTCCATGGTCTCCTCCGGCGCAAAGCCCCACTTGCTCTCCTCACCGGCCACATTGACTTCCAGAAGAACATCCATCACTAGGCCGCATTTGGCGGCCTCCTTGTCGATCTGCCTTGCCAGCTCCAGACTGTCCACGGAATGAATGAGAGACACCTTGCCCATGAGATACTTCACCTTGTTACGCTGCAGGTGCCCAATCATATGGAAGGTGCACGCATCTCCCAGTACCTCATATTTATCCCTAAGCTCCTGTACGTAGTTCTCCCCGAACAGCTCCTGTCCCGCCTGCATCGCAGCCTGCAGATCCTGCACCGGCTTGCGCTTACTGACCGCGCACAGCTGCACTTTTTCCGGATCTCGTCCGACTCTTTGGCAAGCCGCTTTGATATTGCCTCTGACGGCCTGCAGATTCGCCGCAATCTCCTCTGACGTCAATTCATACGGTTCCTGCAGGCCGCACTGCATTTGTTCTTCTTTTTCCATGATTTCCTCTTACTTCTTTGCCGGGTTCGGGATCTGCCGCAGCATGCTGTCCAGCTTTTCCACAGCCTCCTCCGGAGCGCCTGCAAAGCGCATGAAATCTCCCAGCTTCACCGGCATCAGCATCTCCTGCATAACCGCAGGATCTACGGCATCTTCTCCCAGCTGCTGACTCTTCATGCTGGCAACAAGCGGCTCAAGGACAGCCTTTGCTTCCGGCACCGCAAAGAGCTTTCCAATGGTGCAGTTAACGGAAAGCGTCGCGTCATAGTCGCCATTTACGTGGGCCTGCACCAGAGGCTCTGTCATGCTCCCCTGTCCGTCGTACTCCCCGAAGACCTCCTTCAGCCATCCGATGCTGTCGGTTGTCCAGTTCGGCACACGCTCACTCATTGCAGTCCCCGGATTCTGCACCCACTTCTCCGCCGTGGAAAATCCGTGCCCGCCTCTGGCATAGATGTGACTTTCAAAGGAAATCCCCGCCTTTGCCAGTGCCTCCATGAAGTGAACGGAATTCATAACAGGAACCACATCGTCGTCTCTTGCTGCAAAGATAAAGCACGGCGGCGTCTTTTCATCCACCATGGTATTGCAGTCCGGCGCTGTCGGGCTGCATCCCTTCACATCATTTCCGGTCACGGCATAGCCAAGAATTGCCGCATTCGGCCGGTGCATGGCCATGGTCGCCGCTGCCGCCGCAAGATGACCGCCGGCAGAAAATCCGATCACCGCAATCTTGTCCGGATAGAGATTCCACTCATCGGCGTGCTCCAGAATAAGGCCCATTGCCTGGTCATAATCCGCAAGCGGTGTCGGCCAGGTGCAGAACTCTGCCACACTGTACCGCAGAATAAACACCTGGTACCCTGCCTTCAGATACGCAAACGCCACCGGATCCGCTTCCCGATCCGAGCAGTACTGATACGCTCCGCCCGGCAAAACCACGATGGCGGGCCGCTTTTCCACGTAATCAAAGCGTCCCCCCACCGGCTGCAGATAACAGGTCAGCGTCACATTTCTCGTCTCATCCAGTGTCAGTACCTTCGTCGTCAATTCCTGTACCATAACCCCTCCTGTGCGGCACCTTGCCGCCTCTTCTATGATCGCAGCGTGCAGGTAAAATAAATCACGCCGTCCTTCCAGTCGGCCTTAACAGTCCCATTGTATTTCTTCACCAGATTTTCTGCAATGGAAAGGCCAATTCCATACCCGGTCTTCTGGTCCTTCTCCGCTCCGATGGTGTGCGCCTCGTTCTGCCGGTAAAACCGTTCAAAAAAGCGGGAATAATCCACATCCTTTCCTTCCTTATAGGAATTGCTCACCACCAGCCAGGTTTCCCGTCCCTTTTGTCCCGCCTGCACCCGAATGCTGCCCTTGGGATCGCAATATTTGATGGCATTGTCGATCAAAAGGGTCGCCAGCTGCCGGATTTCCGAATCCACGGCCTTCATGGTCAGCGTCTCCGGCATGTCGATTTCCAGTGTTTTCCCTTCCTGCACGGCAACCGGCTGATATGTCTTAGCGGTATCACTGATCAGTGCTGCCGCATTTACCGCAATTCTTTCCTCCGTCTCTTTCTCCTGTGCCCTTGTGATGACGACCAGATTCTGAATCAGACCGCTTAGGCGATCCACCTGTCGAAGCGTGGACTGGGTCCACTCATTCTCTCCGCCCAGAATTTCCTGCATCTCCGTGTTGGCGCGAATCACTGCAAGCGGTGTTTTCAGCTCATGGCTGGCATTGGTGATGAACTGCTTCTGGAGCTCTGCATTCCGGATCTCCGGTGCAATGGCTTTCCCTGAGAAAATGCGAACGAACAAAAAGGCGATACAAATGCCAAAGGCAATCAGTAGCAGTGCCGAATAAAACAGCCGCACCGTGGAGTGAATCTGGTTGGTCGCATCCAGGAAAATAACGATGCCGCGCCCATCCTCCAGATCCTGTACCTGGTAATAATATTTACCGTACTGTCCGAAGCGGAACAGCTTATTCCTTGCATAATCTCCCAGTGTTTTCGCGTCTTCGGCGGTCAAGGAAGAGATGTGATTGGCCTTCACCTGACTCACGGATCCATCCGCATCATAGATCACCGCAAAAAAGCGTGTGGAAAAGGAGTCATCCTCCGATGCCAGCACATTGTCTCCGTTTCCGGTGCCAAAGACATCTCCCAGAAATTCGTGAATGTCATACGGTTTCTCGCGGAAGGACTGGTTCATCTTGTCAAGCCGCTCCTTCAGCCCGGTATGTTGTCCCGAATCTGAGGTTTCCGGTTCCTCTTCTTCGGTCTGCGTATCGTAAAGAATAACTGCATCCTGAATATTCCCCTCATGCCGGATGATGTACTGCATGGTCTCCCGGATTTCATTGCGGCAGACCAAGAGATTCGTCACATAGATCATCCCGCCCATGAGAAGCATCACAATGCTCAGACTCAGCATTGCGTAGACGATGAATTTCAGTTTCAGCTTACGAATTGCCTCTTCACTCATACTGCAGCCGGAAACTTCCGCCCCTTTCTCCTAGAATTTGGACACTGGACGCAATGGAGGCGAGCTTTCCCCGCAGATAGGATATGTACAGCCATACCGTATCGCTCCCTGCATCCTCTGCGCCCTCCCAGACGTGTTCCAGAAGGTACCTGGTGGAGATCTCATGCCCCTGATTCACCACAAGCATCTGCAAAAGCTCGAATTCCTTCACAGACAGCCGCACGGAATTCTCACAGGAGAGTTCAAAGTTCTCGTCATTCAATGCAAAATCGCCATACTGCATCTTTTGTGCCGCATAATCCGATTTGCGCCTCGTCATTGCCCGGACTCTGGCCAGAAGCTCCTTCATCGCAAAAGGCTTTGTCAGGTAATCGTCGGCGCCGGCATCCAACCCCGCCACGCGGTCGTCCACCTCCGCCTTTGCCGTCAGTAGCAGCACCGGTGTGACGATATTGCTCCCACGCAGCTCCTGCAGAACCTCCAGGCCGTTTTTTTTGGGCATCATGATATCCAGAATCATGGCGTCATATCCATTATCTTTCGCATACTGCAGTGCCTCTTCACCATCAAAAGCACTGTCCACATCGTACCCTTCATGAGTCAATGCCGCTGTTAGAACCCGGTTCAAATCCGGGGTATCCTCCGCCAAAAGAAGTTTCATTTCGTTCCTTTCATCACGCTAGTACATCGATTTTTAAATAACTAGTGTAGCGATATTCTCACGTATCGTCTGCATCGATACATCGGTCGATGCCAGCTCATCCGCACAGCGCTTGAGCTCTGTGCCAATCAGCGCATCGTTTCCGCCCGGCTGCTTTTTATAGTGCAGCTGATGCTCCAGTGCCGCCCACGTGTCCTGCGAAATGGTCCGCAGCTGAATTTCCGCGTGATATTTGCCGCCAACCTTTAAAATCATGTGATAGCTGCGATAGCCGTTAGGCTTGGCGTGCCGAATATAATCCTTTTCCTCCAGAACTTCGACATTCGGAAGGGCCGCCAAATAGTCCCGAATCACATAGACATCGCTTAAAAAGGAGCAGACAACCCGAACACCAATTGCATCATGAATCTTCTCCAGTGCGGACTCGGTTGTCTCCGGAAAGCCCTTTCTGCGACACTTTTCCCGCATACTCTCTTCGCTTTTAATGCGGGAAAGGCAGTGCTCCACAGGATCCATCCCCTGCTCGCTGCTCATCTTCTCGCGCACCCGCTGAATTTCCTCCACCAGCTGTTCCCGCACTTCCTCCAGCTTCGGGAGCTGATCTCCATATATACTGTTTGTTTCTTCCATTTTTCTTGTACATCCCCTGTATTGATCTGCCCGGCCACAAATCCCGGTCGGGTATGTACAACATTACCACAGCATTTCGCAAAAACCGTTTTTTTTATGAATTTTTCACACAACTTTCTCATCTGTTTAGCGAAACGCTGATGAAAGCGTTTCCCTATTATGAAAAAAACCGCCCACCCGTAAAGGTTGACGGTCATATCCAAAACCAATGTGTTTATTTTGCAGAGGCATCATCCTCTCTGCCGTGCTACCTCGCGAGCCGCGCTTCTGCTCATCAGAAATTCTGCCGTAAGATCCATCACAATCGCAAAGGCCAGCGCACAGGTTACATCAATGACGCTGTGTTGCTTGAGCAGCATGGTGGAACAACAGATCATGACATCCATCACTCTCGCCAGAGGCCGGACAAACCGGTGCCGGTACCCCTTGGCTCTGTGCACCGCAAAATCCAGGAAAATTGTCGAATACACATGCATGCTGGGACATACGTTGTTGGGATTGTCCGTTCCCTCGATGATGCGCACCGCAATGGCACACAAATCGTTTCCCTCAATCTCCTCCGGCCGCAGCGAAATGCCGTTCGGCACTAACATGCAGAACAAAAGGATCAGAAGAAGCCCCGAAAAGAGGGGCGCAAGTGTGCGCCATCTGGTCTGCGCATCCTCCCGCAGGACCATGTGAAACATCGTCTGTGCCATCCACAAAAACCAGATGCAATACGGGATCACCGCATACTTGACAAAGGGAATGTACTGATCCAGGCGGCAATGGATGTGCCAGACAATCGGCAGGTTCAGCCATTCCAGAAAGGCAAACCAGCTGATGAAAATCACAAAAAATCCAATGATAAAACGGTAGGGGTGCTCCGCGCACTCTTTCTTAAAAAATCGACTCATGCTCCACTCTTCTTACTATCGGTTCCACTTACTCCTCCACCGGATTTCGTGGAAACAGCACCTCTCTCCCCACACTCCTATCACTGGAAGAACGCCATCTCCGACAATACGGTGTCCTGATATACTGTTCCGTTATACACGCTGTTGATCCGAATGACAAGCGAATCTGCCGGAATCGCCGTATCAAAAATAAGGATCTGTTCACCCATCGCATCCTCCAGCGCATAATCCGCCGAACGCGTTTGACCATCACAGTCAACCGTTACGGTAATGCCCTGGATACGGTTATTGGCCTCGTATCGCTCCTGTGACGTCTCGTTGCCGTTCCAGAACGCAATGGCCTTTACGTTCGTCTGTTCCGAGAAGCTTGCTGTCAGCGTAACACCAAGACCATCGCCTTCTTCCCCTTCCTGCCAGGAGGTTTCCAAATCTTCATCGAAGAGATATTCCGTTCCGTAGGTCTTGCCGGAGCTCCCCACCAGTACCGAGGACGCGGTGCAGTCTGCCGGTATCACCTTTGTAAGTCCGGCTGTATACGACGTATCCGTGGTCAACTGATAATTATCCATTCCCTGCAGGGCGGCAAGGATCGCATCCTGCGCTGCCTTCGCCGCCGCCTCTTGTGCGGCCGCCTCCTCGGATGCCGCAGCTGCTGCTTCTTCCTGGGCCTTTTGCTCCGCAGCGGCCTTCCGGGAGGAGGAGATGTTCACTGCCAGTACGATGACCACGATGATCGCCGCAAGGATCCCTGCAGCTATGCCAATGAGACGAACCGGGATTTTGCCCCCGGAGAGCTTCGCCACATTTCTACGGAGCCGTTTCCTCAAACGGCGAAATGCCCGGCGGATCCGCAGCCCGATCTCCCTTGCAATGTCGGCAGCACTCGTTTTACCGCTTGGTCTCTTCTTACTGCTGGGCGGACGCTTCCTAACGGGATTTTCTTTCGTTTGATTATCAATAAGACCTTCCCCCTCTTCGGTCCTCTCTGCCGGCGCAGCATTCCTTTCTCTTGGCATGGAAAACTCTGCACCCATTCCTTCCAGCGCATCTTTCCACTCCTGCACCAACGCAGGCTCCTCTAGCTGACGCAGCACCGCCATGGCGCTTCGGAACTCTCCCCGGAACGAAAACTGGCTGCAGCTGCGCACCAGCCCTTCTTCAAAGCCGTAGTAATCGGAGTACCCGTGCTCCATAATTGCGCACAACGTCTTCATGACAAGTGCCGGGTACGGGAAGTTCCCCAGCCTTGCCTCTGCATGCGACAGATCATCCAGCTGACGAAGCCGCTGCTGCGCCGTCTTTTTCACCTGTGAATTGTAGCCGGCCGCTTTGCTCTCCCAAAATGTCCGCTGCGCAGACAGATGGGTAGCAAGCTCCGCATCCGACATGCCATCCTGAATTCCCAGTTCCTCATAGATTCCCATATGCGCCCCCGTTCTTTTGCCCCTACATCAAATTCCCTTACACCTTTCACGTCTGTCGTCTGAAAGCATAATGCAGCTCATCACTATCTTCTTTAATCCGCCTTCTTTGAAGCCTCCAGGAATTTCCAGTAATCCTCGTAGTTCTTCTTTAACAGCTCCGGCGTCTGCAGCTCATACGGACACTTCGTTGTACATTGCCGGCAGTTAAGACATCCCTCAATCTTTTTCATCTCGCCCTGCCAGTACTCCGTAAGCCAGCCGGCAGACGGTGCTCTGCGCAGCATCAGGCTGATGCGGGCACACTGGTTGATCTGAATGCCGGCAGGACAGGGCATGCAGTAACCGCAGCCGCGGCAGAAATCACCGGAGAGCTCGGTTTTTTCTTTTTCAATGTATGCTGTAAGCTCCGGTGTCATGGACGGTGTATTCTCCATGTAGGAGAGCCACTCCTCCAGCTCGCTTTCCTTCTGGATACCCCAGATGGGCAGTACGTTATCGAACTGCTGCATAAATGCCATGGCTGCCTCGGAACGGTTGATCAGTCCGCCGGCCAGTCCCTTCATCGCAACAAAGCCTACATTGTGCTCGCGGCACAGCTGCAGAAGCTCCAATTCCAGATCCCCTGCCAGATACGAGAAGGGGAACTGTACCGTCTCATACAAATCCGAAGAAGCCAGCTCACAGGCAATGCGAATCTTATGGCTGGTCGCGCCGATATGCTTTATTTTACCCTGTTTTTTGGCTTCCTGCATGCATTCATACATGCCGCTGCCATCCCCCGGCTTCCAACAGACATCCATCTGATGGAACTGGTATACGTCAATGTAATCGGTCTGCAGAAGCCGCAGTGAGGTTTCCAGATCCTTCCAAAAATTCTCCGGTGTCTTCGCCGCCGTCTTGGTCGCAATGTAAATCTCTTCCCTCGGAACGCGGCCGCCTCCAAAGGCAAGGCCCAGCTTCTCCTCACTGTCGGAATACGCCCTTGCCGTATCATAATAGCGCATACCGCCTTCGTAGGCGCGCTGCAAGAGCTTTACCGCATCTTCCCGGTTCCTGCGCTGCACCGGAAGGGCGCCAAAACCATTCTGCGGAACACAAATTCCTGTACTTCCAAGTGTAATGTTCTTCATCCCAAACTCCTTCCTTATTGCTTTCCCGTTAGCGCTTTATTTCGTTACTGTATAGATATCTATCAACGATGGGTTCCGGCATCTGCATAGCATTTTATTTCGTCGCAATTCATGCAGCTGTGTCACCCCTGCGCCGAACTCTGGGCGTCTCTTGCAAAATCCGTAATCTCCGACGCAGTGGCCTTCCCACTGTCTGCCTTATCCGGATTGACCATCTCGTCATGAATTTCATCCAGAATCGGCATCAGATCCTTGGCATATTCCAATCCGATGTATCCCGGCGAGCTGCACATGATCGCCACAACATACGGATACTCTCCGTCCACCACGGCGCCGTTGGTATAGCAGTTATCCACCGCGTCGCTGTCCGAGGCAATCCATCCCGCCTTGCTGTATACCGTCTTGTCATCCTGGGTTCCCACGGTCAGTGCCACTGCCGAATTCAGGCTGTCGGTAAAGGTATCCCTTGCCCATTCCGAATACGTCTCGTCCCCCAGAAGGAGGGCCGTTCCCTTATAAAACATACGGCACAAATCCAATGGTGTCGTCATAATGTATCGGGTTAAACTCTGCACCTTCGGAATTCCGGTTCCGTCAATCCACTTGGTAAAAACATCATTCCCATAGGATCTGCGGATCCTTTGGTACGCATCGTTATCCGAAAGATGTCCTGTAAGGTACATGTCATTGGTGGGGGCAATGTTATTTTCCAGAAGGCTGAAAATATACGGTGCCTTTATGACGCTGGCGCTGTAAATTTCCGCCCCGGCATGGTAGGAAATGGCATCTCCCGTCCGAATGTCGGCCAGGACAAATCCAATTTCATATCCCTTGTCCTCCAGTTCATCCAGAATGTCCGTCAGCTTCTCATTCGTCTGATCCGAAATAAGGTATTCCGTGTCCCAGATACAGACACTGTCGGTATCATAAATCTTCGACGTGATGACCGCATAGGTCGGTCCCAGCTTCTTGTTCTTCTTGCGAATGACCGACGCCGAGGTCTTCTTCATCTCCCGCAGGAGCGTTTTGTTCACGCCGGACTCGTCATAGGCAGAAAGGCCGTCCCGCTGCCCGTAAAGCTGATACAGCCGGTACAGCTCTTCTGCGGAAAGGGTATCGGTCTCTACCGTTTCATACTCCGTCACATTGGATTTACCGGCTGTGTTGGAGGAATCTCCCCCTTTCTCTTCTGTTTCTTCCGCAAGGGCGTTCTCGGATGCAACTTCCGCATCATCTTCCCTTGCAGATGCCAGCTTCATCGCTCCCTGCACCGAAGGGTACCGCTCCCGAAACCAATCCGGGTCAAACAGCGCACCATCCTCCATGATCGTCACCTGCGCCCGAACCGGAACAGTGGCTGCCGGACATAACAGGAGCGCTGCTGCCCCCGCCATTGCCAGAAGTCCTTTTGCACAGGAGCTCTGCCATATGGCTGTTTCCCGGCCGCTCATGAAGGCTCCTCCGTCAGCTCATCCAGCGTCTTTCCGTAGGCCGGAAGAAAATCCCGTTCAAAGTCAGCAACCTCCGGAAGCTCTGCTGCCATCGCCTCCAGTGCCTTCTCGGTCGTTTGCCGGGCGCTTCGGAATTCCTGATTGCCGGAGCTTTCCTCCTCGATGCACTTAATCAGTGCCGAAAGCTTATCGGCCGCCTTGACCAGTCTGCGCAGATAGACTTCCTCCTTACTCTGCTCTGCCCCGGCTTCCAAAATTCCCACATACGCTTCCCGAAGGTCCTCCGGTAGCCGGCCCAGAAGGAGTCGTTCTGCCTCGGTCTCCACCTCGCGATAGGCATCCCGGATGGCTGCGTTTCCATATTTCACCGGCGTCGGCATATCTCCTGTGATAATCTCCGGCGCGTCATGATACAAACCGATCAGCGCCGCCCGTTCACAGTCCAGATTCTTGCCATAGCGCACGTTGCCGATCACACACAAGGCGTGGGCGATCATCGCCACTTCAAGAGAATGCTCCGAGAGATTCTCCTCCCGGGTGCTGCGCATCAATGCCCAGCGGCGGATGTATTTCATCCGCGAAACCGTTGCAAAAAAACTATACGTCATACCATTTCCTGTCTCTAAACCACAATGTCCGAAACCTCTCCCTCATTGTAGGAGAAGTTTCGGACATTGAAAACCCTGTTGCTCGTCTGGCACATGAAATTATGATAACAGTTGTTGCTGTACAGACACAATCCAGCGACGGGTCCTGGCGGAGTTGTCCGATCAGGGGACGCTTGGCGGGTGAGTGAATTGTTACTAACAGTTACAGCACCACTCCATCCTTAAAGATCGAGATCTCGCGGCAGCCGTGCTTCTCAGCCAGCGTCTGCTCTCCGGAGGCAACGGACAGCACGTAATCCAAAAGCCGCTCCCCGGCCTCATCCAGCGTCTCTTTCCCTTCTGCCACCGTGCCGGCATTGAAATCGATCCAGTCCTTCTTTTTCTGAGCCAGTGCTGTGTTGGTCGCAATCTTTACTGTGGGCGCCGGTGCACCAAAGGGTGTCCCGCGGCCGGTTGTGAAGAGGATCAGGTGTGCCCCTGCCGCCGTGAGGTCGGTGGCACTGACAAGGTCATTGCCGGGACCGGACAGGAGATTCAGTCCCTTTTTGGTCACCGGCTCCGCATAAGCGAGCACATCTACAATCTGTGCGCTTCCGCCCTTCTGGACACATCCGCAGGATTTGTCCTCCAGCGTTGTGATACCACCCTTTTTGTTACCGGGAGACGGATTCTCATATACCACCTGGCCATGATCCGTGAAGTACTTCTTGAAATCATTGACCATCTTCACAGCCTTCTCGTAGGTTGCCTCGTCCTGACAGCGGGAGAACAAAATATTCTCTGCGCCGAACATTTCCGGCACCTCGGTCAGCACGGTCGATCCGCCCATTGCGATCAGCCGATCCGAAAACCGTCCAACCGCAGGGTTTGCGGTAATTCCGGATAGGCCATCCGATCCGCCGCATTTCATACCGACAACCA
This sequence comes from bacterium, assembly GCA_963658695.1. Classification (GTDB taxonomy): domain Bacteria; phylum Bacillota; class Clostridia; order Lachnospirales; family Lachnospiraceae; genus CAG-791. Next base: position 14,118 of record CAVKRN010000054.1, read on the forward strand.
GTTCCGACGCAGGAACCGCTTCCCGGTGAAATGCTCCGGCATAGGAAGCCAGCTCCTGTAAAAGGCGTCTTCCTTCTTCCAGCTCGTCCTCCACATCCTGGCAGATCAGGAACTTCACCCGGTCCTTGTCGTAATCACCGAGAGCTTCCTTAAACATGTCCAGCTGCAGATTTTCGCATCCAAGGCCCAGGCATAACACGCCCCCGGCGTTGGGGTGATGAGCCAATGCAGCCAAGAGCTTTTTCGTGGTCGCAAGATCATCTCCCAGTTGGGAGCAGCCGAAGGGATGCGGATAGTAGAATAAACCGTCCAGCCCCCGGCAAAGATCCTGATTCTCTTCCACCAGCTGCTTGGCCACACCGTTGACGCAGCCCACGATGGGCAGAATCCAGAGCTCATTGCGAATGCCAACGCGCCCATCCTTTCTCCGGTAGCCCTGGAACGTCTTCTGTTCCACTTCGGGAAGCGCATACACCTTATGATCGTAGTGATACTCCATGCCTTCCGAAAGCTCTGTCTGCACGTTGTGGGTATGTACCCAGGCCCCGGCCGGAATATCCTCCGTCGCCAGCGCAATGGTATTCCCGTATTTGATCACAGGGCTCCCCTTGGGAATATCCCAAAGCGCAGCCTTATGTCCTCTGGCCACAGGCTCTTGCAGCATGGCATCCCGGCCGCCCGCGGTTATATTTTCCCCCTGCTGCAGATCTTCCAGTGCAACCACAACATTATCCCGGGGATGAATGTGTATGTATTTCATATTCGTCTCCAATCCTGCAGGCATTAAAGGACCGATGCGTACGCAGCCTCTGCTCCCTGCGCGCGGATAAGCGCAAGATCTGCTGCCACCGTTTCCTCAAGGCCGGGAATCTTCGTCAGATCCTGATCCCACATCTGCAGATTGGAAAGCACCTCATGAACCAGCGTCTTTGCATCCTCACCCTTGTGATTCCAGTAGAAATCCAGCGCCCAGTCATCATCCTGAATCCGGTACTCATTGCCGGCAGGACGCTTCGCTACCAGTGCATCCTCCTCCCGGCGAACCAGGTCATTGCTGTAGAACGCGATATAAGCAGCAAAGCCCATGCAAAGAGCCTTCGGGAGTTTGCCGAACTTTTCGTTGTACTCCAGAAGAGACGGCAGATCTCTTGCCTTCCACTTGGAGGTGGAATTCAGGGAAATGCTCATCAGCTGATGATCCACAAAGGGGTTGTTGAACCGGTCGGTGACCGCTGCCGCAAAGTTCTCGCAGTCTGCCTTATCCAGCGGCAGAATCGGAATGACCTCGTCAAAGAGGAGCTTGTTCATAAAGCCGTGAATGGTCTCATCCTGCATGCAGTCACGGACAATTTCCTTACCGGCAAGATATGCGCCCAGAACAAAGCCGGTATGTGCTCCGTTCAGAATCCGTACCTTGCGCTTCTTATACGGTGCAACCTCCGGAACAACGTGCACGTTCACGCCGGCCTTCTTGAAGGGAAGCTTCTCCTCCAGCCACTGAGGTCCCTCAATGTACCAGACGCCAAAGACCTCTCCGACATCCTTCAGGCCATCTTCATACCCGTTGGCTTCATCCATCGCCGCATTCTCTGCCGCATCACGGATGCGTCCGGGAACAATGCGATCCACCAGTGTGGAGCAGAACAGGCAATCTTTCTCGATGTAATTCTTGAACTCCTCACCATAGCCCCAGTCGTCTGCGTGCCGAAGAACATCCTTTTTCAGCTCCTGACCGTTGGCATCAATCAGCTCGCAGGAAAGAAATACAATGCCCGGCTTACCGGCCTTGAAGCGCTCATAGAGCAGCACTGCAACCTTTGCCGGGAAGCTCACCGGCGGCAGCTGATCGGGGGTGCAGGACGGATCGTAGGTGATGCCTGCCTCCGTTGTATTCGATGCCATGTACTCCAGCTCATCCGAGCAGGCAATGCGGCGAATCTCATTCCAGTCCTTCTCATCATACGGATTGTAGCAGGCATCCACCGAAGAGATGACTCTCTTCCGATCCACCTTCTCCCCATTCTCAGAGCCGCGAAGGTACAGCGTGTAAAGTCCCTCCTGCTCATTGATGTACTGGGTCAGACCCTGTGCAATCGGCTGCGCCAGTGCAATCTTTCCATTCCAGTCCGCCTTCTCGTTGGCCATATCAAACCAGTAATCCACGAAAGCGCGAAGGAAATTTCCCTCTCCGAACTGCAGCACCTTCACCGGTGCAGCCCCCTTATCCAGAATGTATCCGTCGTAACCCGATTTCTTCAATACCTCATAGTTTAACTTATCCATGTCCTTCTCCATTCTCAACTTGCGCGTGTGTGACCATGTTTTGATCATTTCCTGCATTATGTGTCCATATAGTGACAATGTCAAGACGAAGTTTTCCACAACATCCACGCCAGCCAGGGCTGCTCGTCAGGAAATCCCGAAGCGTGGTTATCGTTCCTCCGTCGCAAATTGGCGCCTGTGACCATATTTTGATTAAGTGTTGATTTTATTTTCAAAATCCATTACTCTAATCTAGTACATCGTTTGCAAAATAACTGGCCTAATAACGCAGAACTTTTTTCTGAGGGTGCGGGTCAAAAAACGTAGGCGTAGCGGGCTACGCTGAGG
>CAVKRN010000055.1:0-16668 GCA_963658695.1 bacterium
GATCATGACAGAGTCGGCGGTCATTGGAAACAAGGCGCAGCACGATTGCTATAAAGAGCTGGGGGTTGAAGAGTTCGAAATTGTGGAAACACTGGACACGCACACCTGCGAAAGATGCGGCGAGATGGACGGCAAGCACTTTCCGATGGACCAGTTTGAAATCGGCGTAACGGCTCCGCCATTCCATCCGAACTGCCGCGGATGCACGGCCCCATATTTTGACGACGAATTCCAGCCAAAGAAACGCGCTGCGCGTGATTCGGTGACCGGGAAGACGGTTCAAGTTGATAACATGACTTATAAAGAATGGTCAAAAGAATTTGTCGTTGACGATACAAAGACTGTTCAAGAATACAGAAGTGTTGAGAGAGGAGAAACAGGAGACTTTGAAGCGCGGTGTGGCGGGGAAAACATAAAGATATCGGCGGAAAGAGTGACCACGTATAACACGCCTGTGTATGTGTCAAAAAAAGCCACTGTTAAGCCCAAAGCGCTGCATCAGATAAACAAGAACACGGAAGCCGCGATGAGATTATACGGCATTGACATTGAGAAAAAGCCAACCATAGTAATTACGGGAGACACAGAGCTTGGGAACGCAGCTGGATTGTATGATGCTAGAAGCAATACCGTTTATTATGCGGCGAGTCTGAAACGTGAAGGATTACTGGCAGAGACTGGGGGAGAGGGTGCGACGGAATACCATGAAATGTGGCACGCAAGGCAGGCATATGATTATCGTAGCACCGGAAAGGAAATCACCGAAGAAAACAAGAGGGAATATTTGCAGGCCTTATGCAGTAGAGCTAAGAAAAATCTTGACGGTCTTGGAATAACATCAGACAATGTGGGAGAAATAAGCGATTATGCAACAGTTATGTATAATCGCGGAAGATATGATGAAACTGAGGCGGAATATATGGCATTAAAGAGAAAGAAGACATAAGATGGTGTGGATAGACTACCCGGAAGAAATAAAAAGACTATTCGAAATATGCAAGCCATACGAAGACAAAGTTAAAGATGGCGTTTTAACAGATGCACCAAATGAAGTTGTAGAAGCATTCAACAAGACGAAGGAATGGGCTTGGGAACAAGGCCAGTAATAAAGCATTAAGCCTGAACGAGGCTAGAAAACTTTTTCAAAAACAAAAGCAGGAATAGACAAATCTTTTGGAGGTCGGCATGGAAAGGCACTTGCTGAGAACGCTCAAATTCACAAACGGTGAGCTATACATTGTAAAGAATGGCCGCCGGTATAAGCTATCAGATTGCGAGCCGCTGATTGAAGTCTACGACTGCAGGACACAGGTGCCAATTTTAAACAGGGGCATGACTGTAAAGCACAAAGAACTTCGGATTGTCTTGTGTGAAGATAATGAGCCAACGACGACCATATCAGAGGACACATTCAAAGGCGTGACGAGTTACGACCTCAGCATGGAGTTCTGGAGGCCGGACGGCACATACGAAACTATCATACTCAACAATATACTGCCAACGGTTATTGACCTGGATGCGGAGTGGGAGTTTGAAGTCCCGGACCGCGAGGCAGTGAAAAAGCTGTCGACTTATTAAAATTAGAATAGCAACACTCAAAGAACCACCACGGGAAACCGCGGTGGTTTTCTTATGCCGTGAATCTGGTGATTTCACAGGATGGTTCGATTCCATCCTGCGGCAATAGCCTGCCGGGCGTAAAGCGGCAAAAACCAACCAACACATGTGAGCGAACACGTAAAAAGCGTAGAGAGGATGGAAGCAATGAACAGAAAGTCACTGGAAGAGATGGGACTGAGCAAGGAACAGGTCGATCAGATCATGAAGGAGAACGGCGAGAGCATCGAGAGCGCGAAGGCGTCGATGCAGGCCCAGATCGACGAGATCACGAAAGACCGCGACGGACTCAAGACTCAGATTGCTGAAAGTACAAAGCAGCTGCAGGAGCTCTCCAAGAGCGCCAAGGACAACGAGGAGCTGACAGCAAAGATTGCAGAACTGCAGGAGGCCGCAAAGACTGCCGCAGAGACGCACAAGGCGGAAATGAAAGAGCTGAGAATCAACACCGCAGTCGATAAGGCGCTGGCAGAAGCAGGAGCCAAGAACGGCAAGGCGGTTCGGGCACTCCTGAACCTCACAAAGGCAGAGCTGGCCGAAGATGGAACGGTAAAAGGATTGTCTGATCAGATCAAAGCACTGCAGAAGGCTGAGGATTCCAAGTTTCTGTTCAACAGCAACAAGATCACTATAAAAGGCGCACAGCCTGGGCAATCACAGGATGGCGTGCCGGACGGAGCAAAAGGACTCACGCCGAACGCAATAGCAAAAATGAGCTACAAGGAGCTCGTTGCTATGCAGGAGGCAGATCCGGAAGGCTTCGCAGCAGCAACCTCCGGAGAGACCGGAGAGTAAACAAAGAAAGGAAATATCATGGCAACCACAAAGCTTGCTAACCTTTTTAACCCGGAAGTAGTAGCCGCAATGATCAGCGCAAAGCTGCCGAAGGCTATTCGCTTCTCCCCATTCGCAACTATTGACAACACACTGGCAGGTCAGCCGGGTGACACCATCACCGTTCCTAAGTTTGCCTACATCGGCGATGCTGAGGATGTGGCAGAGGGCGAGGATATCCCGCTGACTGCACTTACTCACACCACTCAGAAGATCACCGTAAAGAAGGCAGGAAAGGGTGTTGAGCTGACCGACGAGGCAGTTCTGTCCGGCTATGGCGATCCCCAGGGCGAGGCGATTAATCAGCTGGTGCTCTCTATCGCATCCAAGGTGGATGCAGATTGCGCGTCTGTACTCCAGACCGGCACCAAGACCAAGGCTGCCAGCGCCGCAATCTCCTACAACGGAATTATTGACGCCGTGGACCTCTTCGAAGAGGAGACTCCGGACCCGTTCTCCAAGGTGATGTTCATCAACTCCAAGCAGATGACTACACTCCGCAAGGACGCAAACTTCCTGTCTCTTGATAAGTACCCGGCACCTAAGGGAGCGGTTGTACTGGCTGGCTGCATCGGCTCTATCGCCGGTGTACAGATCGTAGTCTCTAACCGGATCGCAGAGGCTGAAAGCACCTTCAAGAACCCCATCGTGCAGCTTGATGTGGATTCCGAGACCGGCATTGCGCTTCCTGCTCTCACGATCTACATGAAGAGAGGCGTGCAGGTAGAGACCGACCGCGACATTGTGGCCAAGAAGACAGTTCTGACCGCTGATCAGCACTACGCGGCAGCACTGACCAACGATGCGAGGGTCGTAGTCGCATCCTTCAACGCATAAGGAGTAAATCATGGGAATGCTGCTGAGACGCAAGCGCCTGCGGAAGGAGCAGGAGACCGCTAAGGCTCCTGTTCCCAAGAAGGTGGAGAAAAAGCCCGCAAAGGCGAAGGAGAAGTGATGGACAAGGATGAACTGATTTCACTCATGAAAAGAACGCTGAAGGCCAAGGGCTTTGCGGATGACGGCGAGGCCGAAACTACGGAGCTTCTGGAGGATGCACTTGCACGGGCAGATCAGTTCATCCGCAACTTCTGCCACATCTCCGAGATTCCGGACGGCCTCGTGTACGCACTCACGGACATCGCTTGCGGGTACTTCCTCCGGGATGCATACAACACCGGAAGGCTCGATGATATGTATGGCATCTCCGGGGCGGTGTCTTCACTGAAGATCGGCGATACGCAAGTAAACTACACGGACGGAATGACGAGCGCAAACGCGCGAGTACTGGCCATTATTGACGAACTGGTAGGTGGAAAGGTGGGTGAGCTGCTACGTTATCGGAAGCTGTGTTGGTAGCACAACGGAAAGCAATTGAATCATTGTTCGAGGACACCTGCAGCGTTTACGAGCAGACCGAATACGTGGATGGCGGAAGAACGCGGAAAACACTTGCGTGTATTTATCGGTGTGTTCCGTGCCGTCTGTCATTCTCCAGCATCTCCGCCTCTGTGGCAGGAGATGGCGCGGATAAGATTAGCCAGAGCGCCAAGCTCTTCGTCTTACCGGACTGCGAAATCAAGGCCGGCAGCAGGGTTCACATTGTCAGAGCCTCCGGAGCAGAGAGCGACTGGAGCATGACCGGAGAACCTGCCACATACCAGACGCATCGCGAATACGTGTTGACGCCACTGAAGAGGTATGTATGAGCGCAAGCGGGGTTGATTATGGTGATCTAAAGAAACTGCAGAAACAGCTGCGGGAACTGTCAGGCGACAGCGTCACACTGGAGAGATTTTACGAATCCTGTGCAAAAGAACTGGCCGCTAGGCTTCTGGCGAAGGTCATCAAGCGGACTCCGGTCGGCGTATATCCGAAGAGCTCTGGGAAGCAGGGCGGAACACTCCGCAGGGGATGGACGGCTGGCAAGAAGGACGCGAATGCGGTGTCATATGCCAACTCGCTCCACGTGAGGAAGGAAGGCACCACATACGTGATCGAGATTGCCAACCCGGTCAAGTATGCGCCTTATGTGGAATATGGTCACAGAACAGCGAACCACAAGGGGTGGGTAGAAGGCCAGTTCATGCTTACCATTTCCGAAAATGAGCTGCAGGGCCAGATGGCTGGGATCTTAGAAAAGAAGATTGCAAACTTCTTAAAGGAGCATCTGACATGACAACGGAACAACTAATAGATGGCATCGTCGGCGCTATTCATGAGGAATTCGGAGCATCGTATCCGATCCGGACAGAAAACAACGAGCAAGGACTTGATGGACCGTGTTTTTACGTGAAGTGCATCCGACCTGTTTGCAATCGGTTCTTCTGGCGGCGATACCTTCGAACGTGGCAGATGGCCGTGTACTACTTCCCAAAAGAGCACGAGATTGCGGAGGCCTATGAGCCAAACATCGAGCGCAATGAGGTAGCAGAAAGGCTGTTTGAATGTTTGGAGATGTTCCCGGTTGGAGATGCCAAAGTGATGACGACAGACAAGGAAGCCACGGAATCCGACGGCGTGCTTGTGCTGACCTTCAACGTTGAAATGTACGTCACAAAGGCAGATGATGCGGAGCTCATGCAGACGCAGCAGACTAACATGGAGGCAGATTGATGGCTGTAAGAAAGACAAAGGAAACAACGGACCCTTCCTACACAGGAGCACAGCTTGCACGTTCGGAACACTTCCGGGAGCTGCGCGATGTGGCAGAGGCGGTCCTTAACGCGGACGAGATGTACACGCTGAAAGATGCAGACAAGATCGTCCAGAACTACATGAAAGGAAAGGTGATTTAAATGGCATTAGGTGGTGGCACTTTTACCGCACAGGATAAGGCGCTTCCCGGCGCTTATATCAACTTTGTGTCGGCCAAGACGGCAAAAAGCACAATGTCAGAACGTGGCGTAGCCACAATGCCTCTGCTGCTCGACTGGGCACCGGATGGCGTGTTCGAGGTAAGCCACAGCGACTTCTACCGGAATTCGCTGGCAATCTTCGGATATGACTACACAGCGGACGAGATGAAGCCTCTGCGCGAGCTCTTCCAGAACGTAACCACACTGTATGCGTACAACCTGCAGGGCGGCGGCAATAAGGCGGCAGCAGCTCTTGCAACAGCAAAATGCGCAGGAGTAAGAGGAAACAGCCTGAGTTATACGGTGGCGGCAAACGCAGACGATGAATCCACGTTCATTGTATCGCTCTACATGGGCTCCACGTGCGTGGACACCCAGACGGTGACAACTGCGGCGGACCTTGTAGATAACGACTACGTCACGTGGAAGGACTCCGCAACCCTCAGCGCTGCGGCAAGCGTGAGCCTCACAGGCGGTAGCAATTCGGAAGCAACCGGCGAGAGCTACAAGAGCTATTTTGACGCAATCGAATCCTACAGCTTTAACACCATGGGCATTGCCACAACAGATGACGATACCAAAAAGGTGGCCGTTAGCTTTGTAAAGCGGATGCGCACAGACTGCGGCGTTAAGTTCCAGCTGGTGCTCTTCCAGTACGCAGCGGATCACGAGGGCGTCATCAGCGTAGAGAACACCACATCCGAAGGCGATGCGGCGCTTGTGTACTGGGTGACTGGTGCCGAGGCTGGCTGCGCGGTGCAGAGCTCCCTCATGAATACGGAGTATAGCGGCGAGTATACGGTCAACGCTTCCTACACGCAGAACGCACTGGAAAAGGCACTGAAGGCTGGCAAGTTCATCATGCATAGCGTAAACGGTACGGTTAAGGTTCTGCGCGATATCAACACGCTTGTAACCTATACAGACAGCAAGGGCGAGGCATTCGCAGACAATAAGACGGTTCGCGTGTGCGATCAGATCGGCAACGACATCGCCTCCCTGTTTGCAAACAAGTACATCGGCAAGATTCCGAACGATAACGCAGGCCGCATCTCGCTCTGGAATGATGTGGTTGATCTGCACAATACGTTGGCAACGCTTCGCGCTATCGAGAACTTCGAGTCTGACGACATCACAATTGAGCAGGGCAACACCAAGGATTCGGTTGTTATCACGGACTCGATCACAGTGACCGGAACCATGGAACAGCTGTATATGACCGTAAAGGTCGCATAAGGAGGTAGATAATGGCAAATGTTAATACTGTCATGAAGGGCCGCGACACGGTCTCCGGGTCCCTTGGCGAGTGCTACTTCACGCTGGGCGGCAGAAGATACAACGGTATGCAGTTCATCTCTGTAGAGGCAAAGATAGAGAAGACAAAAAAGGAAGTCTCGATTCTCGGTCAGACCGGAAAGGCCAACAAGGCCACAGGCTGGAAGGGCACCGGCTCCGCGAAGCTCCACTATTGCAGCTCCGTTTTCAGAGCGAAGATGGCTGAGTACATGAAGAGCGGCGAGGACTTCTATTTCGATATGCAGGTGACAAACGACGACCCCACCTCCGCGGCGGGCCGCCAGTCTGTCATCTTAAAGAATTGCAACATCGACAACTTAATCATCGCAAAGATCGACGCCGACTCCGATACGTTGGACGAGGATTTCGATTTCACGTTTGATGGGATCGAGATTCCGGAGAGCTTTTCCGAGTTAGACGGAATGTAATCACTTGCGGATGCCTAGGCAGGCGTCGCTGAAAAGGGAATCCTCCACCCCTGGCATCCGCTATTATCGGAGGAATTCAGGAGGATACTATGGCAACCAATTTGAAGCTGTTTTTGAAAGAGAACAAAAAGGCACTTGTAACCAAGAAGTATGCGCCTACAAAATCCATCACAGACGAGAAGGGAAAGCCGGTCGAATGGACCTTTAAAGCAATCTCTGAAAGCGTTCTCGAGGAAATCCGCGAAGAGTGCACAAAGAACGTGCCGGTGACCGGAAAGCCCGGACAATACATCCCAAAGGTCAACACGAACAAGCTTGGCAGAATGATGATTACAAGGTGTGTGGTAGAACCTGACCTGCAGAACATAGAACTTCAGGATTCCTACGGCGTCAACAATCCGGAGGCGCTTCTCATGGCAATGGTTGACCTTCCGGGCGAATACGCAAACCTGCAGGCATTCGTTAGTGAGCTGTGCGGATTTGATGTAACCATGGAAGAGAAGGTAGAAGAGGCAAAAAACTAATAGAGGGTCCCGAAGCGGACCCAATGGCGGTATATGCCTATTTTTGCTTCCGCAAGTTCGGAATGCTGCCGAGCAAGTTTGCGGCACTCGAAACCAACGAAAAGGCCTTGGTAATTGCTTTTATTCGGAAGTGGGCAAAGGACAAGGAAGCGCAGGAGAAACAGCTTAAAAGCAAGATGAAGAAGTAGGAGCGGTATGGGAACCTTAAACACGGCAATCAGATTGAATGATCAGATGACCTCGCAGCTGAATGCCGCGGCGGAGGCCACCGAAAAGCTGGTGAACATGATGGGGCGGCTAGACACCGTCCTGCAGAGCGTCGGCGGCGCTAGTGTCGACAATCTATCATCGGCTATGGATGCCACATCAAGAGCCACCGAAGAGGCAGAGAAATCCCAGAGAGCGCACAACGAAGCGCTCACAGCCGGAGCGAGCAACGCCAATGCGCTTCTTGGAAAAATTAAGGGAATTGTGGCGGCGTATCTGTCCATTAAGAGCGTAAACGCCATCGTGGACGCATCGGATGAGCTTACAAGCTCCACGGCACGTCTGCAGATGATGGTGCAGAACTTCGCCGGGGATAACACGGCGGCTGACCAGATCAGCGCACAGACCGACAACCTAATGAATCAGGTATACGCTGCGGCAAGCCGTTCCAGAGCCTCTGTGGGCGACCTGATGAATGTTGTAGGCCGGTTCGGCAACAACGCAAGAGATGCGTTTAGTTCCACGGATGAGGTTGTTCGCTTCGCTGAGCTTGTGCAAAAGCAAATGACCATTGCCGGAGCAAGCACGCAAGAGGCGTCCAATGCCATCCTGCAGCTGTCCCAGGCGCTGGGCTCCGGCGTTCTTCGAGGCGATGAGCTGAATTCCATATTTGAACAAGCGCCAAACCTCATTCAACGTATAGCGGACTATATGGGCGTCAGCATCGGGCAAATCCGAGAGCTTGCCTCCGAGGGGCAGCTTAGCGCCGACGTTGTAAAGAATGCCGTTCTAAGTGCCGGAAGCGAGATAGACGAGCAGTTCGCTTCTATGCCGCGGACATTTGCACAAACAATGACGCTAATTAAGAATCAGGCCTTGCAATCGTTTCAGCCGGTTCTCGACCGGCTAAACGACGCGCTTAATTCCGACATGGGCACATCAGCCATGCAAACAGCCTTCAATGGCCTTGCTGTCGCGGCAAACGTGGTCATGAATGCCATGGAGGCCCTTGGAAATGCAATCCAGTGGGTACAGCAGAACAGCGCTTGGCTCGAACCGGTGGCGTGGGGCCTTGTGGCAGCACTTACGGCTTACGCAACAGCGGCCGGAATATGTGCCGCTATTGAGGGAGTATCCACAATAGCTAAGGGCTTTCACGCGGCGGCTTCGGCTATAGCAACAACAGCCACGCTTGCACAGACAGCAGCGCAATACGGCCTAAACGCAGCTCTAGCGGCGTGCCCTATCACGTGGATCGTTGTGGCAATCCTTGCGGCCGTGACAGCCTTAATCGCTTTTGGAACATGGGCGGCTACCTCTGCAGGCATCGCCAATTCTGCAATCGGCACGGTAGCCGGAGCGGTGATGACGGCGGTGGCATTCGTGCAGAACTTGTTTGTCGGCCTCATAAATTACGTCATCACGCTGGGAGTTGGGCTTTACAACATGTTTGTTTCGTTCGCAGATGCGTTCGGCATGATCTTCAACAATCCGGTAGCAGCTATCGAGGCGCTTATGCTGTCAATGCTTAACTTCATTCTCAGTATCGTGAGTGCGGCAGCAGGAGCCATTGACGCAGTATTTGGTTCCAACCTGCAGAGCGCCGTGGAAGGATTCCAGGCAAAGGTACAAGCCAAAGTTGACGAAAAGATCACGGAAGGCGGCGGGACCAACACGGACAAGCTGACAGCGTCTAACTACCTCTTGGAAAGAGCCAGCTACAGCGACGCATGGAACACGGGAGCTGAGTGGGGCGACAATCTTTCCGGCAAGCTAAAGACAGCGCTTAACGGCTCCTCGCTATCCTCTGGCCTTAGCGACCTTGGAGACTTCGGCGGGAGCGCCGCGGCAAGCTCTGCAGCCACTGCGGACAACACCGGCAGCATCAACGACAAGCTGGACGATACCGAGGAAGACATTGCCTACCTTTGCGACATCGCAGAGAGGGACGCAATCAACCGGTTCACAACCGCTTCTATCAACGTGGACATGACCAACAACAATACGGTTAACAGCGGGCTTGATCTGGACGGAATTATGAATGATTTGGCTGTCAGTCTGAACGGAGCAATGGCACAAGTTGCAGAAGGGAGCCACGTAGCATGAGTTATAGCTTTTACCTAAACGGCGTACTAATGCCGGTTGCGCCGAGCAAGCTCAAGCTGAAGATCAATAACAATAACAGCGCCGTCAATCTCATCAATGAAGGCGATGTGAACATTCTTAAAAAGGCCGGGCTCACGGAGATATCATTCACTTTACTGCTCCCAAACAAAAGTTATCCGTTCATTCAGGGTGGATATCAACCGGCCTCCGTGTATTTGGAGCTCTTCGAGTCCCTAAAGGTATCAAGGGAGCCGTTCGTGTTCACGGTAACACGGACGCTTCCAAAGAACGGGAGCCTATACGGAACATCCATGGCGGTGTCCATGGAAACGTACACGATCACGGAAGACGCGGAAGAATACGGCTTTGACTGCGGTGTAGACATTACGCTAAAGCAATACCGGGCATACGGTACCAGGAACGTCCGCATCGCAAACGAGAAAGCCGCAGCAGAGACCGTGAGAACGGCCACATCCAGCAACAAGCCAAGCGGCAACCAGTACACGGTGAAAGAAGGCGACAATCTGGTAACAATCGGAAAGACCTACTACAACAGCGACACGGCCTGGAATGATATCTATCAGGCAAACACGGATGTGATAGGTGCCAACCCCAACAAGATATACGCGGGGCAAGTGCTCACGCTGCCGTAAGGAGGGGGCATGGAAGATACAACCTATACCCTTATGATCGTGCACGAAGGCAACAGCTTCCTGCCGGTAGTAAAAAGCGGGATAACGTGGGAAACGCAGCGGTCCGGTGCGCCTGGGACGTTGTCTTTTACAGTCTACAACGACGGAACAGCAACGATAGCAAACGGCGACGTGGTCTACTTCAAGGATGGCGACATCAAGGTGTTCTATGGCTTCGTATTCACAATCAAGCAAAAGAAGGACCATATGCTTGACATAACGGCATATGACCAGCTGCGCTATCTGAAGAACAAGCACACGTATAACTACAAGGAAAAGGAGACCGGCGAGCTCCTGCAGATGATGGCTGAGGACTTCCGACTAAACTGCGGAAGTCTGGCATCCACGGGATACCCGATCACAAGAACAGAGAAGGACAAAACATTGTTCGACATGATCGGCAATTCTTTAGACCGCACCGTGCAGGCAACCGGCCAGCTGTACGTCCTCTATGACGACTTCGGAAGTCTTACGCTAAAGAACATCGGGGATATGCAGTACAACCTTCTGATTGACGAAGAGACAGCACAAGACTTCGATTACTCAAGGTCAATTGATTCGGAGACATACAACAGGGTGAGACTGACTTACGAAGACTCCGAATCCGGGGCACGGCAAGCGTACATCGCACAATCCGGTGAGAACATTAACAAGTGGGGCGTGCTCCAGTACACCGACACGATTGACAAGGGAGAAGACGGCGAATCGAAGGTAAACGCGCTGCTTAATTTATACAACGAGGAAACGAGAAACCTCTCCATTTCTGACGCGTTCGGAGATTCAAACATCCGCGCCGGGTCGCTTCTTGCGGTAAAACTGGAGTTTGACGATGTGTCCATTAGCAACCTGATGCTTGTAGAGAAGGCAAAGCATACCTATTCGGAAAGCCTGCACACGATGGATCTGACGGTTAGGGGCGGAAAGTTCAAGGCGTGACATGTTAAACGGAAACGATATTTTAGCGATCATTAAAAAGGCCGCCGTTGAGGCCGTCAACGAAGGCGACCCAACAAGAGTGATCTATGGGAAGATTACCGGGGTAGACGACGAGAGCGGCAAAATCCTTGGTGTGCAAGTAGATGAAGATCTGGACTTTGATGAAGAGCAGACAGAGCTAAAGTTTGACACACCGAGAGAGTACCAGGAACGAACGGTCAAGGTAAAGCACCCAATCGTTGCGGAGCTCCGGAAGCTCTTCGAGGAAATCAACACATCAGAGGCCTGCCGGAAAGTATTCTCCGGCACTTACGAGCTATGCGAGGATGAAGGCTGCGAAAACGATGAGATCCTTGTAACCGTGAAAGACTTTCTCAAGGAGGGTGACTCTGTGATTATTACGCAGGCCCAAGGCGGGCAGAAATTCACGATATCCGGGAGGCTGAAGAATGATACCAGCGACGAATGACCACGAGGTGCTAAGAGCTCTCACGTTCGACACCGATCCGTCATTCACATACAAGATTCTGATTGACCAGAACCGAATTGCAGGGTATACGGACGGCCAGGACGCCATGATTCAGGCAATCTATAAGATTCTAAACACGGAGCGGTATGTCTATCCCATCTACTCCTGGAACTACGGCATCGAACTGCGGGACCTCTTCGGGCAAAACATGACATACATCGCAGCGGAGTTGGAAAGAAGGATAAGAGAAGCATTACTGGCGGATGAACGGATCACGCTGGTAGATGGCTTCTCTTTTTCGTATCCGAAGAAAAACGCCATTCATGTCGAATTTAAAGCGCATACGATTTTTGGCGACATTCTGACAGGAAAGGAGTTTGCCGATGTCACTGTTTAATATGACCTTTTCCGGGTGTCTGCAAAGGATGCTGGAAAGCGTCTCTGCGAAGTATGACAAGCGAGAGGGCTCCGTGATATACGATGCTCTGGCACCTACGGCGCTGGAGCACAGTCTCGTTTACATCGACATGCAGACGCTAGAAAAAGAGATGTTTGCAGATACCGCATCAAGAGAATATCTAATCAAGCACGCAGCAGAGCGCGGCCTTGAACCGAAGGAAGCAACAAAGGCCGTGTGGCTTGCAACGATTGAGCCGAAGGAGCTTGCTATCACTAATGGTGAAAAATTCAGCACATCCACGATGAGCCTGACGGTAGTCTCCAAGGAATCGGACGGCGTATACCGCATGGAATGCGACAGCGCAGGAACCGAAGGGAACACACTGGATCATACGCTCAAACCGGCGACAAATATCAGCGGCCTAAAGTCGGCAACGCTGACGGAGCTCGTGGACGCCGGTACGGACGACGAAAGTACAGAAGATTTTCGAGCACGATACCTCGCAGTTTTGCAAAAGCCTGCAACCAGTGGCAACGCGCAGGAGTACTACAACTGGGCAATGTCAGTGGATGGCGTTGGCGCTGCCAAGGTATACCCCTTAGCAGATGGCCCCGGAACTGTGAAGGTGGTTATCACAGATGCGGACAAAAAGGCTGCATCCGACTCACTTGTGAACGAGGTGGCTGAGTACATCGAGACAGTGCGACCAATCGGCGCGGCCGTGACCGTAAGATCAGCCGAAGAGACGACTGTCAACGTGTCTGCGACGGTTACGCTGGCAAGTGGCGAAAATCTCGCGAGCGTTTTGAGCAAGTACGAAATCGCTCTCACGGATTACCTATCAAGCGTTGCGTACTCCGCAACAAAGATACCGCTATCGATGATCGGCAAAATTCTCCTAGACACAGAGGGAGTATCTGACTACGCAAGCCTTACGCTGAATGGATCAACAGCAAACATGACCGTGGATGATAATCAGGTGGCTGTGCTTGGTACGGTCGACTTGGAGGTGAATGCCTAATGGAAGTTAAGAGCTTTACAACGAAGCAAAACAAGACGCAGGGGAGCGCGTACTCCATTGAAGAGACGATAGAAATGCCGTCTTCCGGAGTCTACGAGGGCGAACTGCTGCACGACAATATAGACGACGATACGCTTACCGTGTGCACGGGGGCGAAGCAATCCGGGCGTGAATTATCCTACTCAACCAAGACACCGAGCGGAAGACCGTGGGCGCGAATTATCCACGTGGAGACAACGGAAACCTACATATACATCAGCTACGAATACGAAGGCGACGAGGTGGAAGCAGACGACGTCAACACGCTCCAAGAAGAGGTGGTGAAGTGTCAGAAGGAAATTAACGCTATTAACCTCGAGGCGTTCGGATCAACGACCGGCTACACGTGGAATCGCCTTGCCGGCGTCATAGAGGACGAGGAGAGCTAACAATGCTTGGAGACCCTTTATATGGCGAGGTCCTCTATGGCGAGGACAAGCAAAACGAACGTGTCTATACCCTGCCGGAGCGATACACAGACCTTGAAAAGTATGTGCCGCTGTTTATTGTGGACATTAGCGAGATGGATGCGATCTATCGCGCACAGGGCTACGAAGTCGGAAAGGCTCACGCGCTGATGGATAGCCTTTTTGATCAGTCAGTGCCGCATCTGGCTACGTGGGACCTTGATCACTGGGAACAGATGCTGGCCATCAGTAATCCGGATAGCGTCGATGACGAAACAAGACAGATTCTTGTCATGGAGAAGCTGGCAGGGGCGCAGACCCTGACGGCGGAGCGCATTGCCGAAATTGCCGCGAACGTGACCGGCGAAGAAGTAACCGTGCAGGAGGAACCGGAGAAATACAAGTTCTCAATACTTTTCACGAGCTCTTACGGAATCCCAAACCACATCAAGCTGTTCAAGAGGATCATCGAACAGCTAAAACCGGCGCACCTGCAATGCGAGTTCTCGTACCGGTACGTGATATGGAATGAGCTGACAGATAAAACATGGGCCGATTGCACAGAGTACACGTGGGATGGTCTGAGAATCAACGAGAAGCTGCCTTATGTATCATGGGCATCTCTTGCAACTGCAGTACCGAGCTGGCGGGCGGTTAAGCCCAACAGTTGGAATACAACAACCAAGCTAGAGGAGGCTATGGAAGAATGAAAACATCAACCAATCTAAAGCTGTTACTTCCTGAAGGAAAGGACCCTGTAAACATCGGCGACATCACGGGAGACCTTGAAACAATCGACGCATACCTTGCCAACATGCAGACGGCATCAGGCGACGCGTCGAAAAACTCCATCGTGTTCGCGCAGGCGGCAGACCGGCAGAACATCGCATCTACGGAGACTCTTTCCACGATCATGGGAAAAATTGCGAAGTTCTTCGCCGACATCAAGGCGGCGGCATTCTGCGCCATCGCAAACAACGACACCACCACGACGGAAGGGTATGCTGCAGACGCCCGCATCGTCAAAACGCACGGTGACGAAATCGATGCACTTAGCGCCAAGACTAGCACGAACGAGAAAAACATTAGTTCGCTAAATAGTAATTTAACGAATGTTTCCAACAAAGTATCGTCTTTTCAGACTGGGGTTGATGCGCTCTACAATCAGATCGTGTCTCTAGGCGTTACCCCATCAGGAAAGACGCTTGATGCTGTTAAAAATTCCATCTCCTCCGTCAGCAACAATTCGTATAATACGGGCTACGGCAAGGGCTATGATGTGGGGTATGCAAATGGACTTTCCAATACGGATCAAGTCGTATCTGGGTTGCAGAAAAAGTCCATTGGACTTAGTCAGTATGGCGCACAGAGTGGATCAGTTTCTTTCTCATCCTCTGGTCATGTATGCATCATGGGGGCAATCATCAATAAACGTCAGGTGTCCGGGGGTAAAACGGCAACCCTCAGTGTGAACGTCAATGGAACCGGAGTTGGATCTGCGAGTTCCACATCGAATGATGGCGTAGAAGACGGCGTTGCCCTTGGGAATTTCTGCACCAGTTGGATATCATATGTAGCCAATTCCGGCATCAATGCTTCTGTTAGCGGCGATATTGAGCGCATGGCTGCCTGTGTCCATGTGGCTTTTATTCCGGCATAACCCGTATTTAATGAAGGGGTGACTATGTGGAGTATTTCGGCACTTTGTATGTTGCAACAAACTTGTAGCCAACACCAGCGGTTGATCCACTATATTCGTGCGTTCCTCGTCCTGCTTCTGCGGTGGCGGAAATACTCAGCGTTAGCGAGCCGTCAGTTGCCCACTTGTAGCTTTCTTCAAAGTCAATAGTGTGAGTACTATTGGAGCTACTAGAGCTGCATGATCCAGAACTAATCGTGGTAGAGCCATCAAGAAGCTTATATGAACCTGATGCTCCGCCGCTGCCTCCGTACTGCTCGCTATAGTAGCAGTTCGTGGTATACGTGAGAGAGTACAGATATCCATTACCCGATTTCTTTGGAATCGTAAACGAGTTGCTGTAAGTTTTTCTCGAAAGATAAGTGTTCACGTTACCGTTGTTTGGATTATACAGACCTATTCCGCAGTCTACGTTACAGATGTCACTGGTGACATCCACGTAGACACGGCTAAAATTTAACGCTGTATCAGCACCATCCCTATCTACAAAGTGAAGTTTTTGATCAGATCCAACATAGACCTTGATCCTGCCGTTCTCCGTGTATCTCGATGTATTGGCAGAATTGAGGTTGCTGATCGAGTTTGCTGTCGAATTTGAAAGGTTCGTTAAATTACTATTTAGCGAACTGCCACACGCACTGCATTGCCATATATTCAGGCGATGTGGTGCTTTTGTTTACAAAAAAATAAGGAGTGAAAATGGCTATTTACAAAACAGTAAAAGCTCCGACTGCTGAAGTCTACCAGCGTGACGGCCGCATACACATCGTGTGCGAAGACGAGACCAACGGTAAGACCACGGCAGCGATACCAAACACCACCCTACTGGAGGAAAATGTCACCATTGCCAAGAAAGCGGCAGAGGAAGCTGCCGAGGTCGCGCTTGGAGCAATGGATCAAGTGAAATCCTCGGCGAGTGCTGCGGCAACCTCTGCAGAATCCGCTTCCAGCTTCGCAAGCGCCGCGGCTACATCCGAGAAGAATGCGAGTGTGAGCGAGGCCAGTGCCGCATCTAGCGAGAAAGCGGCAGCCGCATCAGCTACCGCCGCAGCTACATCCGAAACGAACGCCAAGGCCTCAGAGGAAAACGCCGCCTCTTCCGCAACAGCCGCATCGTCACAAGCGACGGCGGCGAGCG
>CAVKRN010000056.1:0-16537 GCA_963658695.1 bacterium
CGACAGGGTGGCGGAGAATGTCCAGATCAGGGGCCTTGCGAGGCCTCGGTGCTTGCGAGCGTATTCTGCGAGCTTAGCACCGCTAGGTCCGAGGATGGAGTGAGAACGTCCCCTGATCGGACAACTCCGCCAGGACCCGTCGATGGCAACTGGTCTACTATACCAACAGCTTCTCCAGAAACTGCTCGTACCACTGCGCCAGCTGACGGATGTCGTAGCCTGCTGCCGCCATGCGCTCTGTCTGGCAGCGGCGCCTTTGTGCCCGTTCCAGCGCTGTCCCTTCACCTGCAATGGCGAGCTCCACTGCCTCCTTGGCCCACTTTGCTGCGGGTTCCTCAATGGATTCTGACCGGACCACGCCTTCTGTTATGATCACATCCTTTGTGATGGTATCCGCAATCAGAGAAGGGAGTCCCGCTGCCTGCGCCTCGATCAGTGTCAGCGGCAGTCCTTCAAATCGGGACGGGAAAATGAGTACGTCCATACAGGACATAAAGTCCGCCGCATCCTTTCGAATACCGGTGAGAACCACATGTTCATCCAGCTGCAGCGCATGAATCTTTTCCTCAATCTCCGGCCGCAGATCGCCCTCTCCCAGACAAAAAAAACGAGCCTCCGGATCCAGCTTCCGGATTTCCGCATAGATATCCAGCAGATAGAGATGATTTTTGGATGCAATGAAGTTGGCAATATTGCCGTATACATGCCGTCCTTCCAGCCCGAACTCATCTCGGATTTTCTGCGCTTTCTCCTCCCGGTATGCGAAATTCTCCAGGTCAATGGCATTGTGCACCACCTCAAAGCTCTGATTTCCGAACATCCACCGTCCGGCCTTCTCCGAGCAGGCAAGACGCACATCCGCCGCCCGCCGGAGGAGAATTCGTCCGAGAACGTGGAGGACACGCTGCGGATCTGTCTCGTTGTGGGAATGGCACACCGTTACCGCTCCGGCACGCTTTGCCGCCAATAGCTGCGGCGCCACCAGTGCATTGGCCGTATGCCGGATCACAACCGGATAATGATTTTCCCGGACAATGCGCGCAATATCCCGAAGATTCTGCACCGGCTTCTTTGTAAGGCGTGGAAGCTGATACACCCGGCCTCCCATCGCCTCAATCTCCCGGCACAGATCATTGTCACTGCGCTGATGCACGATAAAGTCAAACTGAAACCGGCTCCGATCCATCTGCCGGTATAGGTTCATGATAAAATTCTCCATCCCGCCGGGAACCATCGCCCCCACGATGTGAAGAATTCGTACCGGCTCACTCATGGTTCTCCCCTTCCTCTACGCGGACCA
Source organism: bacterium (assembly GCA_963658695.1). Lineage (GTDB taxonomy): Bacteria > Bacillota > Clostridia > Lachnospirales > Lachnospiraceae > CAG-791. The sequence continues at coordinate 1,301 of CAVKRN010000056.1, forward strand.
CAATCCGGCTCTCCTGCAGCGGCTCATCGCCGCCTCTTGCGTACAACGCATAATAGGCCTCCAGCTCCAGATTCCCCTCGTCCTCCCGCAAGGAGACGCTCCTTGTCAGCGTTTCGAATTCCAGGGTACCTGCTCCCGTGGTATATCTGGTAAGGATCCGCTGTCCTTTGGCAAGGGTAAGGGATGACGTAAGCGCCCCTTTTTTGCTCACCTCGAGGCCGTCTGTATTCCACTTAAGAAGTCCCTTCACCACACCCTCCGGCAGATTTTCCTCATAAGAAACAAAATGGTGCCCGCTGCGGAAGATATACTTCCCGCGGGCACTCGTAATCACCGGTTCCTGCCAGACGCCATCCTGTCTATGAAAGCCCTGAATCGTCAGTGCAACATCCTTGGTCATTGCTTACAATCTCCAGTAATCCCACTCCGGCGCTGCAAAGCTCTCTTTATCATAGATGCCCTTGAGGTCGATAAAGACCTTTGTCGCATGCTCCGGATTGTAGAACGCCGCAATGTCCTCCGGCGTATAGCTTTCAAATTCCGTGTGCTTGACCGCCATCAGCACCGCATCCATATCCCGGACATCGTCCATGGTCTGGAAACGAATGCCGTACAGGTGCTCTGCCTCCTGCGCATCGGCCTGCGGATCCACCACAACCGGCGTGATGCCGTATTCCTGCAGCTCCCGGTAAATATCAATTACCTTGGTGTTGCGGGTATCCGGGCAATTCTCCTTGAACGTAAAGCCAAGGATCGCTACTCTTGCGTTTTTCACCGGAAGATCATTGCGAATCAAAAGCTTGACCAGACTCTCCGCGCAGTACTTGCCCATATCATCGTTGATGCGTCTGCCGGACAGAATAATCTGCGAGTGATAGCCAAACTGCTCCGCGCGGTAGGTCAGATAATACGGATCAATGCCGATGCAGTGTCCGCCGACCAGTCCCGGACGGAAATTCAGGAAATTCCACTTCGTCCCTGCTGCCTCCAGCACCGCCTTGGTGTCAATGCCCATCTTATGGAAAATCATGGACAGCTCATTCATGAATGCGATGTTGATATCGCGCTGGCTGTTCTCAATGACCTTCGCCGCCTCTGCCACCTGAATGGACTCTGCCCGGTGCACACCGGCATCCACCACCAGTTCATACACTTTGGCAATGATATCCAGCGACTCTGCATCCATACCGGAAACGATCTTCTTGATGGTATTGAGTCGATGTACCTTGTCCCCGGGATTGATGCGCTCCGGCGAGTAGCCAATCTTCCAGTCCACGCCGCAGGTAAGGCCGGATTCCTTCTCGATGATCGGAATGCAGGTCTCCTCCGTCACACCCGGATACACCGTTGATTCAAAAACAACGATGCTTCCCTTTGTGAGATTCTGTCCGACAAAGCGGCTCGCGCCCTCCACCGGTGACAGATCCGGCGTATGGTCCGCATTGACCGGCGTCGGTACTGCCACGATAATAAACTTCGCATCCCGAAGGCTCGTGGGATCCGCGGTAAACTCCACCGTGGTCTCCTTCACCGCCTGATCACCGACCTCGTTGGTCGGATCGATGCCGCTTTTGTATTTTGCAATCTTTTCCTCGTTGAAATCAAAGCCGATGACATTGATCTTTTTGGCAAAGGCAACGGCAATGGGCATTCCCACATATCCAAGGCCCACCAGTGCCAGCTTCTCTTCCTTCGCTACCAGCTTCTCATATAAGTCCATCATATTCTCCAATCCTGATGCGGCACATCCGGCCGCAATTACACTGTTGTTTCATCGGTGACAGTGAACACCTTCACATTTCTGTCTTTTGCACTCCACTAACTGTAACACCAAAACGCAATGTTATCCAGAGGCATCGGCCAGCGACGGGTCCTGGCGGAGTTGTCCGATCTGGGGACGCTCCCGCTCCATCCTCGGACCTAGCGGTGCTAAGCTCGCACAGGACGCTCGCAAGCACCGAGGCCTCGCAAGGCCCCTGATCTGGACATTCTCCGCCACCCATCGCATGACTGGCATCTATACACTGCGTCACTCCAGGATCTCCAGCAGGTCCTCTTTGGAGAAGCTGGCGCTGCCGACACCCTCGCCGCCCAGAATATCACTGGCAAGCTGAGCCTTTTGTTTTTGCAGCTCCACAATCTTCTCCTCAATGGTTCCCTTGGCGACCAGCTTGTACACGGTCACAACGTTCTTCTGCCCGATGCGGTGCGCACGGTCACTGGCCTGGTCCTCGGCTGCGGTATTCCACCAGGGGTCATAATGAATGACGCTGTCTGCCCCTACAAGGTTCAGTCCGGTTCCGCCTGCCTTCAGCGATATCAGGAAGACGGGCACATCGTTTTGGTTAAACGCCTTTACCAGCTCCAGTCGCTGCTCCTTGGCCGTACTGCCGGTGATCATGTAATAGGGGATGTTCTCTTCATCCAGCCGGTGCTGCAGAATCTCCAGCATAGAGGTGAACTGGGAGAACACAAGCGTTTTATGCCCGCCGTCCATCAGACTGTGCAACAGCTCCATGCACAGATCGGTCTTAGCCGACTCGCCGTCATAATTGGTATAGCACAGCGACGGATCACAGCACAGCTGGCGGATGCGCATCAGCTCTGCCAGGATTTCGATCTTGCCTTTGCGGAAATCATTCTCGTCCTGATTCTCCAGGTTCTTCCGGATTCGCAGCACCTGCGCATCGTAGAGCTTTTGCTGCTTGCCGCTCATGCCGGCGAAGCGAATTTCCTCCAGCTTGTCCGGAAGATCCTTTAACACATCCTTTTTGTTTCTCCGCAAAATGAAGGGCGCAATCATCCGGTGCAGGCGCTCCAGGGCCTCCTGGTCTTCATTTTTAACAATCGGCACCTCCATCTGCACCCGGAAATTCTCATAGGCAAACAGGAAGCCCGGCATCAGATAGTCAAAGATGGACCACAGCTCGGAAAGCCTGTTTTCAATGGGCGTACCGGTCAGCGCAAAACGGGTAATCGCCTGTATGAGCTTTACCGATTTGGCCGCAGCGGTCGTATGCGTCTTGATGTACTGCGCTTCATCAATGATTTCAAAACGGAACTGATGGCCGTCATATTCGGCAATGTCACGTTTTAAAAGATCATAGGAGGTAATGAGCAGGTCCTGTTCTTCGGCATGCGCAATGATCCCCGCGCGAGTCGCCGCAGTTCCTGTCACCGCAGCTGCCTTCAGCGAGGGTGCAAAACGGCGTGCCTCCTCCAGCCAGTTGTAGACAAGCGACGCCGGACAAACGACAAGAGCCGTTTTCGCACGATTTTCTATACCTGCTTCTTCCTCTCGAACCGCTTCCAGCATGGTCAGAACCTGCAGCGTCTTTCCCAGTCCCATTTCATCGGCAAGAATACCGCCAAAGCCGTAGTGGTCCAGAGTGCGAAGCCATCGGTAGCCGTCCTTCTGGTAGGGGCGCAGCGTTTTTTTCAGGTGCGCGGGGACCTCATAATCCGAATCCGCCACGGTTTTGAACTCCTTGATCAGCTCCTTAAAATGACGGTCCCGGTCCGAATACAGTCCCTCCTGATTCTCCAGCATCTTATCCAGATACAGCGCACGGTAGGCCGGAAGGTGCATTTTGCCCTTCGTGATTTCCTTCACCGACAGGTGCATGTCCTCCATCAGCTGCAGCAGCTGCCGAATGGATTCGTTGTCCTCGAGCTTTAAGAAATCGCCGTTTTTGAGGACGACAAAGCGGCGCTTTTTCTGATACTGATACAAGACGTCCAGCATCTCATCCTCGGAAAGCTCTCTTGCCGTGACCGAAAGGTCCAGCAGGTTGTTTTCCAGGGAAACGCCCATATCAAAGCTGACATGACGCCGCAGTCCGAGTCGCCGAAACCGGTCCGTCATGCGAACCTGGCAAAGCGGAAGGTCCCCCAGCTCATCCAGTCCATGCTCCAAAAGGTCAAAGACCAGCTCAGAAGCCTTATCCACGAAGAAGATTTTCAGCGTATGATCAAATTTCGGAAAGTATTTCAGAATGGTCTTTACAATCAGTCGCTCGGTCTTTTCATCGCGGTACTTCTCATAGACTTGCCGCACCTCACCGTCTGCCACATCACTGACGGAGAAGATCTCCGCTCCATAGGCCGCCTCTGCGCGGCACAAAATGGCTCCGCTCTCCAGATCCAGATAGATGGTAAAGGATGGCTCCGGCGGCAGGTAAGCACTCACTCTCTCGGTTTCTGTCTCCGTAATGTTGGCAATCCGGCGCAGCTGCGGCAGCGTCTTATGGTAGAAATCCGCCAGCTTGTAGCGTCCCACGCGAAGGCTCATATTGCTGCTGCCGCCGGTCGTCTCCAGAAGCGGCGCAAGGCGTGCCATCTCCTCCCGGCTCATGCAATTCAGATAAGCCCCCTCGATCCAGCAGCCACTGCGGATTCCCTGATACATTCGCGGCATACTGCCTTCCACCACAACGCCATCAAAGGTTTCTTCCTTCGCATTCATATCCGGACGAATGGTAAGCGAAGGCACAAAGGCCTTGTCTCGAATCGTCAGATATCCCTTCCCGCGAGCACAGCCGGTGCGATCGTTCACCTCGAACACCAGGTCTCTTCCCAGCTCCAGAAAGCGGTCCAGGCGCCTTCCATCCAGCTCCAGATTATCCGCCGAATACGGCATAGCATGCCCCAGGGAGCTCCACCGGTCAAACCGGGTCTTTTCCTCCTCCAGCTCTTCAGAGAGAAACCGGTACCAGCTCTTTGATTCCTCGGTCAGATCCTCCTCCGACAAATGAAGGGTGGTCTTGGCAGAAAATACCATGTCCTGCCCATTCTTCATTTTGTTATAAAACTCATGCAGGTTTTTAACCTTATAAGGCCTTGCAGTTCCAATGCGAAAACACAAATGCAGCCTGAAATCATCCCGGATTTCGAGCATCGGCTCAAGCTTCAGTGCCTCATGCACAAGGCCCTCTTTGGCATCATAAACGGTGCCGGCCTGTGTCCCCAGCGCCCGCATCAGCTGCTGCGCTCCGGAGCTTGTTGCGTCAATGTCCGCATGCGACTTTAGATACTCCTCCAGTAAAAGGAGGCCGGCCACGGCATGCTCACACAGATGCAGCTGATCTCCATACCACCTTGCTACGCCGCATTCCCAATTGCGGCATTCCGACCACAAAAGCTTATTCTGGCTAAGGCACATGTCTACGCGAAAGGAAGGCCTGATAATGGAATAGCGGGCATCGTTTTCGCAGGTAACGGACAGACTTCCTACGATCTGCTCCGGATTGTAATCATCCACACTCCATCCCTGATATTGTTCCTCGAAGGGCGCCACTTCAAATCTAGCGATGTGAACCTTTTCTTTCCGGATCAGACTCCTGGCCTTGCAATAGACCTCCGGTGAAATGTACAGGCCCTTTTTAATCGCATCCATATGGAAAAAGCGGTAATCCGAAAGATCCTGCAGGTTGGCTGCTGTCTGACCAGACTCCTCTAACGCCTCTTTTTGCTCTCTCCGGCAATCTCCCAGAAGGGCTTGCAGTTCCGGACTTACCTCGCCCAGATCCGGAACGGCTGTGGTGCGGAAATCCGCCTTTTTAACAGTTTTTTTGGTATGTTGACTATTCCGGTCACCGTTCAAATCTTTCTTCTTTTCCATACGCTCCCCTGCGGAATCACTTCTTTATCGTCTGTCACCGTCCATCCGGTGCACCTTCTGCACAGCCAACGATGGTTGGCAGCCCGTCTTTGTGCTTCTTCCTGCTTCTTACTGTTCCAGCCCACGCACTTTCTGTGTATCATACAGAAGGTTTGCAAGCTCGCCCTCCCGTTTGGCCACAAAATGACGTCCGGTATCATCAAAGGGCTCCAGCGTCAGCTCTTTCGTATCTCCGGTAAGAAGCTGACCGCAGCGGTGAATCATCTCCGGAATCAGCGACTTCGGCGCCGCATCAATCGGGTGCGACAGCAGCAAAGAGTCCCACTCATCCTCCCGCTGTTGCAGCTGGATCAGGCTCTTTTGAAATTTCTCCACGGTCAGGCTGGATTCAAAATGAAGATACGTAATCCAGTGGCAGGCATCTCCTGTGAGGAGCAAGCGGTCCGGCTGTATCAGCATTGCCATTGTTTTGGCTGTGTGCCCCGGGCAGCAGATGGCCTCCACAAAGACACCGCCGCCAAGGTCAAATACGGCTCCGTCCTCCAGATCGTAGAGGCGAATATCCCGCATCCTCGTAACCGCATCCGGGTACGCCGTTAAGTCATGCTCCTTCGCAATGCTCTCGCCCTTTGCCTCCGTATAATGAATGGCAGTAGGAATCCGCTCCTCCTGATTCAGAAATGCTTCTTCAAAACGGTACATTCCGCCGCAGTGATCATAATGACCGTGCGTCAGCACCACCGTCAGAGGAAGCGTTGTCAGCGTCCCTACATACTCTGCAATATTACCGATCCCGCACCCTGTATCGATCAAAAGTGCCTTTTCGGATCCTTCCACCAGATACATGAACTCCTGAATCACGCCGCGAATCCTGGTGACATGCTCCGATACCTTTTCCGATGTAAAAAACAGTTCCTGCCCCATTTGTTTCCTTCTTTCACCCTATAAACAGCGGCCCGCTGCATCGATTCAGCATCGCTCGTTCACGGCCGCAAACCAAATACACTTTCTATAGTATCACCCTGCATATCTTCGAACAATCCAAGTGCCCCTGATCCGGACATTCTCTGCCCCCATCGCTTGGCTGGCGAGTGAACTGTTACATAATGTTCACCAGCATCAAAGCGCCCCACACGGGAACCGTGACAACGGACAGGGCCGTTGTGAACACGACGCACCGCGCTGCCGTTTCTTCATCCGCGCCGTACTTGACCGCCAGAAGAGACGTGGTCGAGCCGGCCGGCATTGCCGCCAGGAACACCGACACGCCGGTGATGAGTGCATCCACCTGCAGCAGCCGGCAGGGAATCCAGACAAGCAGCGGAATCACCACCAGTCGCAGCAGGGCAAAGTAAACCTGCTTCCCCGTCACCATGCTCTTCCAGTCTACATCCGACAGGATCGTCCCGATATACACCATCGTCATCGCCGTTGTGCAGGCAGACAGGGAGGAGACGGTTTTATCAAGGAATCCCGGAAGAGGAATCCCGGTCAGCATCAGGAACATTCCGATATAAACGGCGATCATGCACGGATGCACCAGCACCTTTTTGATCAGGCCCTTTCTGCTTTCGCCCTGGTTAAAATACGACACCCCCGCCGTCCACATGACAATTCGCTGCGGAATCAGATAAATTGATGCGTACAATAGTCCCATATCTCCAAAGACCGACTCGGTCAATGGATTGCCCATAAAGCCGGCATTGGAGCAGACGGTTGCGTATTGGTATACCTGCTTTTCTCCGTCCTTCATTCCACGGTAGCAGACATAGCCCATAACAGAGCACAGAATCTGAATCAGGATTGAAATGAGAAGAACCTCTCCCAGTGCACCTCCGATTCCGTCCACACTGTCTGCCTCATTGACAAATGCTCTGACAATGTTGCACGGAAGAATGACATATAGAATGAGATCCGTCAGACATTTTCTCCCCTCTTTCGTAATCATTCCAATGTGGCGGATAATCCATCCGGTCAACATTAGCAGCAGCATCTGCCCCATCAGCTCCAACATCGGTATTATCATCGCTTTCTCTCCATTTCTCCTGTTTTCAGGCAAAACGAAACCATTCATAGCTCCATTCGCCAAAAAAGATCCAGACACCTCCAACGTGCCTGGACCTCATCGTCCGTTCCAATTATAAACGTGAATTTATACGCTGGCATGTTACAGTACAAGGTTTATAATCGATGTACCTGACCAAGCAACAAGTCCTGTACCCTTTCAACGACCGTCAACGCCATGAACGAAAGGGGTTATCTCACAACGGAACAAATGCCATGAATTACGTGTATCATTACGACTCTCCCCTCGGCGGCATCGATAAAAAGGAGAGGCTTCTGGAACTGGAGAAGCTTTTTACTCCTGCTTAAACTCCGGAACAAAAACGATGGTTCGATACGCATCCTGGTGGTAAAGACTACCGCCCAGTCCTGTCACGGTATCGCTGCTGTAATGATTCAGCCAGTCTGTCGAGATATCATCCTCCGCTTCAAGGAAGGCATTATAATCCTCATCGCTTTCGAACTGCAGAGAAACGGAATCGCTTCCGTTATCAAAGGCCTTGGTAATTCCGTCGCGGTAGGCAGTCGCATAATCCCCTCCCTCTGCTACAAACTCATCATTTACCACATGATAATCCGCATCAAAGGATACACTCTCCGGAAGATCGAAATAATCCGTGTAATAGGTGGAAACCGGGTCATGCGCGTCGGTAATCCAGGTGCGCGGCACGTTCAATGCTCCATAATACCAGCAGGTGTCCGCCTCTGCATCCTCGCGGGGCACCTCCGCCGTAAGATCCACATCATACCATTCACCGTCAATGTTCACCGCATTCCATGCGTGCCCATCCCCAAAGTTTTCCTCATCTGCGTAGCAGAACAGCGATACACACGGCAAATCAAGTCCGTCACATATGTATTGAAACGCTGCACTGATTCCCACGCACTTTGCTCTTCCCTCGATCAGCGCTCCATACACAGAATCGCAAAACTCGGTTGAATCATCATAAACGGTACTGTCTGCCAGATAGTTATAAACATACAGCTCCTTCTCATAATCAGACATTCCACTGGTCTGCTTCTGCAGCGTACTCAGAATTCCCTGACACTGATTCATGTAGGCGTCATAGGAGGTCTTGTCCATCCGATAGGTGAAATCGCAGCCGGCAATTTCGTCTTCTGCTTCCTTGTAGCGGAAGAATTCGACATCACCGGAATCCCACTGAAACTGTTCCGGGCATTCATACACAAGAGCCAGCAGGAGCATGTATACATCCTTCTCATTCTCCTCTGCGACCGGGTGCGGGAAAACCGTTTCCTCCTCAAAATTGCTCACCGCATTGTAGAGCGCCAGGAAGTTGTCCATCATATCGGAATCCAACTGGCTGATGAAATAATAATTGTCAAAGCTGGCCGCATCCGCAGTAGCGGAGCCTTTCGTTTCAGCTGCAGCAGATGCGCTGCCTTCCGCCGATGATGTGCCGGTCTGCTCGCTTTCATCCGAATCGGAGCATCCAAACAGCCACACCATTCCGAGCACAAGCACAAGGAACACCGTCAGAATAATTCGGCCAATGCCCTTTTTCTTCTTCCTGCCTTCCTTTGGAGCCCTGTCTCTATTGTTTTCTACCACTTTTCTCATGTATCTCCCTTCTGACCGGACTACCGTTCCCTAACGACACGAGAGTCACATAGTTCCTTCTCATCGCCGATTTCCTGATAGCTGGCACTTGCACTTCGGGACACCAGTCCCATCACAGCGTAAACTGCACAACACAGAACGCAGCGTACACGGCCAGCAGCAGAACGCCCTGCACACGGTTCAGTTTTCCCTTGATCAAGGCCGGCACAGTCAGAATCAACATAACAGCCAGCATGACCGGCAGATCCAATATCAGGCTGGAATTAATCCCCAACAGGGTTGAACTTTGCGGGATGGTAAACGGAGCAAGCGTAACCGATACGCCGCTGACCAGCACAAGATTAAACACATTTGCTCCGACAACGTTGCCCAGCGACAGATCGCTGTGCCCTTTTACCAGTGAGGTAATCGCCGTGACCAACTCCGGCAGGGAAGTTCCCAAGGCCACAAAGGTTAGCGCGATCACGCTCTCCGGCACACCGAGCGCCTGCGCAATCAGAGTTCCGTTATCGACCAGCAGGTTTGCCCCCAGCGCAATCAGCACCGCCCCCAGCACCAGCAGTACCAACGTCTTTGCCAGTGACATCTCTTCTTCCGTTTCTTCCTGCTTCTCGCTGGGGGTATTTTTCATCTGCAGCACATTGACAACCATATAAGCCACGAACATGGCGAGCATGATAAAGCCCATGAAGCGAGTAAACTTGCCGAACACATAGGCCGCAATGCAGTAGATAGCCGCAGCTGCAAAGAAAAAAGCTACCGGCGTTTTCAACGTTTTAGGATCAACCTTGCCGGGGCGCACAGCAATGGTGATCGCCGCTATCAGCGCCGCATTACAGATGACCGAGCCAATGGCATTTCCATAGGCAATTTCACCATGACCGGACAGGGCCGACATGGTAGAGACCATAACCTCCGGCAGTGTCGTACCAATAGAAACGACGGTTGCGCCAATCAGCAGCTCCGGCAGATGAAAACGACGAGCCAGCGCCGATGCGCCGTCAACAAACCAGTCGCCACCCTTAATGAGTAATAACAAACCGGCAGCAAACAAAAGAACAGGTACAAGCATATTTACACTCCTTTTTGCATTATAAGCCACAAATGATAATGTCCTGGTATACCACAAATGAAAATGTCCCGCTCATGATAGAATTTTCTGTCTATATCTGCAACAGTTCTTCCGCTTTACATCCTAACACCCGTCCCAGACTCACAATATCTATCGCTCTTGTGTGATTAATATCCCGCTGTCTTTGTTCAAAAAGCTGTATCTGTCTTACCGGGACCCCTGACAGCTCCGACAATTTCTTTTGAGACAATCCTGCATATTTTCTGATCCGTTTTAGGTTCGTATCCTTGTAATGCTCCTCCCAGAATCCATTAACAGCATTCACAAAATGTATAATGTCCATCTCATGATACACCTCATACATGTCAATAATTTTACTGATCGGTGCTGCGTCATTTATCCTTATAAATGAACGACAGGTATACCATTGATAGTAAGCCAGTGACCATCCGGTCCAGTATTCCGGTGATTTATCCAGATACATTTCATCTTCATACATGATTGGCGAAAGTCCTGCCTCTATCACCACTTCTTTTGCAAGTTCGCAGCCCGTTTTGCCTGCTATATAGGTCGGATTTCCTTCTTGGAACTGCCTAGCGATGTCCGACATCAGAAACAATCCATAAAAATGTTCTAAGTCCATCTCACATGTATTCACCGCAAAGTCCAGCATATCCCCCATGACACGCTGTGCCATTGCAAGGTAATCAAACGGATAAGCGCGCATCTCCATTTTTGATTTTCTCCCTCATAATATCCAGAATAAATAAATCATTCACGTCAGCCATCTCGCTTTTACTTTTTCGATATGCCCGTCTTGCTTTGCGCTCTCTTTCTCGTTTTTTATTAAAGTATTCCTCCGCATCCACATTTTCGTATCCTTTAAAATGTATGTGGTCAAATGCCCGCGGGCTCTTTAAGACAATCTGTTCTCCGAGTTTCCCTAGCCGCATTGCCTCTGACAGCTTTTGAAGTGAAATAACACCAGACACAAAATCCTGTGCAAATGAAAAATAAGAATCGTCTGCCCTGTAGCCTATTATTACGTCATAGTCAGTAATGTCCGGCAGAAAATTTTCTTTTATATATTTTTTTGCTTGCTCTGCTATGCTTCCATTCTGCCAGTAAGTCCTATTATCTGCAAGAATAGCAAGCCAGTTCAATATGTTATACTCTGATGAATTAAGCTTGAGCACATTAAGATGTGTCATGTCAAATTCATATATATTGGCATATCCATTGTTTTGTTTCGCACAGGCCCATTCTTTGGCAAGCTCCATACTTTCCGTACAGTAAAAGCCTCTTCCGTAATCGTTATTTCTGGATCCTTTCCCAAATTCCGGCTTTTCTATTATCTTTTCTGAACCATGGTATAACACGACAGACATTTGTCACCTCGTTGCCTCTCTCATTTGCACCTTAGCATCGATTCACTGCTTTCAGATTCTCATATTGCCTCAATTGTATCGCAGTAGCGATACATCTTCAAGGTCATACAAAAACGTTAGATCATGCGCCCCGGTGTGAAAAAGTAAACGTCAAATCATACGCCCTGATATAGCAAAACGCCGCTGATTTTTGTCAGCGGCGTTTTGCTATCTATACAGTGTCTTCCCATTATCAGCTATTGTGATTCTGGAGTATCCTTTTTTGTTGCCTGCTTTAACCTGTTGGGTGCAGGCCTCATCATAATACCAGATCCCCGGAAAATCATATCCGTTCGCATCCTTCAGATTTGCCAACGTGATTTTCTTGAGATTCGGTGTGTTTGCAAACGTATTGTAATCTGTCTTGACAAGATCTACATTCAACATATCTATCTCTTCCAGCTCCGTCAGACCGTTAAAGAATCCGGCCGAGCTTCCATCCTTAAATGAACTCCCGCTCTGGAAAACAATCTTCTTGACCTTGGATTTATCGACGCCATTCCAAGTGTCTGTGGTCACATTCGCATCTGAGATATAAAATGTGTCATCGTAAAGCCCCTGATTATGATAAGAGATATTTCCCGTCGATGATGTGAACTCAATCACGGCTTTTTTCTCGTTATTCTTGAAATAAACATTTGCAAAGCCGTTTGCTGCCGGTTCGCCAATCGTTTCTGCCGGAAAATCAACCGTGCTTTGCCATCGATCAACCTTCTGCTTCAGAGCAACCTTCTCTATCCCGCCATCTTCCCCTGCGGTTACTTTCGCCATCACAACCGCATAAGCTGATCTTATATTGGCAGCATCGGTAGCCTCTCGCGCCTTCTCCAGCTGACCGGTAAACAAAGGTATGGCTATCGCAACCAATACTCCAATGATGGCAACAACCACCAAAAGCTCCGCCAGCGTGAAGCCGGATGTCCTCCCGGAATCTTTTTTCTATATGTCATTCTCCATCCCCCTCTTATCCCGTCCAGTCCAAAAAGCCGAACACCTAGCCCAATCTGAATTCCCTCCTTTTTCTGTCCATTCATAATCAGGCAATTCACATCTTGCAGAATCTTCCACAAGTATAATCCATTTGTCCCATGTAATTACAAGCGATATTTTATCACGGATGTGTTGGAGGAGCCATCAGAACACGTGCTGTCCATGCTCCGACACTGCAGAAGTCACTGTACAGATGCCAGTAGTTACTGCACAGACGCCAGCCAACGAGCGAACTGTTACTGTCAGTAACGACCGAAGCACATTTCCAGTCTGTTATGTTGTGAAATGTCCAAAATTTTATTACAACATAGATAAAATATTAGCCATTTTGCTTGTATTTATTCGATTTTCGATAAGATATTATCCATTATATATTTTGAAGAGATTTCTGCATGCGTTTCCACGATATTCGGATTGCTGTCGCATTAAATCTTTCCAATGAACTCCGGGATCTTTTTACACAGGTTCCATATAAGCATATTTCAGAAGTGATTCGCGAGCGCGATAACCTCTTCTCCGTCAACGAATAAGCAGAGTAACTACTCGGAAATGGACACCACATGATTACTATTGAGAACATCACCGATTTGGAGCTCTCTGAGCTAGCTCCCTACACCCATCTAAACGAGAATCAGCTCCGGCACTTCTATGAGCCTGCTCCGGGCCTTTTTATCGCGGAAAGCCGTACCGTCATCGAACGAGCGCTGGACGCCGGATATGAGCCGGTCTCCGTCCTGATCGAGACCAGGTTTCTGGAGACCGAGGGAGCATCGCTTCTCCAGTGCTGCAAAGAGAAAGCATATACAATTCCGGTTTATACCGCCGATCTGGAAGTTTTGATCCGGCTGACCGGATACCACCTGACACACGGGATTCTGTGTGCCTTTCGCCGGCAACCACTCCCCACGCCAGAAAGCATCTGCCGGAACGCAAGACGCATTGCAGTCCTGGAAAATATCGAAAATCCGACCAACATCGGTGCCATATTTCGCTCGGCCGCTGCCCTGAATATGGACGCCGTGCTCCTGACCCCTGCATGTGCAGATCCACTGTATCGGAGGGCAATTCGGGTCAGTGTCGGAACCGTTTTTCAGGTTCCGTGGACATATATTGGAATTCCAAGTGATGTGATGAGCTGGCCGGAAAAGGGGATATCCTGTCTTCGACAGCTCGGTTTTCGAACTGCGGCTCTGGCACTGCAGCACGATACTGTGGAGATTGACGATCCAAAGCTTCTTGCAGAGGAAAGACTTGCCATTGTTCTGGGCAATGAAGGCGACGGGCTGACGCAGGAAACCATTGCCTCCTGCGACTATACGGTCAAGATTCCGATGTCACACGGAGTAGACTCATTAAATGTTGCAGCCGCCAGCGCCGTGGCCTTCTGGCAGCTCGGGCGAAAATGCCCCTCAGAAAGGCAATGGTGACCGGCACTAAGATTCGTTATTTTGACAAAAGGAGCTTCCTTGCATTTGTTTTCCGGGTTACCTTTCTCAGTTTTCATCAAAAGGAAGTATTAAAGTGCAATCGGGATCATAATTGGGACAATTATAGGCAATCTGATAACCGGTGCCATCTTGTTTCCACGTAACCATATAATAGCCGTGTAATTTGACTGTTTGTCCGTCCAAGAAGGTAATCGTTTTGTAATCATATGAGGCACTTTCCCTATCTCCCGGAACTCTTGGGTTATGCTCTCCGGTGGAGATATAGTCAGCCATTATTTCAGAATAGTAGCTTCTCACATTCGCCCAATCCGTAGCAACTCTTGCCCTATGAAGCTGAGACGTAAAGATGGGTATAGATACCGCAACCAATACTCCAATGATGGCAACAACCACCAGAAGCTCCGCCAGCGTGAAGCCGAATGTCCTACCAGAATCATTTTTCCTGTCCGTCATTTCACATCCTTCCCCTTTCGTCAAAGTTTGCGCCTACCGGATTCCATACGCTTTTTCATGCAATAGTGACTGGCATTAAGGTAACAAACCTCAATGTTGGTTAGTGCCAATATTTGTCTTAGGCTCAAAAGAAACCTTCAGTACCATACCCATTCCAGCCGCCACCGCTCTACGCAGTGATGACTGTCATCAAGATCCTGTTATATTTCTATAATCTTTGCAACATCCTTGCAATGGTGACTGATAACCGGGTAGGCACAAGATCTCTGTACGCCACCGTCCACAGACTGCGATCGTGAACTCACACAAAAAAAGGAGTCCCTCAGGACTCCTCACATATATTCCATTGCTAATTTTATTGCTAATTTAGTCGTACACGATAGTTGTCACACCAGTTGCCTCGGTTACGGTCACTACTGCTGTTCCACCAACAGTAGGAGTTCCCGTTGCCTCAACACCAGCAACAGCCTTATTAGCATCAGTAGTCTTCCAATCATTTTCCTTCTGCGTCAGATCCACAGTTGCTTTGTAAACATACGCACCTTGAGCCCCAGCGCGCTCATAAGTAGTAGTGGTTGTTC
>CAVKRN010000057.1:0-15726 GCA_963658695.1 bacterium
GGCCTTCCTTTGGAAGGCTCACGTCTTGGACTCAAACAATTGCGCTCGATCGGGCCGGCGAATCTGTTTCATTCATGAGAATCCGTCTGCTCGTCACAAAATCGCACTGCCCATTTCCTGACGATCAGCCCCGGCTGATTGCAGTTCACTTCCCGTCAGTATGCATCGCTGGCGAGTGAACCGTGAACAAAAACCACCAGCGGCGTTTCACAAAATCAACACACAAAAAACACAAAGCGGTGACATTTCAAACACATTCATCCTCTAGCATTGCGATGTACATGTGCAGAGGCCATGCCCTGGGGACAAGAGAATTCCGATTCTCCTGTGGGCAAAGTGCCGAAGCACCCTATCACAAACCAGGAGGAATCTATTATGAAACGCAAGACCTTGCATCCCTTATCCCGGGCAGGCGCTGTCCTTATGACGTCCGCACTGCTCGTATCCACGCCGCTTACCGCTCTTACCAGCATGGCGGCAGAGACCGACACTGCCGCGGTACAGACCGTCATTTCTTCCGGTCTTACCATGAGTACCGACTACCCCGGTATCTCGGTAAAAGCCGGTGATTCCATCAGCTTCTCTTTGGACTTTACTAATTCCGGTACCGGCGAGATGACAACGCTGTCCACCTCCACTCTCCCGGACGGCTTTGAGGGTTATTTTCAGGGAAATGGTCATACCGTCTCCAGCGTATATGTGAAAAACGGCGAAAATGACAGCCTCCTGACCTACACTGTAAACGTCCCGGAAACGGCCTCCGACGGCGAATACAAGATCACCCTGTATGCAAAGGGTGCATCCAAGAGTGCTTCCCTGACGCTGACGCTGAATGTCTCCGAGCTCGACCTTGGTGCCAGCACCATGACTACCGATTATGAGGAGCAGGAGGGCACCAGCGGAACATCGTTTAGCTTCTCCTCCACGATCAATAACAACTCCACCGAGGATCAGTCCTATGCCATGTCCGCAGAGGCTCCTGACGGTTGGAATGTCACCTACACCGCCTCCGACGGCTCCACCAGTGTCTCCGCCATTGACGTAGAGGGTGCGTCCAGCACGAACTTTACCATCAAGGTTGCGCCGGCAGCCGGTGCCGAAGCCGGGGACTACACCATTCCCATCAAGGCAACCTCTGCCAGTGAAACGCTGAATCTCGAGCTCAAGGTCACCATTACCGGCAGCTACGATCTGACACTGACCACGCAGAATGAGACCCTCTCCTTTGACACCAAGGCCAACAAAAAGACCTCCGTTGTCCTGACACTCAAAAATGACGGCAACATCGCGCTGACGGACATCAATCTCTCCGCCTCCGCTCCCACCGACTGGACCGTTGAGTTCTCCGAAAGCACCATCGATTCCCTCGATGCCGGCGCCTCCAAGGAAGTGACCGCCTATGTGACACCGGCGCAGTCTGCCATCAGCGGAGACTACGTTGTCAGCATGACAGCAAAGGCCAAGGAGTCCTCGGTCAGCTCCAGCTTCCGCGTCACTGTGGAAACGCAGACAGTCTGGGGGATTGTCGGCGTCATCATCATTGCCGCCATCTTCGCCTGCCTGTACGAGGTCTTCAAGAAATTCGGGAGGCACTGATTTATGACAAGCGCAGCACAGAATGATTCCATCATTACCATCACAAACCTCAGTAAGTACTATGGGGATGTAAAGGCCGTGGATCATCTGAATCTGACCATTCGTAAGGGTGAAATCTTTGGTCTACTGGGCCCCAACGGCGCAGGTAAAACAACGACCACCCTTATGCTCCTGGGGCTCACGGACCCGACAGCCGGCCAAGCCAGCATTGACGGAATGGACTGCACCCGAGAGTCTCTTGCTGTAAAGAACAAGGTTGGCTACCTTCCGGATAACGTCGGCTTCTATCCCACGATGACCGGACGGGAGAATCTTATTTTTTCCGGCATGATGAATGGGCTGGACGAGGAGGCCGCCGATGAACGGGCCAAAGCTATGCTCGAGCGCGTCGGAATGACCTACGCAGCAGATCGAAAGGCAGGGACCTACTCCCGAGGCATGCGCCAGCGCCTTGGCATCGCCGATGTCCTTATGAAGGATCCCGGCATTATCATCATGGATGAACCGACTGCCGGCATCGACCCTTCCGGTGTCCGTGAGATCACTACGCTGATCCGCGGACTCTCCGAGCAGGACGGGATCACAATCCTGATCTCTTCTCACGATCTGTATCAGATTCAGAGGATTTCCGACCGGGTCGGGATTTTTGTAAAGGGAAAGCTCATCGCCTGCGGGCGCATTGATGAGCTCGGACAGCAGCTGATGAGCAAGGGCCTGTTCATGTTCGACATCAGCGCAGAGAAGAATGGTGAGAAGGTCTGGGACGATGACTTCCAACGGATGCTCCGCAGCATCAACGGCGTGACCATCATCGGCCGCCGCATCGACGGAACGGTCCACATCGAAGCCACCAGAGACATCCAAAAGGACCTTTTGCGGGCTCTGGTGGATGCGGATTACACCGTTCGGGAAATGCACCAGGAGGGCGGTGATCTGACAGAAATCTACCGCAAGTATTTTGAAGCCGCTACGGCACAGGAAGGAGGAACTAAACATGGCGGATCTGCAGATGCAGCAAGCACAGGCACTGGCAGCTCCGGATTCCGGAAAGCAGCCAAGCGCCTTACATCAGTTTTTAGAGAAGGAGAACAGTGACGCCGCCCGGCGAAATCGCCACGGTATGTACATACTCTTCCGCAAGGAGCTCTCGGACCACCTGCACTCCGTGCGGTTTGAGATCCTGTTCCTGCTCTTAGCGGCAGTCAGCTTCCTTAGTCTTTACGGCGCCATACAGACCATTGGAGAAGCCGCACAGCAAACCTCAGACGGACAGACCGCTCTCTCGGAGTATCTGTTCCTTCTGCTCTTTACCACCAGCGGCTCGAGCATTTACTCCTTCTCCACATTTCTTGGCTTCCTTGGCCCCATCATCGGCATTATGCTGGGCTTTGATGCTATTAACGAGGAACAGGCGCAGGGAACACTGAACCGCCTGGCCGCACAGCCCATTTACCGCGACACCATCATCAATGCCAAGTTTCTGGCCGGTGCCGCTGCCGTCTGCATCACAGTTTTCTCCATCGGCGGGCTGATGAGTGCAGTCGGGCTGATTGCCACAGGCCTTGTTCCCACGGCGGAGCAGACCGCACGGCTTATCATTTTCCTGGCACTTGGGGTTGTCTACATCTGCATGTGGATGGCGGTAGCCGAGTTTTTCTCCGTGGTCTGCCGCCATGCGGCAACAGCTGCTCTGGCCTGCATTGCGATCTGGCTGTTCCTCACGATGTTCCAGAGCCTTGTCGCCTCCGGAATTGCCGGCATGATCTACCCGACCTCCGGCATGGGCGCGCAGATGAATGTGCTGAAAAACTATCAGCTGCAGACATCGCTTTGCCGGATTTCACCCTACTATCTGTTCAGTGAGATTACCTCGATTGTGATGAATCCCAACGTGCATTCCACGAACCTGGTTTCCATCATGCAGAGTCAGGAGGGTGCCATTGCCAGCTACCTGACCCTGGGACAGAGTCTCCTGCAGATCTGGCCGCACATCGTGGCTATGATCGCACTGACGGTGGCTGCCTTTGCCGCCGGCTACATTGCCTTCATGCGCAAGGAAATCCGGGCGTAATATCTGCAGCCATTCCGTCACAGCTTGACCACCTGCCAATTTCAGTCATGAATTATTCCACAAGCGGAAGGTTCCTATTGTAATCGTCAGGCACTAAGAAAAGAGGTTAGACCCCAGACACCAGGGGCTAACCTCTTTTTCTTTTCATTTCCGTTTCCTTTTCCCGTCTACTCCGGCGATGGCCCTTCTCCCAGTGCGCGGCGCACATTCCGTGCGGCATGCTCGCTGAGTCTGCGGTATTCTGCAATCTCCTCCTCGGTAAAGTCACGGAATCGCAGCTCTTCAATATCGCGGAAGGCCCGCTCCAGTGCATCCTCCAGGGGAGCCGCCTCCTCTCCGTAGCGCAGCACAACCACGGTGCGCTCACTCCCGGCCGGCTTTCTTTTTATTTTCTCCACCAGCTTCCTGCGGATCAGCTTCTGCAGGCTAAGGCTAAGCGCCCTTGCCGAGAGGCCGGTATAGCTTCTCACCTCTGTCGACGCTGCCTCGCCGCCGGCCAGCTTGAGATACAGGAGAATCTGCACCTCCCGCTCCTCCAGATCGTACCCCTTCATGACACGCTCTAAGGAACGCTCCAGCATCCGGTCCTCATAAAAATTCAGTGCAAACGGATTCCCCTGCATTGAAGGGTCAATGAGAACGTCCACCCGTTCCTGTCCGAGGCGCTTTTCGGGTGCCACCGGATTGACACCGCCATCCCTGGCGAAATTTAATAGAAACGAATAGATCACAGGACTGCGGCGAAGGTAGCCGCCTTCCTTATAAATATCTTTGTAGAAGCTGCTGTAATACTCGATGACGTTCAGCTTCATGCGGACCGTCCGGCTGATGCTCGCGCCGCCCTGCGAAACCAACGAGCCCTCCGTCTTGACATAGTAATAGACCGGCGCCTTCAGCGCATAGATATGGTCGGTATGGAGCACATACTCCATGTTAAAAATAAAATCCTCCGCCCAGTCCAGCCTGGCGTCCATACGTAGCTGGTATTCTTCAATGATGCTGCGCCGGAAAAACTTGTTCCACAGCACGCCATAATAGAAATCCGCGGGGCTCTTCATCATTTCGTCCGCGTACTCCTCGCGGGTGAGGAGATGTTCCTCCTCGATATCCCCCTTCTGGGACAGGTTCTTGCCAACCACGCGGTAAAAATCGGCGATGACCATGTCGCAGGTCGGATTGTCCTCCATCGCACGGACGAACAATCTGGTGGCATCCGGTGTGATCCAGTCGTCCGCATCCAGAAACTGGATATATTCGCCGCAGGCAAGATCCAGCGCCTGATTGCGCGTGTCGGAGACGCCGGTGTTTTCCTTATGGATTACCCGTATTCTGGCATCGGACGCCGCATATTCGTCCAGAATACGCGGCGTATCATCCCTGCTCCCGTCATCCATAACCAGCAGCTCAAAATCAGAATATGTCTGCTTCAAAATACTGTCCAGACACCGGCCAATGGTACCTTGTGCGTTATATGCCGGTACAATGATGCTGACCTTTGCCATCTCTATCCCCTTCTATTGATATTGTAGTAACTATTCTTCCCCCGCCGACTGCCGCGTTGTCAGGAGACGAATTCCGTTCAGTTCAATGTCGTCCTGTACCGGAATCAGAATGTACTCTCTTCCGTCTATGACCTTTGTAGTAATCATAGCAGACATTTCTTCCTTGACGGTGATTTTGACGCTGGGCGATTTCAGCTCCATAACGGTTTTACCGGCCAGATTCTCCGCATGGAAGGTTTTTCCCTCTCCCATTTCCTGATCATAGATCTCATCAAACCGCTCCAGAGTCTTTGGCTCCACACCGGAATCACTGAGCATGCGACGAACCTCTGTCTTTCCAAGCTCCAGCGATTCATCCCGTTCCTGGCTCTGGCGAACCATTTCGTTTAAGGAATCTGTCAGATTCTTCACATTTTCAAAATCGCAGTCCCGCCCCAGTGTCTGCTCCACCATGCCGATGAACAGATCCTTTTGTACTGATTCGGTAAACGGCATATCGCCGCCAATGAGCCCGTCCATCAGCTCCGGATGGCGCTCATCCTCTTTTTTGGCATAGTAGAGGATGGAATGGATGTCCGCTCCACGGTCGTGGAAGGCAGGGAACAGGAAGCCCAGCTCCGGCATCTGGACGCCCAGATCGCTTTTTTTGTTCACAAATGTGAGCGTATTTTCGTCGTAGCAAAGTCCTTCCTTCACCTCCACCACGGGACAGATGCAGCAGATCAGAAAAGAATAAATGTTCTCACTGGCATCGTCCATATCGATTCCGTCGGAGGTTCTCCCCGGCACGTCATACACGCCGTGGGCCAGCACGATCAGGTGGCGTCCTGCAAGATCCAGATTTTCCAGAATGTGCGTAAAGAATTCCCGGTTCAGTTCCTCATCCTTGAAGTCCGACTGCAGCATACGGAACATCATCGCCTGCTTGCCGCCCACCGCCTCCTCGCTCAGAGGGAATTCCATGGTGAACAAGTTCTTGCCGATCTTGCCGGTCAGCGTTTTGCGGAACAGCTCACAGTACTTCTCCAGCTCCTCCTCCGGCAGGGCACGAAACGTTTCCTTCAGCTGCGTAATGATGCCGCCGTCCTCTCCGGCAAAGCATCCGGTCATCCGGTCAATGACGCATTTGGTCTTCGTCATAGTCTTTCTGATTTCCTGAATTTCCTTACGATCCATTCTCTTTTGGTAGTCTCCTTTACGTTAATTGCATACGCTCACCGGCTAGCGAGAGGGTGGCGGAGGGATGTCCGAATTCGGGATGCTCCCCGTCGCCGGGCGGTGTCGGTCTGGCTTTGGTTGCTTCCTTTTCTGTAACCTGCTACACTTACCCTCATGAATAAGAAGAAAAATAATAAGCAACTATTGTGGGCACTGATCTCTCTTCTCCTTGCTGTCATGTCCATCTGGGCAGTCATGAGCCAGAGCAAGGACATGAGCATGTCCGACCTGATTGCAGCGCTGTTTGCCTGCCATCCCGGATGGCTGTTACTGGCTGTGATCTGTATGTTCGGTTACATCGCCTTTGAGGGGATTGCCATTTGGTATCTCCTGCGTCACTGCGGCTACAACCGCCGGGTGGGGCAGGGTATTTTGTATGCCTCTTCCGACATTTACTGTGCCGCCATTACTCCTTCCGCCACCGGCGGACAGCCGGTATGCGCCTGGTTCATGCTGCGGGACGGCATTCCCATGGGCTTTATCACCGCTACATTGGCACTCTACCTGATTGCGCATACCTTTGCAACGCTAACCGTCGGATTTCTTACGGTGCTTTTGAATCCGTCCTCATTCGGTGCTCTGACGATTCTGGCAAAGCTTCTCGTCATCCTAGGCTATCTGACCGTGACCGGCCTTGCCGTTTTGTTCGTCTGCCTCCTGAAAAAGGCCGCCATGATCCAGCGGGTCGGCAACCGCATCATTGACTGGCTTACCCGCAAGGGATGGGTGAAGCAGACGCTCTACTGGAAAAACCGGTTGGCTGGCGTTCTGGAAGATTACAGCAGCTGTCTTGGCATCATCAAGGGAAAGGAAAGCATCCTCCTTGTGCTCTTTGTGCTGACATTGCTCCAGCGTCTGTCACAGACCATCGTTCCCGCTCTGGTATATCTGGCGCAGGGCGGCTCTTTTGCCTATGTTGGTCAGGTCTTTGCGTCCCAGATTTATTCCGCCATCGGCTCCATGTGTATGCCGGTTCCCGGCGGCATGGGTATTGCGGACTATCTTCTCTTTACCGGTCTGAATGTCTTTCTGGAAAAGGAGGCCGCGCTCCAACTGGAGCTCTTATCCCGCAGCTGCTCCTTTTACCTTTGCGTATTCATCAGCCTTGTGATCGTTATTGCCGGTTACATTAAGCGCCATCGCTTCTACTTCCGGGCGAAGTGATGCGGCAGTTCGGCCCCATTGTTTATATCATTGTGAATATAGGCTTCGCTCAAAGAACCGCTGCATAGCAACGGTTCTTTTATTATTCCATATCCAGCGACCGGTGCTCCACTCGTTTCCATTTCTTCTCGGGGAAAAAGCATGCGCGCATGGAGCAGAAAATATAAACCAGCATGAAAATCGGTGACGTAATAATGGCCGGCAGCATGTCGCGCAGAGAAATGCGATTGAATCTGGCTGCCCCGGCGATCGGCACGCATGCCGCGATCATCCCCAGTAAGGAGATATCAACCGACAGCCAGAAAATCAGCTGCCAGTACTTCCACATGAAAAAGCCGTTGACCAGCATCAGCACAAAGCTCATCCAGGAAACCGGTCCCATGACAAGGAGCATCAAGGTATCCACACGCTGTAGCACATTTCTTCCGGTCACGCTCTGCGCTTGGGGGCTACTCGTCAACAGCGACAAGCCATACCGATGCAATATCTGATAGCTGCCGGTGCACCATCTGGCCAGCTGATTCACCATGGCTCCGAATTGCCAGGGCTGCTCATCATAGCAGATTGCGGTAACACAGAAGGCCGTACGCCGTCCCTGCAGGAGATTCTGAATCGTAAACTCCACGTCCTCTGTAATGGTTTTCGTATTCCAGCCGTTCTCCAGCAGCTCTTTTTTAACCGCAAAGCCGGTTCCGGTCAGAAATGCCGAAAGCCCCAGTTTTTCCCTGGCATAGGAGAAAAACGTGGAATAAGTCGACCAGTACACCGTGTACCATTTCGTGATGATAGATGTGTACGGTTTTCCCGCCAGACGGTTGCCCTGCACAATCTCGTCCCCCGCATTCATCTGCGCATTGATCTCCGTGAAGAAGTTGGGACGGACCACATTGTCGGCATCGAAGACTGCAAATGCATCAAAGGTACTCCCTGCATCCCGCAGAATCTGCGGAATCCCCCAGTTCAGCACTGCCCCCTTCCCGGTTGTCGGACCATCCGAGCGCTCGTAGACCGTAACAAACGGATACTGCCTGCCAATGGCTGCCGTCCGGTCACTGCAATGATCCGCCAGCAAATAGACATGCAGATATCCGGCCGGATAATCCGCCTCCGCAATGCTTTTCAAAAAGGATGGAAGCGCCTTCTCCTCGTTGCGCGCACAGACAATAATTGCAAACCGGTTTCTCTGCCGTACCAGCGGGAAATGCTTTTTCTGTCTTGTAAGCCCCAGCGCCGCCACAACAACAATCCACACCATAACAAGACTCAAAATAGCCAGCAGCACACCGCAAACCTTGGCTGCGACCGGAAGATCCGGTGTTGTCATCAGCTCTCGTAGCAACATAAAAAACGGGCTGTACAGGGAAGATTTCATATGCTCTCTCTTTCCGCCTCTTTTCAGTAATAGCTGTATTATTTCAATTCATACACCTTCTTGTACAGGGTACCATCCATTTGTGAAAAAAGCTCTCATAGTTCCTAAAATTTTTATAAAGTGTATCTGTTCAGCGCCTGCCATATTTCAAAGTGAATTAACGTCTTGCAGGATGCAACGTTTTTTCAGATACCGGTATCTTTACCAGAACGGCGATCAAAATGCACGGAATCGCAACAATCGGCAGCAGCATGGCACCGCCAAGTGCCAGCTGGGGCAATTGAAGCAATGGAGCAAAGAGAATCACTGAGCAAAAGAATCCCAGTATCGAGACACTGCTGAGGAACCCGTGCAGCACATTCATAGGCAGGCTGGCTTTTACCACACCGGCAAGGCTGACAATGCCGACCGTCAAATACATAACCAGATTCATTTGCTCCTGCGTCAGGCACAGGTATGGGGCAGCAAAGAATACAGCAATACATCCGAGAAAAATTGCAAGGCTGTTGGGCAGAGCGGCACGAAACGCGCTGTCCAGAAAAGTACCCTCCACCTTTCGATCATTGCGTTCAAAGGACATAAAGAATGCCGGAAACGCCTCGATCATCGCATCAATCAGGGTGATCTGAATCGGAATGAATGGGAAATCCATATTCATCAGCAGGCACAGGACACTCAGGAGTACCGAGTAAATGGTCTTGATAAAGAACACCCCTGCCGACTTGGTCAGATTGTTGATAACCCGGCGTCCTTCGGAAATCACGTCCTGAAGAACGGCGAAGTCAGAATCCAGCAGGACCAGCTGTGCCGTCTGCTTGGCGGCGTCACTGCCGTTTCCCATAGCAACAGAGCAATCCGCCTGCCGCATGGCCAGCAGGTCGTTTACCCCGTCACCGGTCATGGCAACCCGATGTCCCCGCTTTTGCAGCGCTACAACCAGTACTTTCTTCTGCTCCGGCGTCACCCTGCCGAACACGGTATAGTTTTCAGCCGCCTCTGCCAATTCTTCGTCCGTCAGTCCTGTCGCATCCAGCAACCGGTTGGCATGACGCACATCGCAGAGCCTGGCAATAGCCGCAGCTGCCACCGGATTATCACCGGAGATGATCTTAACATCCACTCCCTGCTCGTAGAAATAATGGATGGTCTGCACCGCATTTTTGCGCAGCTGATCCGCAATGACGATCATAGCAATAGGAGCAATTTGTGCAGGATCCTCTGCGCCGGTGCATAATCCAACAAATAAAACGCGTTTTCCCTGTGCCATAAACGCTTTTGCTTTCTGCGGAATTATTCGGCACAGCTTTTCCGGTGCACCCAGCACCAATATCCTTCCGTCTGCCAGAGTCACAGACGACCATTTCCGCTCAGAGGAAAACGGTGTCACTGTGGTGGCTTTATAAGGTTCACTATCCAAAAAGTAATCCCGCAGTGCCTGATAGGTTGCATTGTTATCTTCCGTATAGACAAGGTAGGTCGCCATCAAGCGCCGGAATTCCTGTTCATCCACGCTCGGATAAACCGCTTCTACCTCCAGCGTTCCCTCGGTCAGTGTGCCGGTTTTGTCCAGACACACTACATCACAGTGGGCGAGGTTCTCCAGCGAATGCAGATCCCGTACCAGTACATTTTTCTTTGACAAGCGAATCACCCCTACTGCAAGACCGATGCTGATCAGCAGAACCAGGCCTTTGGGCAGCATCCCCAGCAAGCCTGCAGATGTGGCAACCACAGCAGTGTCGATCGCTGCGCCGCGGAAGAAAAACGCCTGCACGAACAGCAGCACACCCAGCGGTACAATGAGATAACCGGTGAACCTGGTGACTTTTTTCATAGATGCAAGCAGCTCGGAGCTAGTGCTCTTTGTTTTCTTAACTTCCGCTACCATCTGTGCGGTAAAGCACTCGCCGGTGCTACACGTTGCCTGTGCCAGGCACCGGCCGGAAATGACACTGCTGCCGGAAAGAAGCTTGTCCCCCGGTAGTTTTGCGACCGTCTCGGATTCGCCGGTCAGAATGGATTCATTGACCTCCAACCGCCCTTCCTGCACCATGCAGTCGGTGCAAACCGCACATCCGGCGGTCATCACCAATATATCACCCTCACGGATTTCCTCCGGAAGAATGGTTTTCTCTGCATCACCTTGCAGGATGGTGACCACAGGCTCTGTCATCAGCGTCAACCGTTCAATCTGCCGTTTGGCTTTTATTTCCTGTACAATGCCAACAGCGGTATTAAGGAGAATGATAAAAATAAACAGTATGTTCTTCCAGGCACCGACAGCCCCCAAAGCAATGGCAATCATTAGATTCAATGCATTGAATACAGTGCAAATATTATCCCGCAGAATCTGCGGAATTGTTTTTGTGACGTTGTTCATGAAGATACCTCCTGATTTTTGTTTTCATTCTCTTACACGCAGATACCTCGCAATGGTTGGAAAAAAACAACTACTCTGCCCCCATTCGCAAAAAAAAGACCTCCGAAATTTCAGAGGCCAGTCAAGCATAAGCAGTTCGTTTTTAATCCATCTTCTTTCCGCAGTGGTGGCAGAAATGATCTTTCGGCCCCACCTTGCAGCCGCAGCCGGCACAGCGGATACCTAGCTGCGTCCCGCAGACAGAGCAGTACAGATGGTCAGCACTTTGGGCGGCGCCGCAAACGGCGCATATGGCCATGCTGCGTTTATAGATCATGTAGACAATCAGACCAATGAGATTGGTAAACAAACCAATCAGTCCCCAGTAAAGCGGCGAGAGCCTGCACTTTGCCGCATCCCGATATATCCATAGGGCAATCAGCACCCAGTAGATACTAAAGAACAGCATCGCAAGTGCTGCCGAGGCCTTGATGGCCGTCATGCCGCCTGGGACCGTCGTCGGAACAGTGATCACATAAACCTTGCTGTCACTGCCGCTATTTTTGACACGGCTCAACATATAAATCGTCTTCTGCGCTAATCCGCTGTCAAATGCACTGTCATCGTCGTAATCGGAGCGAATTTTCCCGAAATCCTTGTTGATAATGGAGTTGAGCATGAATTCTTCGCTCTTGACATACTGGAATACAGCATCCGAGTGCTCCGCAGAAAGAAGGTATTTCTTCTCGTCACCTGCCTTAACAAGCTCCAATGCTCCCGAAGCAAACTCGGAATTCTTAGCAGAGTAAGTCACCTGATCGTCTCCATCCACAATCAGCACATCCACAACATCTGCAGATGCGGCAGCGGTTTTGTCCACCGCTGTTTTCAATGCGGTTTCGTCCTTTGCTTCGTCCAAACGGGAATACTGCCAGGCAAAATTCAGCCGCTCCCGGTAAATTCCCCCTACCATTCCGGCACAGGCCAAACCTGCCACAAAGGCAAGTATCAAATACCCAACTGCGATTTTTTTGAAATTCCATTTTGATAAAGCCTGTTCAAGCATGTTCATAAATGAATCCTCCTTGGTTTTCCATCGTCTTGCCGGAGAGCAATACCGGCAGCAACAGCAACACGCTCAGAGCCATAAAGGCCAGCGGAGCAATCAAAACAGTAAGTGAAACACCTGCAAAAACGAGCAGTGCCGGGATCAGCACAATCATGGCGCAGAGCAGCACAAACAAGCGGGATTGCAGTCGCTCTTTCCGCGCCGCTTGCAGTTCCTCACACTTCTGCTCAATGACCGGTGCCAAATTATTGATCATACGATCCATATTCGAATTCATGTATCATCACCCCTTTTTTTGTAATTGAGCTTTCTTCGGAGCTTTACCGTGCCGTCATGGATGCGGCTTTTAATGGTCTTTTGCTGCACTCCGAATTGCTCCGCAATTTGTGCAAGAGTCATGTCCTCCACATATTTCAACCGAATTGCAAGTGCCTGTTCCGGCGGCAGCGTTGCCATCGCCTCTACGATTTGTTCGTATTGAAGCTTTTGCTCCACTTCCCCCGCCACATTCCGTTTATCCTCCAGCGGCAGCGAATCGATGTCCTCCAAATGGATACGGTTGCGCCGCAAATGATCGATGTAGCAATTCCTGGCAATGGTGATGAGCCATGTTCCGAACGATGCACTGCCGCCCGAATCGTATTTGTCAATGCTGCGTATCATCTTCAAAAAGGTCTCCTGCGTCAGGTCTTCGGAAAGCATCTCATCCGCTGTGGTTTTAAGGAGAAAACCGACAACATAGTCGTAGTAGAGCCGAATCAGTTCGTCAAACGCCTGTCGATCGCCGTGCTGACATCGTTTAATTAAGGCTTTGTCATTCACCGTTCCCTCCTCTTTGAATTTCATCTACAGCTCTTATTACCTATTGCACGCAAGCACCGGCAAAAGGTTGGTGCCATTTGGCCAACCATCTAAGAAAATGCTGATTTAATCACGAGTGATTGCAAAAGGACAGGTGAACCACTATAAATCATGGGCACCTGTCCTTTTTTCAGCATATCCTATTAGGAAAAGATCTATTCTCAGTCATTATTCAAAACACGCCCAGGCTCTGGAGCAGGAGCACCGCAAGCATGACCGGTGCCACAAAGCGTACCATAACGACATACAGGCGCTTGCGCGACATCTTTTTGCCGCTCTTTTCTACCTCATCAATGACGGTCTGCGGTCCCAGTACCCATCCGATGAAGATGCATGTCAAAATCGACACGATCGGCATTAAAATACTGTTGCTCAGATAATCCATGATGTCCAGAATCTGCGCCGTCGTTCCATTGGGCAAGGGCACTTCCACATACAGCACGTTATATCCGAGGCAAACAATAATTCCCGCCGCCAGTACATAAATGCTGCAGATCACACAGGCCCTTCGACGTGTCATTCCGGTTTGGTCCATCAGGCTCGATACCAGTGCTTCCAGAATCGAAACGGAGGATGTAAGGGCCGCGAATAACACCATCACAAAGAAAACCGTTCCGATCACCGTTCCGATTCCGCCCATGGCGCCAAATACCTTCGGGAGCGTAACGAACATCAGACTCGGCCCCGCAGACATTCCTTCCGTCCCAAGGAAAGCAAATACGGTCGGCACGATCATCATCCCGGCCAGAAATGCCACCAGGGAATCGAAGATTTCGATTCGACCGATGGCCTGATTGATATCCACATCGTCCTTCATATAGGATCCGTATGCGATCATGATTCCCATGGCAACACTGAGCGAATAGAACAGCTGCCCCATCGCATCCACGACAACCGCCACAAATTCCTGCAGAGACATTCCCTCCAAATTCGGAATGACGTAAATCCGCAGTCCCTCCATGGCCGTCCTGGTTACGCCCGACTCATCGGTATGACGAATGGTAAGGCCGAAGATGCCAATACCAATAATCAGCACCAACAAGATTGGCATGATGATCTTCGAACACCGCTCAATTCCGTTTTCTACGCCGAGATACACAATGGTAAAGGTTGCCACCAGATAGATGAGCATGCAGACAATCGGCGTATGGATATTCGCAATGAAGCTGTTGAAATTCCCATCCTCTGCTGCGCTCTTCACGTTTCCTGTCACGAATACTACAAAATACCGCAGCACCCAGCCACCGATGGCACAATAATACGGAAGGATAATGGCCGGAACAATGCAGGCAAGCCTGCCAAGAAATCCCCAACTGGGCTTTAATTTTCCATATGCTGTCAGTGGGCTCTGCTTCGTCCTGCGGCCGATGGAAATCTCCGTGGTGAGCAGCGCAAAGCCGAAGGTGACTGCCAGCACCAGATACACCACCAGAAAAATACCACCGCCGTCCTTAGCTGCCAGATACGGGAATCTCCAGATATTCCCCAGTCCAACCGCACTTCCCGCGGCTGCCAATACAAATCCAAGAGAGCCACTGAAACTCCCCCGCTTCTTTTCCTTCATACCGTTGTTCTCCCCGCACTCCTTAATAAGGTTGATTCAGCTCTGATTACTATTGCAATAACGGTTTATTCTAGCACATGACGCAGTCTTTTAGAAAAAACTGCGTTTATCCCTTGTCGTCTAAATTTGATAGATTGGTTTTTATGCGGTGTCCTGCTATACTTTGGATAGTTGCATAATGTAGTTCATTTCTGTGAACACCGTTTGGCGGCCAGAGCCAGCCACGGTCCTATCTTGATCTTATCTGATTCACATCGAACGAAGCTTATGCACTTTTGTTATTTCATACAGCAGGAGCTTCGAAAGAGAACCAGACGGATCGAGTGATACATGTGGTTTGCCAATGCTTTTGTCTCCTGCATCATCATTTCACGCGGGAGGAAGAAATGAACAACAATCAGATGGAACAAACCAGGACCATTGTAACGGCATCCAGACAGCAACAGGCAGAACTGAATCGAAAATGGGAAGAGGCAGGAATCGGGAATGATTATATCTTCTCCTGCGTGATGCGGGATGAGAGATTGTTTCTTCGCCTGATGCAGCGAATCTTCCCGGAGCTGATGCTAACGAATGTCACAAGGCATACACCGCAGATGACATTTCTTAGTCCGATGGGAAGTAAAAGCGTTCGCTTTGATGTCTATTCCGAGATTAACGGTCGAGTGTTTGACGTGGAGATGCAGCTGGAGAGCCGTGGGAACGAACCGAAACGGACACGATACTACCAGTGTATGATGGATGAGCAAGTGTTACACTGCGGGGAGGATTATGCAGAACTTCCGGATTCATACGTGGTCATGATCAGTCCGCGGGATTTGTTTCATCAGAACCGACACATCTACCGCTTTCGCAATTATGAGCAGTCAGATCGTAACCTTGAGCTTCACGATGGAACGGTAAAGGTGTTCCTTAATATACATGGCGTCGGGGACGATATTTTGCCAGAG
>CAVKRN010000058.1:0-15383 GCA_963658695.1 bacterium
GAGCTGGGGATGCCCAGGAATTCCGGCAGATTTACGGCCTGGAGACGGTGGTGATCCCCACCAGAAAGCGGGTGCAGAGGAAAGATTATCCGGACGTTCTATATCCTTGCAGGGACGCGCAGCTTGCGGCGGCCCACAGGGAAGTGCAAAAGCTTCACGAAAGCGGCCGGCCTGTACTGGTTATTGCGAGCTCCATTGAGGTGTCGGACCTCTTTTCCGCGCTGCTCCTGGACAGCGGTATTGCCCATAACGTGTTAAACGCTTATAACATCGCCAAGGAAGCGGCCATCATTCAGGAGGCAGGGCGCCTCGGGGCCGTAACCGTGGCAACTTCCGTTGCGGGGCGCGGAACGGACATCCGCTTGGGAGAGGGAGCGGCCCAAAAGGGCGGCCTTGCTGTCATAGGCATCGGTCTTATGGTCAATAAGCGCCAAGAGCTCCAGGGGCGTGGACGGAGCGGACGTCAGGGAGACCCTGGCTTTTCGCGGTTCTATCTGTCGCTGGAGGATGACGTGGTGAAGCTCTATGGCAGAAAGTGGTTGGCATCCTGCAGGAGAGGAAACAGGGCAATTCATAGCCGGCGGATTTTGCGGGCGGTGCACGAAGCGCAAAGGACTGCCTCGGACCTTGCAAGAGCCGGTCGCAAGGCCACCAAGGACTATGGCGAGAGCATGGAAAAGCAACGAAATCTCATCTATTTCATGCGCAATCAGGTAATGGACCACGTGCCGATTGAGAAAAGTTACTACCTGGAAATGGAGAAAAAAGTCATTGCGGATTACCTTAACCGGCTTGGACATTTGCCTGATCCCGACGAGGCAGTTTACTTTATCATGGAGAATATTTCCTGCGCGTTTGAAGACTTCCCTGCGCGGCGGCAGTTGGAAACAAAAGACAAGGCTATGGATTTTTTCTTGCAGCAGGCTGAGCGGGCCTTTGAGCACAAAATGACAGAGCTTCGCGGCAAACGAACGGCCGAAAACTATTGCCGGGCAATGACCCTTCACGCCATCGATCAGGCTTGGGTGGAGCAGGTGGATTATATGCAGCAGTTGCAGCAGGTCATTTCCGGAAGGCAATACGCCCGCCACAATCTGAAATTCGTCTTCCCGCAGGAAGCCTACCGCGGCTTCGAGAAAATGAAGATGGAGGTGTACCGCGGGATCCTTCGCAACATCCTTTTGGGAGAGCCCGTGCGCCGTAAGGATGGGAAGCTGACCGTGCTGTACCCATAGCGCATCCTGAGCGGGCAAATCCGTCAGGTCTCCTCGCTGGCTGGCATCTTTACCATAAGGCATCCGCACCGTATCCAGCCGCTTCGCGGCTCTTCCTTGCGGGTATGCGACAGGTCCTGTATAATAAACTGCGATTGTGACCGCAAAGCCGCTGTCAAACCCGGCGCTTTGCAATACGGACAGGAAAGGAGCCTGGAATATGAAGTCTTCTTCGTTGAATACTCATATGGGAAATATCTCCATCGATAATGAGGTAATTGCACAATACGCAGGCAGCGTTGCCGTGGAGTGCTTCGGCATCGTAGGAATGGCCGGCGTCAATGTGCGCGACGGCGTTTTCAGCCTGCTTAAAAAGGAATCCATGACAAGAGGCATCAGTGTCTCACTGACATCAGAAGGAAAGCTGGTCATTGACTTCCACGTGATTGTTTCGTATGGCGTGAACATTCCGACGGTGGCCGACAATCTCATCGAGAGCGTCCGGTACAGAGTCGAGGAATTCACCGGACTTGAGATTGAGAAGATAAACGTCTTCGTTGAAGGCGTGAAAGTCATTGACTGATGGGAGGATCGCAGAACGTGAGTACTACTGCCATAGATGTACAGCTCCTTAGGAAGATGTTCCTTTGCGGAGCACAGAATCTGGAGTCGAACAAAGCCTGGATTAACGAGCTGAATGTGTTCCCGGTACCGGACGGAGATACCGGAACCAACATGAGCATGACCGTGATCTCTGCGGCAAGAGAGGTTCTGGAGGTTGAGGATCCGGATGACATGAAGAAGGTCTGCAAGGCCATTTCTTCGGGATCCCTTCGCGGAGCCCGCGGTAATTCCGGCGTAATTTTGTCCCAGCTTCTGCGGGGCTATTGCAAAATCGTGCGCGACAGCCAGGCCGTCACGGTTCCGCTGTGCGCGGATGCCTTTGATAAGGCTGTTGAGACGGCATACAAGGCAGTCATGAAGCCCAAGGAAGGAACGATTCTTACCGTAGCAAAGGGAGCTGCAGAAAAGGCAAGAGAGCTTGCAGATGCCGGCATGGAGGACTTTGATGAATTCCTGCCGCAGGTGATTGCATACGCAGATGAGGTCCTTTCCAAAACACCGGACATGCTGCCGGTACTCAAACAGGCCGGGGTTGTGGATTCCGGCGGACAGGGACTGGTGCAGCTCTTAAAGGGAGCACTGGAAGGCTATCAGGGCAAGGACTATGACGAAGAGGCCCTTCTTCACCCCGGCAAGAGCGGAGACGGTGAGGAAGAGGAGAAGGCAGCCACTGCCGGAGAAGAGCTTCGTTACGGCTATGTCGTTACGTTCCGAGAGGTCTTCACCAAGCCCTACAACGACAAGATTGACCGCGATGTTGCCAACTACATGAACACCATCGCAGAGCTGATTGTCACGCATCGCGACGAGAAGTCGATGGCGGTGCAGCTTCACACCAATGATCCGGGACTCGTACTGCAGAAGGCACTTTTGTACGGCGAGCTGGAGAAGATCTCCATCGCAAATCTTCGCGCCGGAGAGAGCTTTGAGCCGCTCAAGGCGGAGAATGCTGCTCCGGAGCAGCCGGCAGCGAACACTCCTTCACAGGAGCCGGTGCAGGAGAGCACAGAACCGGAGACAGAGCAGCCGCACAAGGAGATCGGAATGATTGCCGTTTGCGCAGGCGATGGCCTTGCGGAGATCTTCCGCGGCCTTGGCATTGATTATGTTATTTCCGGCGGTCAGACCATGAATCCGAGCACCGAGGATATTCTCAACGCTGTGGAGAAGGTGAACGCGGATACCGTATTCATTCTGCCGAACAACAAAAATATCATTCTGGCGGCCAAGCAGGCGGCAGAGATATCGGAGGACAAGAAGCTGGTTGTCATTCCGACCAAGACCGTGCCGCAGGGCATCACGGCAGCCATCAATTTCATTCCGGATCAGGATGCAGAGCTCAATGAGCAGACGATGACTGAGGAAATTGCGAAGGTGAGAAGCGCCGAGGTCACATATGCGGTTCGCGATACGGTCATTGACGGCGTGGAAATCCATGAGGGAAACATCATGACCATTGGTGACAGCGGAATTTTAGGCGTCGGCGATGACCGAAACGCTGTGTCGCTGGAAGCGCTGGAGAAGATGGTGGATGATACCACGGAGCTGATCAGCATTTACTACGGCTCCGAGGCAACCGAGGATGAGGCTCAGGCGCTTCGCGCAGCCGCTGCGGAGAAGTTCCCCGGTCTGGATGTAGAGCTGCAGGCAGGCGGACAGCCGGTGTACTATTACATCATTTCGGCCGAGTAGGAACGCGGCGCCGGTATGAAGCGGGAGTCGCAATAGAGATGTAATGTGGGAGACGGAGAGCATCCGTCTCCTTTTTGGTCACCGCTGATGGAACGCACGGATTTGCAAATGGGACGCTGAACAGAAACGCAAAAGGAAGATCAGTAGAGATGATCACAAGAGACAGCATGCTCACGGACCTTTCGGGGGTGGGAGAGAAAACAGCAAAGCTCTATGAGGGCAAGGGAATCCGGACAGTCGGAGATCTCCTTGATTTTTACCCGCGGGATTATGACTTTTTCGCACCGCCGGTTTGCGTGAGCAGCCTCCGGTCGGGTGAACTGTCGGCTGTGACGCTCACCATTCTGGGCACCGGACGCACCGCCTATGCCGGGCGCTACAAGGTGACCAGTTTCCAGGCAGCCGATGCGACCGGTGAGATTCGCATCAGCTTTTTCAATATGCCATTTCTGGTGGGGAAGCTCCAGGCCGGCAGCGCTCACGTGTTCCGCGGGCTTGTTAAGCGCCATCAGAACGGAAAGCTCTCCCTCGAGCACCCCACTATCTACACCTGGGAGGAATATGCCGCGCTGGAGAACACCTATCTCCCCCGGTATAGCCTCACAAAGGGGCTCTCCAACAATAGCGTCATGCGGTTGATGAAAAAGGCACTGAAAAGCTGCGATTTGACGGGGGGAGAGGCGCTGCCCTGTGACCTTCCGGAGGAGGATTTGAAACGCCTTGGCCTTATGCGGGACGCGGACGCAGTGCATGCCATCCATTTTCCTGCCGGTAAAGAGGAACTGACATCGGCCAGAAACCGGAAGGTGTTCGATGAATTTTTGTCATTCCTTCTGACTATTCGGCGGCAGAAGAAAAAGGAACAGGCGCTGCTAAATGCCAATCCCCTTGCACCGTCCGATGAGACAAAGCGCCTGATTGCGGCGCTCCCTTACGAGCTCACAGATTCCCAGAAAAGAGCCTGGAAGGAGATAGAGGCCGACATTACCGGACCCTATGTGATGAACCGGCTGTTACAGGGCGATGTGGGAAGCGGCAAGACCATCCTTGCCTTTTTAGGACTCCTCTTGTGCGCAGCCAATGGCAGGCAGGGCGCGCTCATGGCACCGACCGAAGTGCTGGCACAGCAGCATGCAAAGGACCTTCAGGAGATGGCTGATCAGTACAACCTTCCGATCCGTCCGGTCCTTCTGACCGGCGCCGTCACGGGATCCAAACGGAAGGCAGCACTTGCCGCCATTCAAAACGGGGATGCCAATGCCATCATCGGCACCCATGCGCTGATCCAGGATACCGTGCAGTACCGGGATCTGGCACTTGTTATTACCGACGAGCAGCACCGGTTCGGCGTGCGGCAGCGAGAGGCTCTGGCGGGAAAGGGAGAAACCACGCCGGTTCTGGTAATGAGCGCAACGCCGATTCCTCGAACGTTGTCCATCATTTTGTACGGCGATCTGCAGGTGAGCCGGCTGACAGAGCTCCCCAAAAATCGCCTTCCCATTAAAAATCTGGCAGCCCCCGCCAGTCAGCGCGGGAAGCTCTATCGATTCATCCTAAAGGAGATCGGGGAAGGACGACAGGCCTATGTCATCTGTCCTGCAGTGGAGGAAAGCGGACTGGAGCAGATGGAGAATGTGACGGACTACACCGAAAATTTGCGCAAAAGCCTGCCGCCGGACATCCGGATTGCATCCTTAAGCGGCCGCATGAAGCCCGCGGAAAAGAACCGGATCATGACGCAGTTTGCGGCCCACGAGATCGATATTCTGGTGTCCACCACCGTCATTGAGGTAGGAATCAATGTTCCGAATGCAACCTGCATCCTGATTGAAAATGCGGAACGCTTCGGCCTTTCGCAGCTCCATCAGCTCCGCGGACGCGTCGGACGCGGGGGCTGGCAGTCCTACTGCATGTTCCTGTATTCCGAAAGCCAGAAGGAAAAGCCAAAGCGCCTTGCCATTCTGGAAAAGACCAATGACGGCTTTGAAATCGCAGAGCAGGATCTAAAGCTGCGCGGCCCCGGTGACCTTTTCGGCATTCGGCAAAGCGGGGAGATGGGATTTCATCTGGCAGATATCTATGAGGATGCAGACATACTGACCAAGGCTGCAAGCTACGCCGACGAAGTGCTTGACAAGAACCCGCAGTTCACCTTCGCGGGAGAAAAAAGCGTGGACTTCCGCAGCATCTGACGGGAGTCGGGAAAGTCAGGAGGCAGCGGATTGTGTATGGAGTGGTGCGATTTTGTGACGAGCAGCTGGATTCTCATGAATGGAACAGATTCACCGGCCCGACCGAGCGCAACTGTTTGAGTCCAAGACGTGGGCCTTCCAAAGGAAGACCCACGGACGGACGAGTTTTGCGCGAATCGGGTGTTTGGTGAATCTGTGACGTTCATAGAGAATCCCTGCGAGGAAAACATGAGCACCATCCCATACACAACCACTGCCTCCGCGTTGTACGCTCCGACTTGCAAGGAACGCGAAATCCACGTAAAATTAATCTGTATGTCTGAAGCTTGGCGCCTGCAGGCATTCGGTTTATATGCAGCGCAGCAGGCGCATAACAGAACCATATGGAGGGCACAATGGCAAAAGTAGCAATTGTAACAGACAGCGGAAGCGGCATTACCCTGGCACAGGCCAAAGAGATGGGAGTAGGGCTGGTGTCCATCCCGTTCATGTTCGGTGATAATGAGAAAACCTATTTTGAAGATATTAACTTAACGAGAGAAGAGTTCTTTGAACGGCTCAAGTCCGGTGAGACGGTACACACCTCACAGCCATCTCCCGTTGACGTTCTGAAGGTATGGGATCAGGTGTTGGAGGAAAACGACTCTCTGGTGTACATCCCCATGTCCTCCGGACTTTCCGGATCCTGCCAGTCGGCCATGATGCTGTCCGGCGATTACGACGGCAAGGTCGAAGTGGTGAACAACCAGCGCATCTCGGTTACCCAGAAGCGCTCTGTCCAGGATGCCATGGAAATGGCAGCCAAGGGCTGGACGGCCAAAGAGATCAAGGACAAGCTGGAAGAGGTTCGCTATGAGCAGAGCATCTACATCATGGTCGATACATTGACCTACTTAAAGCGGGGCGGACGCATCACACCGGCGGCAGCAGCCATCGGCACACTCCTGCGCATCAAGCCGGTGCTGAAGATTTTCGGTGAGAGACTGGATGCCTTTGCAAAGGCCAGAACCGAGCAGCAGGCCCGCACCATGATGATCAATGCCATGAAAAACGACTGCGAGAAGCTCTATGGCGGCATGGACAACGTGTGGCTGTATGCCGTGGAGTCCAAATCGCCGGATTTTGCGGCCTGGAGTCAGCAGATCCGCGACGCCTTCCCGGGACATCTGGTAGAGGAGGATAAGCTTCCTTCCGTCATCAATTGCCACATCGGTGAGGGCGCACTGGCGATCGCCTGCTCCCGCAAGCTGGACATTACGGAGAAGTAAGGCCGGCGTATCCGTGAGGAACCGATTCACTATTTACTACGAGGAATTACATGGCAGAAAGTACGCAGTATAACGCCTCCAGCATCCGGGTGCTGGAGGGACTCGAGGCAGTCCGCACAAGACCCGGTATGTATATCGGCAGCACATCCACGAGAGGTTTAAATCACCTGATCTATGAGATTGTGGATAACTCCGTAGACGAACACCTGGCAGGCTTTTGCGATACCATAAAGGTTACGCTGGAGGCAGACGGCTCCTGCACTGTGGCCGACAACGGACGCGGAATCCCCATCGACATGCACGAAAAGGGCGTGTCCGCGGAGCGCGTCGTTTTCACAACGCTCCATGCCGGCGGCAAGTTCGACAATAAGGCGTATGCAACCTCCGGCGGTCTCCACGGCGTCGGATCTTCTGTCGTGAACGCGCTTTCGGAGCACATGACCGTACAGGTGCAAAAGGGCGGAATGGTCTATGAGGACCGCTACCGGCAGGGCATTCCGGATCAGGAGCTAGTCGATGGGCTGCTTCCGGTGGTCGGCAAGGCCAAGACCAGCGGCACAACCATCAATTTCCTCCCGGATCCGACTATTTTCGAAAAGACAAGGTTCAAAGAGGAGGACATCAAGTCCCGCCTGCATGAGACAACCTACTTAAATCCGAAGCTCACCATCATTTATGAAGACAAGCGGCCGGGGAGTGAGGATCAGCAGATCTATCACGAACCGGACGGCATTGCCGGTTTTGTGCGCGAGCTGAATAAGTCCGATGAGACAGTGACGGACGTCATCTATTTCAGCGGGCAGTATGAGAACATTCAGGTGGAGTGCGCCTTTCAGTATATCCGTGATTTCCGGGAGGAGATCATGGGCTTTTGCAACAATATTTACAATTCCGAAGGCGGTACGCACCTGACCGGCTTTAAGACCGCCTTTACCCAGGTGATCAACGGCTATGCAAGAGAGCTGGGGACCCTCAAGGAAAAGGATGTCAACTACACCGGAGCCGATGTGCGAAACGGCATGACCGCGGTCATTGCCATCAAACACCCGGATCCTCGCTTTGAAGGACAGACCAAGACCAAGCTGGACAACCCGGACGCCTCCAAGGCGGTTTCCCAGGTTACAACGGATGAAACCACCCACTATTTTGACCGGAATTTGGAGCAGCTAAAGGCCGTGATCGAATGCGCCGAGCGGGCGGCCAAGATCCGCAAGTCCGAGGCCAAGGCCAAGACGAACATGCTGGTGCGGCCGAGGTTCTCCTTTGATTCCAACGGAAAGCTCTCCAACTGCGAATCCAGAGATGCATCCAAGTGTGAAATCTTTATCGTCGAGGGCGATTCCGCCGGTGGCTCTGCCAAGATGGCAAGAAACCGGATGTTCCAGGCCATTCTCCCCATTCGAGGCAAGATTCTCAACGTAGAGAAAGCCTCCATGGACAAGGTGCTGGCCAATGCGGAGATCAAGTCCATGATCAATGCCTTCGGATGCGGCTTTTCCGAAGGCTACGGACAGGATTTTGACATCACCAAGCTCCGGTATGACAAGATCATTATCATGGCCGATGCCGACGTGGATGGAGCGCATATTTCCACGCTCCTTTTGACCTTGTTCTACCGGTTTATGCCGGATCTGATCTACGAGGGGCATATATATGTCGCCATGCCTCCCTTGTATAAGGTGGTGCCCAAAAAGAAGGGGGAGGAGGGCGAATACCTCTACGACGATGCGGCACTGGCCAAATACCGGAAAACCCATTCCGGATTTACACTCCAGCGCTACAAGGGTCTTGGTGAGATGGACCCTGCCCAGCTGTGGGAGACGACACTGGATCCGGCCAGGAGACGTCTGCGCAAGATTCAGATCGACGACGGACGCATGGCGTCGGAGATGACCGGACTTTTGATGGGAACCGATGTTCCGCCCAGACGCGATTATATTCATGCACATGCCACCGATGCAGAGCTGGATGTGTAACGGTTTGCACTGCCAATTTCAATCATGAATAGGTCTGAATGCGGCGCTGAACCGTTACAAGAGGATTTTATATGGCGAGAAAACCAATTACCGAGACAATTGAAGAGCAGATCATCCCCAGCGAGTATTCGGAGCTGATGCAAAAGTCCTACATCGACTATGCGATGTCAGTCATCATCAGCCGCGCGCTTCCGGATATCCGGGATGGCCTAAAGCCTGTTCAGCGCCGCGTTCTCTACGACATGTCCGAGCTTGGCATTCACCATGACGGCGCGTACCGCAAGTCTGCCCGCATTGTCGGCGATACCATGGGTAAATACCATCCCCACGGCGATTCCTCCATCTACGATTCACTGGTGGTGATGGCACAGGACTTTAAGAAGGAGCTCCCTTTGGTCGACGGCCACGGGAACTTCGGAACCATCGAGGGTGACTCTGCCGCAGCTATGCGTTACACGGAGGCAAGGCTTCAGAAGATCACCGAGGAAGGTCTTTTGGCGGACCTTGACAAGGACGTCGTGGACTTTGTCCCGAACTTTGATGAGACGGAGAAGGAGCCGTCGGTCCTGCCGGCCATGTTCCCCAACTTTCTTATCAACGGATCGGAAGGCATCGCCGTCGGTATGGCGACATCCACGCCGACCCACAATGCGGCTGAGGCCATCGATGCCGAAATTGCACTATTGGAGGATCCGCAGGCAACCACAAGAGACCTGATGCGGTATGTAAAGGGCCCGGATTTTCCCACCGGCGGCATTGTTGTCAACAAAAACGACCTGCCGGCCATCTATGAATCCGGACAGGGTAAAATCCGTCTGCGCGGCAAAGTGGAGATTGAAAAGGGAAAATCCGGCCATATTCAACTTGTCGTGACGGAGATTCCCTATACCATGATCGGCTCCGGCATTGCTAAATTCCTGCAGGATGTGGCCGCTCTGTATGAGAACAAGATTACGTCGGACATCATCGACATCTCCAACCAGTCCTCGAAGGAGGGTATTCGCATCGTCATCGAGCTTAAAAAGGACACGGATGTCGAGAACTTCAAGGCGCTCCTGTACAAGAAGACCAAGCTCGAGGACACCTTCGGCGTGAACATGCTGGCCATCAAGGATGGGCGGCCAGAGACACTCTCCCTTCGTGACGTTTTGCAGGCGAACATCGATTTTGCCTTCGAAGTCACCAGGCGCAAGTACGAAACGATGCTTGCCAAGGAGCAGGAA
Organism: bacterium; assembly: GCA_963658695.1. Lineage (GTDB taxonomy): Bacteria > Bacillota > Clostridia > Lachnospirales > Lachnospiraceae > CAG-791. Next base: position 10,190 of record CAVKRN010000058.1, read on the forward strand.
AAGCGGGAGATTCAGGAGGGCCTCATCAAGGCCTGCAACGTCATTGACCTCATCATCGAAATCATCCGCGGCTCCGATTCCACCCAGCAGGCTAAAAAGTGCCTGGTGGAGGGAGCAACGGAAGGGATCCGGTTCAAAACAAGGGAGTCTGCGGTGATGGCGGCGCAGCTTGGCTTTACGCCGCGGCAGGCCGATGCCATCTTAGAGCTGCGTCTTCGCAAGCTCGTCGGTTTGGAAATCAATGCCCTTTTGAAGGAGCATGAAGAGACAGTAGCTAATATCTACCGGTATGAGGATATTCTGGAGCAGAAAAGCTCCATGACAAGAGTCATCCGGGATGAGCTGACCCGTTTCAAAAAAGAGTTTTCTGCGCCGCGTAAAACTGAGATGATCCAGGGCGAGGAAGCGGTATACGTTAAGCCGGAGGAGGAAGAAACCAAGGTCATGTTCGTCATGGACCGCTTCGGCTATGCTAAGACCATCGACCTTGCAACCTACGAGCGGAATCGGGAAACGGTGGAAAGTGACTACAAGGTTCACTTTGACTGTTCCAATCTGGGCAGGGTGTGTGTGTTCACCGATACCGGCATGATGCACACGGTGAAGGTCAGTGATCTTCCGATGACCAAGCTCAAGGAAAAGGGACGTCCCATCGACAATGTGTGCAAATTTGATTCGGCGAAAGAAAATGTGGTATATATCACCAATCAGAGTGAGCTGAATTTGTACCGTCTTGTATTTGTGACGGCGCAGGGCTATGTTAAGATGGTTAGCGGCGGAGAGTTTGACGTGACGCGCCTGACCATTCAGGCGGCCAAGCTTGAAGACGATGACCGGCTGGTGATGGTGCATGCGGTGACCGATCAGAATGCACTGGTGCTGCGGACAAAGGAAGGATTTTTCCTCAAATACGCGCTGGACGAGGTGCCGGAGCAGAAGAAAAACGCAAGAGGCGTGAAGGGCATCAAGCTCTCGTCCAAGGATGAAGTGGAGGATGCCTGGGTATTACGGCCCGGGGAAAATAACACCGTGATCTACCATGACCGCGAGGTGGATCTGAATCATTTAAAGTCCACGGCCCGCGGCGGAAAAGGGACGAAGAAGTAAAACGGAACTATTCGGAAGAGCTTGATGTACTGGCTATTTTGCATAGGCAGATACAACAGATTCAGATATAAGGAGTAAAACATGAGAGTAATCGCCGGGACGGCACGGAGCATGCCGCTGATGGTGCCGGAGGGGATGGACACCAGACCCACGCAGGATATTATCAAAGAAACATTGTTTAACATCATTCAGTTTGATGTGCCGGGATGCGTATTTCTGGACCTTTGTGCCGGAAGCGGTTCCATCGGCATCGAGGCTCTTTCCCGCGGAGCTAAGAAGGCGTATCTGGTGGAAAGCGGGAAGACCGCGGCAGCCTGCATTCAGGCCAATCTCCACAAGACGCATTTTGAGGAAAACGGCGTCCTTTTGAAGATGGATGTTATGAATGCGCTGCATCACATCCATGAGAAGGCGGCGGATATCATCTACCTGGATCCACCCTACCAAAGCGATACCTGCCGGCGGGTGCTGACAGCACTGGATGATATGCCCTATGTAACAGAGGACACGATGATCATTGTGGAGACGGCTCTGGATACCGATTTCTCCTTCCTGGAGGAAACGGGACTGCAAATCGTCCGGGAAAAGGATTATCGTTCCCAGCGTCATCTGTTTATTCGTAAAAAGTAGCGGTAACGGCTTCGCATCCTTGCCCACGGCAGGTGCGGAGCGGGTAGCAGAATTGTTACAATTATCAGAAGATGAGGCAAGCCATGATTAAGGCAATCTATCCGGGCAGCTTTGACCCGGTGACCTTCGGACATCTTGACGTCATCCGCCGGGCCTCCCGGATGTTTGACGAGGTGATCGTCTGCGTACTGGACAACAAGGCGAAGACTCCGTTGTTTTCAGTAGAGGAACGTGTTAAAATGCTACAGGATGTCACATCCGCAATGCCGAATATTCGTGTGGATTCCTATTACGGACTCCTCATTGATTATGCCGAGAAGATGGATGCCCATGTGAGCATTCGCGGACTTCGCGCAGTGACGGATTTTGAATATGAGCTGCAGATCGCGCAGACCAATAAGCTTCTCTCCAAGGGGAAGCTGGATACCGTGTTTCTGACGACCAGTCTGCAGTATGCATATCTTAGCTCCTCGAGTGTGAAGGAGATTGCCGCCTTTGGCGGTGACATCAGTGTGTGCGTACCACCGGAGGTAGAGCAGATGGTACGAGCTAAATACGATGGAGGCAGCCCGTTATGAGCAGCAACAAGATCGAACGCAAGATTGACGAAATCGAAGATTTCCTTGAAACCTGTAAATACAAGCCCCTTTCCAAGGACTATATTATGGTGAACCGGGAGAGAATCGACACGCTTGTGGAAGAGCTGCGGGATGTTATTCCGGATGAGGTCGCCAGATACCGGGAGGTGCTCGACCAGAAGGATGCCATCTTTGCGGATGCCAAGGATAAGGCTCAGGCACTGATTCAGAAGGCTACCGAGCAGATGAATCAGCAGATCAACGAAGAAGAGGTCATGAAGCAGGCCTATGAGCAGGCCGGGCAGATGGTTTCGGCGGCCAATCAGGAAGCGGCGGATACCACGCAGAAGGCAGCGGATCAGGCCAACGAAATGATCGCCACCGCGCAGGGGCAGGCAAACGACATCATGGCGCAGGCGCAGCAGCAGTCTACGGCGATGGTACAGGAGGCACAGAACCAGGCCCAGCAGATTGTCGCTTCGGCGTCCCAGCAGGTAACGGACTTTAATCAGCAGGCACAGTCCTATCTTGCGGATATGCTTGCTCATCTTGAAGAGCTGACGCAGAGTGTGATCAGCGATACTAATACGGTGTATCAGTCTACGCTGCAGAGCATGAACTCGTATCTGCAGAACGTGCAGAACGACCGCAACGCGCTGGCGCAGCAGATGCAGGAGTCTGCCTATGCAAGGCAGCAGGCAACGGCCGTCGAGCAGCAGACTGCCAATCAGGCGGTGCAGGAAGCCGGTGCAATGGCCCAGGCAGCAGTTCTGGCCCAGCAGCAGGCTGCGGCAGAGGCAATGTCAGCAGAGACTGCGCAGGACGCAGCCGAGGAGGCTCCGTCACAGGAAAGCGACATGTAATACGCGGTGCGCTTCCTTGATGACCAATGATAGAAGAGTGACGCAGGGCGTCCGTTCATTCTGGAAAGAGGAATGGGCGGACGCTTTTTGACACGCACCCTCAGAAAAAAGTTCTGCGTTAGGTGCTGAACAGATACACGCAGAAGGAATGTTATGCAAACGAATCGAAAGAAAACAGCAAAAGGCGATTACGGCTATCACAAAAGCCAGCGCACGAAGAAACTGATCCTCACCGCAGTGTTATATCTGGCCGCGTTTTCCATGTATTTTGCAGCGAGAGGAATTCTGGGAACCAATCAGAACTGGTTCACCATTCTGGCCGTTCTGATTCTCCTTCCGGCGGCCAAGCAGACCGTGGCACTGATCATGCTGTTTCGTGCCGGTGACTGCCCGCAGGATGTGTATGCGGCAGTGGAGGAACATACGGGCTCACTGGATCACGCGTATGAGCTGTACTTTACAACGGAGAAAAAGAACTTTAACATTCTGCACCTTGCGGTGGCCGGAAAGACCATTGCTGCCCTCACTCAGGATCCCAAATGTGACTGCACGGCAGGGGAGCAGCATCTTCGCAAGATGCTGATGTCCAATGGCTTCCACGGCTATCAGGTAAAGATCTTCACGAGCCTTGCATCGTATCTTACCCGGCTGGATCAGCTGCAGGATCTTGGCAGCGAGGAAGGCGCCGATCACGGTGCACTCTTTACGCTGCTGTACCGCATCAGTTTGTAATTATTAAGGAAATGCTGATTTAATCAGCATTTTCTTGGCAACCTCCGGCGGATCGCACGGATTTGCAAAGGAATTTGCTGCTTCGCAGCGCACGATAGGAATCAATCCATGCAGGAACAGATCATTACGACATGGGAGGCCGGGCAGCGCCTGGACAAATATCTGCACCGGCTTTTGCCGGAGGCAACCACGTCCTTTCTCTACAAAATGCTCCGCAAAAAGAACATCACACTGAACGGCAAAAAGGCGGCCGGGAAGGAAATCCTTGCCGAAACGGATACCGTTCGCCTGTTCCTTTCGGAAGAGACCTACGCAAAGATGGGCGGAAAGGTGTCTCCTGCCGGGGAAAGCGATGAGCAAAACGGCAAGGAAAAACTGCTCCCGAAGGACCGGCAGGTGACAAAGGATTCGCGCATAGCGGCGTGGAAAAGCGCCTATGAAACGCTGCAAAAGCGATTCCCAAAGCTCCACATCCTGTATGAAGATGAGCACATCGCGGCAGCCTATAAGCCCACTGGGGTTCTCTCGCAGAAGGCGAAGCCGGAGGATCTTTCTCTAAATGAATGGTTTCTGGGGCTTCTTGCAACGCGCGGGGAGATCAGCGAGGCAACACTTCGCCGCTTCACACCCTCGGTGCAAAATCGTCTGGATCGCAACACAGAAGGCATCGTTCTTCTGGCCAAGACCCTTCCGGGGAGTCACCTCCTGACCGGTCTCCAGCGGGAACACCTCATAGGCAAGTACTATCACATGATTGTTGCCGGCCGCATCGAAGAGGCAGGGTGCATCGAAGGCTATCTTGCCAAGGACGAAAAGAGTAACACCGTACGGATCTCCAAAACGCCTGGAGAAGGCCTTGTATATACGAAGACCGAGTATAAGCCGCTGCATTATGGACAGCCGGGCAGGGAACTTCCTGTTACACTTCTGGAGGCGAAGCTTATCACCGGCAAAACACATCAGCTTCGCGCGCATTTTGCAAGTCTGGGGCATCCGATTCTCGGGGATCCCAAATACGGAAACGCGGTATATAATGAGGCACTCCGGCACTACGGCATCCGCTCCCAGCTTCTCCTGTGTCAGCGTGTAGAATTCCCCCGGGACTGCGCACGTCTTTCGCCCTACAGCCGGGAAGACCTGGCAGGCAAGATCATTTCCTGCAAAGAGCCGGAAATCTATGCGAGGCTGCTAAGGAAATGCTGATTTAATCAGCATTTCCTTAGCGACCTCCGGTGGATCGCACGGATTTGCAAAGGAATTTGCTGCTTCGCAGCGCAAATCCGG
>CAVKRN010000059.1:0-15026 GCA_963658695.1 bacterium
TATTATGTATTGCGTAATTGATTGAACGCGTGTATACTGCAGACAATCAGAAAAGGCAATGGCGCCAGTTGAGCGAAAACTCAATTGGCGCCATTTTTGCGCCTATTTTCAATGTTTCTGTATTGCTGAATAATGGTGACACTGCACAAAAACGACACTCAAATTCTGTGAACAGCTACGGTATTGCAATGAAATATATTTCATTGTACGATTTCGCTGTAGCAACTGAGTGAGATTTATTTCATCACAGCACACAACATATAGCATATTAAGGAGGAAAGAGTATGAAGACAATTGAGACAAACAATGCACCTGCAGCGATCGGACCGTATTCCCAGGGAATTATTGCCGGTGGGTTTGCATACTGCTCCGGACAGATTCCGGTAAACCCTGCAGACGGATCGATTCCGGAAGGTATTGAAGCGCAGGCAAATCAGAGCTGCAAAAACGTAGCTGCTGTTTTAGAGGCTGCGGGCACGGGAATCGACAAAGTTGTTAAGACCACATGCTTTTTGGCAGATATGAGTGATTTTGCAGCATTTAACAGCATTTATGCTGAATACTTCACTAGCAAGCCGGCACGTAGCTGCTGTGCGGTAAAGGATCTTCCGAAGGGTGTCCGTTGTGAAATCGAGGCTATTGCTGAACTGTAAAAGGAGATGACATGGAGAATTTTACAAATAAGCAAATCAATTTTGACATCTTAAAAGAGCGTGCCCACAACCTTCGCTGGGCAGAGGTGCCGGATGGAGTCATCCCGCTTACTGCTGCTGATCACGACTTCCCGTGTGCGCCTGAAGTTGTGGAAGCACTGACAGACTACATCAAGGACGGATATTTTCCGTACATTGAACCTCGCGGAATGGAACGGTTTAAGGAAGATCTGGCGGAGACTTTCAGAACTCGCAAGAATGAGCAAGTTGAAGGAAAATACGTTCTGCCTGTCGATAGTGCAGCTCGTGGCATGGAGATCATTGCAGATGCTTTCCTAGAACCGGGAGATGAGTGCATTGTGTTTGATCCTGTTGACTTCCTGTTTCGGACTTCTATGTCTAATGCGGGAGCAACGATTAAGCTTTTCCCGACAAATTTGAAGGAAGACAGAATCAGTTTGGAAGGATTGGAGGATTACATTACACCGAAAACCAAGATGCTGGGTTTCTGCAATCCTCATAATCCGATGGGCATGCTCTATACAAAAGAGGATCTGGATTATCTGCTGACCTTATCTGAAAAATATGGTTTCTACATCATGAATGATGAAATCTGGTCGGACATGATTTATCCGGACGCACATTTTAACAGCCTGTTGGAATTTGGACCCGAAAGAAATAAGAGAACTCTTTCGGTTTATGGATTCTCAAAAACCTTTGGAGTAGCCGGACTTCGCATCGGATGTGTATATGCAACAAATCAGGAGAATTACGAAAAGCTGGTTGCGGCGTCAAATGTGGAATCCACGATCGGCGGAATTAATCTGTTGTCACAGATCGCAGGAATTGCCTGCCTGGAAAAGGGATTTTATCGCGTCGATCAGTTTGTGCAGCAGATGACAGAAAATCGCGATTATGCTCTTGATCGCATTGCGAAAATGCCTGGAATCAAGTGCCACAAGCCGCAAGCTACATTTGTTATTTTCCCGGATATTACTGAAACCGGGATGGATCCTGTGGAGCTTGTTGAACTACTGAAAACCCAATATAAGCTGGCACTTGTGCCCGGCGGTGCGAGGTTTTTTGGCCCTGGGTCAGAGGGGCATATCCGCATTTGTCTGGCTACAAGCCATGAGGTCCTTGAAGAAGGGCTTAACCGTCTGGAGGCATGCATGACGGATCTTATGTCAGCAAAATAGACATCGCGGTAGACATCATGAGTTAGTGCAGAGGAGAGAACAAAATGGCCCGTATATTAATTGCAATTGTTTATATCGCGGCGATCCTGATTATCGGAATCCTGGCAGGCCGCAAGGTTAAGACATCGGATGAGTTTGCAACAGCCGATCATAACATACCGTTTTGGACCAATGTATTCTCGATGTCCAGCGCGTGGATCGGCGCAGGTTCTACGTTGGGGTGCGCTAGCATGTGCTATGCGTATGGCATTTCCGGATTTTATCTGGCCATTGGTGTAGGCATTGGAGCGATGCTGTCGAGCTTGTTGTTTGCTCAGAAAATCCGTGAAGAGGGTGTTAGTACAATACCAGAGCTGATTCGCAAGCATCTTGGCAATAGATGTGCAAGCGTCATCGCACTGCTTAGTATTTTTTCTGTCTTCTCTATTGTTGCTTCTCAGATACGTTCGCTTGGTACGATCCTGAATATGTTCGTTCCTCAGCTCAGTCTGTTGAGTGCAATGATCGTCATGACGATTGTCATGTTGATCTATACCGTCATTGGAGGCATGGTTGCAGCTACAAAGACAGATAAGGTGAACATCATTTTGATGGTATTCGCCGTTGTCATGGTTTTGCCGGTTGTTGCATTGGTCAAAGTGAACGGCATAGAGGGAATGACGGCTGCGCTGCAATCCAGCAAGCCTGAAATGCTGAAAGTTGGGGCAACCGTTGGATGGGGAACGATGATCTCCTCTGCGCTGTATTTCGGAACAAGCAATATGATCAACAACGAAAACTTCCTGCGTATCTGCGGTGCCAAAAGCGGAAAAGAGGCTCGCAATGCCTCGCTGACGGCAACCCTGCTGATCTATGTTCCGTATCTTTTGTTTGCAAGTTTTATTGGTCTGCTAGGAGCGGCACTGGTGTCCGATCTTGGCACATCTGATTCCATTCTTCCTGCAATGATTAACAACTACACAGGTGTTTTCCTTGGTGCAATCTTGTTGGCAGCTTTGCTTGCAGCAGTTATGGGCACTGCAGCCTCTGTTACAATGGTGTGCTCTATCATGCTTTCCCGCGATGTAGTTGGAAGATTTAGGAAGATGGATGACCGTCAGATGCTCACGCTTCAGCGTATTTTCATGGTGCTGGTTGCTGCAGCAGGTCTTATTGTCGGATATTTCGGTTCCTCCATTGTTTCGATCATGGAAGATGTGGGAGCTCCGGCAGGGGCAGCTTTGGTCCCTATTTTCTGCGGAATTTTCTACTGGCGCAAGAAGATGAACGAAAAGGGAACGTTGATCACGATAGCTGTTGCTATCATCACAACCCTTGGATATTGGGCGGTTGGTTCTCCGCTTGGCATCAGTCATTTCCTGTTTGGTTTAATTTGCTCAGCAGTTACGCTGATCGTTGCAAACTCTGCTTGCTACAAACCTGTGAAGTCGGCATAAAACTGCTGGAAAAGTGAGAGGTGAGAATTATGGGATTCATCGATTATGTGATTATTTTGATTGGTTGGGGCATTGGTGCAGCAGTCCTTTTTAACATGATTAAGGAAGCAGTGCAGAAATAAGAACAGTATGCAACGTGCAAATGTCTAGGATACAGCGATTGAGCTCTCGTCTTAAGAGATGGGAGCTCTTTGTGTTTGGATAGATGCATTTTGACACAATCACATTGAATCACAAAGCATCACAAATCAGATAAAACATCACAAACAATCACAAAAGGTAGGTCATGCGCCGGATTCATTTGGGACCTCTGGGAACAGTCTACGGCAGACGATCCGGCTGACATCAATAAACTTTTTGATGGAGGCGGTTGCGATGGAGTTTTTGGGATAGGCATAGAAGCATGACCGGTGACTTAGCTCATCGTCCAGAGAAAAGAACGCCATCGAATCGTCAGAACCGGCCAGTATCACCAGAGAATCGGAGACAAAGGTGATGCCGAGAGAATGCTGTGCCATCTTGTATGCAGTCACAAGCTGGTTGACACGCAGCACATTGGAAGTTTCCAACCCAAGGTGATGGCAGATAGCGGTTGCCCGCATGCAAAGATCGTGACCCTCATTCAGAAGGATCAGCTTATCGGTGCGAAGAAGCGATAAGTCGATGTTCTTGGAATGAGAAAGGTGCAGACCATTTTTAATGTCGCTTCGGCTGTATCCCGAAAGATGAATGCCGTGCTGGCGGAGAAATGCCTTCGGAACAGCCAATAAGATCTGTTCCTCAAACAGCTTTTGCGCAGAAAAGTAGTCCTTGTTGTATTTACCGGAATCCAAAATAAGGTTTAATCGGTCCTGCAGAGCATCCTTGTAAACATTGATGGAATCCTCTTCGGTGATTTCAAACGTGATCCCCGGATATCTGTCTACGAATTGCTCCATAATCGGCGGCAGCATGTAGGAGACAAAGAAATTGGTGCCGCCAATGTGGATATGACCATTGCTGCAGTGACGAATTTCATCAATTCGGGCATCCCGCTCCTGCTCAATGATATGGATTTGCTCCAGTGCCTGGATATAAACCTCCCCTTCCTCCGTCAGGGACAAGGGGGAGGTTTTTCGATTGAATATGTTGTAGCCAAGCTGCTTTTCCGTCTTGCGAATGGCCGTACTCAGCGCCGGCTGCGATAAAAACAAATTCTGTGACGCCTTAGAAAAGCTGCCGGTTTTGTATACCTCAAAAATGTAATCATCGTTTGTCATAACGGCCTGCCTATAAATCTTTTTTATGAATCTATAAATTCTATCACATTTACATATTTTGTATACAATGATACTATCACGACAATTCAAAAAGGCAACACGAAAAGGCAAAGACGTCTGCACCGGAAAATGGGTGTGGACGTCTTTTTTCGTGCAGGCAGCAGATGAGTGAGAAACTGCATAAGGAACCATGAGAGGAGACCCGAATGAAAAAGAAAATTGTAGCAGCAGTTGCGGCGCTTTTAGCACTTTCCATGGTAGGATGCGCAGCGGCAGGTTCCGGAACCGGGAGCACTGTGTCGAGTGCAACAACAGAAGCGGCAGTAGAGACGACGGCGTCGGCAGATGAAGCGGCAGAATGGCCTACTACATCGTCGGTTCAGATCTATGTCCCGTTTAAGGCAGGCGGCAACTCCGATTTGTGTGCGAGGGTGTTTGCACAGGCATTGACCGAGAAGACGGGGAAAAATTTCGTCGTGGTCAACCAAAATGACGGCGGCGGAGCGGTCTGCTACAACACGGTTGCCAACGCAGATGCCGATGGAAGTGTTCTTGGATGGGTGACACCATCCTGGTTCACAAGCTATTTTGCCGGGACGCATGAGCTGAATCCGTTGGAGGATTTCAGCACGATGGCGGTCACAACGGCACTCACCTCGCAGTACCTGGTTGTACCGAACAATTCACAGTTCGATTCATTGGATGACCTGGTTTCTTATTGCAAGGAGAATCCATCCAGCCTGATCCTTGGCATGCAGCTTGGCTCGGCATCGCACTACTACGCACAGAGCTGTGCGGAAAAGCTGGGAATCTCCTGGAACTACGTAGAAGCTGGTTCTGACGCGGATCGCATCACAGCAATTCTTGGCAACAACATCGAGGCAACGACCATCAATGGTGCAGCAGCTCTGGAATACGTGGAAGCAGATAAATTCAAGGTTCTGTGTTCCTTGTACACGGTGGATCCGGAGAATACGCCGGAGGCGCTGCAGGACATTCCTTCGCTGCAGGATCTTGGATATGAGGATATTGATGTCGATAACTGCAACTTCCTCTTCGGACCGAAGATGGACGACGCTTTGTGCGAGACGATCAGCGAAACCTTCACAGAAGTATTCAATGATGCGGATGTTCAGCAGCAGCTCAAGGACATGAATCAGGAACAGGAGCTTACCGTTTCTTCTTATGAAGAAATTGCTCCGGAAATGGAATCGCTCTTTGACAGCTATCACTCCATTGCAGAGCAGCTTGGAATCCTTGCAGAAGGAAGATGACAGGTTATGGAGGAGAGAGATGAAATTACACAAGAATCAGATCTACAGCATCTGCGTCATCATCTTCGCGGTGATATTCATAATTATGACCAGCCAGCTGCAATCTGTGTATACGCTTTCAGATCGTGATATAGGACCAAGAGCCTTTCCGTATCTTGCAGCGGCAGGTCTTATTGTCTGTGCCATTGGAAAGATGCTGACGGAGGGGCCAAAGGATGATGTTGTTTTCACCATCGAAGGATGGAAGCGAATTCTCATCGTATTTGCCCTGATCGCAGGATACCTTCTTGCGATGACGGTGGCAGGTTACATAGTAACGACACCCATTTTTTCCTTTTTACTGGTTTATGCCATGAAGGAAGACCGAGCATTTTCGGTTTGGAAGACGGTTCTCTTTTCGGTTCTTCTTACAGTGGTTTTGTATGTGGTATTCCAGAACATCATTCTTGTGTTCCTTCCGACCGGAATTCTGTTCTAAAAGGAGGCTGAAGTGCTTACAACGATTTTGGTTAACATGTTCACGCCATCCAATCTGCTTCTTATCATCGGAGGCGTTATTCTCGGTGTTATCTTCGGAGCAGTGCCCGGACTGAGCGCAACAACGGGCATTGCGCTGATGCTGCCGGTATCCTTTACGATGTCGGATATCACGGGAATTTTGTTTCTCGGCGCCATCTATGTGGGTGGTATTTCCGGCGGACTCATATCGGCAATTCTCATTGGTGTGCCAGGAACCCCTTCCTCGGTTGCAACCTGTTTTGACGGGTATCCGATGGCAAAGGCCGGAAAATCCGCAAGAGCCCTTGGAATCGGGATCATTTCTTCCTTCATTGGAACCATATTGAGCGTCCTTGTTGCAATGATCTTCTGTCCGTTCATCGCGGAATATGCGGTCAAGATGGGACCGTGGGAGATGTTCAGTCTGTGCTTTTGTGCCATTGTGCTGGTCGTAACCATGTCGAAAGGGAACATGTTCAATGGCCTTATGGCAGCAATGCTCGGATTTATTGTATCGAGCATAGGAATTGCGCCGATTGACGGTGCACAGCGGTTTACATTTGGAAATCCCAATCTGATGGGCGGGATCAATCAGATTGCTCTGATGCTGGGTTTTTTCGCATTGGCGACGCTGGTTAAAAACTATGCCAAGGGAGATACCAAGAGCCCCGATATCGACGCTGGCAGCATCAAGGGCTTTGGAATTCCCCTGAAGGAGTATTTTGGCCACATCAAATTGATCGTGAAATCCTTCTTTATCGGCCTTTGGATCGGCTTTTTGCCGGGGCTTGGCGGAGGTCTTGCTAATCTCGTGGCGTATGCCCAGGCAAAAGCTTCTTCCAAGCATCCGGAAGAATTTGGCACGGGATGTGACGAAGGTGTCATTGCATCGGAGGTTTCCAACAATGCTGCCGTCGGCGGTGCCGTCATTCCGATGGTGGCCCTTGGTATTCCCGGTGATACAGCAACTGCGATGCTGATTGGCGGTCTTATGATTCACGGTATCAATGCCGGACCGCTCCTTATGACGAACAATCCGGAGCTTGTGTATTGCTTTTTCGGGGTTCTTTTGCTCGGCGCGGTTTTGGTACTTGCCTTTCAGTTTTTGGGAATGCGCTCGTTCCCGTATATTCTCCGCACGCCGGTTAACTACCTGTACACGGCAATCTTCATGATTTGTATTGTGGGAGCGTATTCGGATTCGCATACGATGTTTAACTGCTGGCTCATGCTGATCATGGGAGCCGTGGGAATCTTCATGGCGGTTGGAAATCTTCCGGCATCACCGTTTATTCTGGCGTACATTTTGGGACCGATGCTGGAGCAGAATCTCCGAAAGGGAATGACCTACACGGATAACGGATTTCTCCCGTTCCTGACAAGACCGGTCAGTCTGATCCTGCTTCTGATTGCGGTGGGATCCTTGGTATGGCCGTTTATTCGTGAGACCAGAGAAAAGAAAAGAGCAGCAGCCGGGATGATGACGGATACAGAAAAGATGAGTCTGCAGTATCAGGCAAAGGGAGAGGACGATTAAGCGGTTGTCTTTACGGTATACGAAAGGAAATGCTGATGAAGTATAAGGTGTTTGGCAAAACAAAGCTGGAAGCGCAGCTGTACGGGATTTTGAAATACCGTTATTTTCACTATCCGCATGCAGAGACGGGTCCCTATAAGGTGTTTGGAAATGGGGCGGATAAGACGGACTCTCTGCTATGGGCCTATAAGTGCTGGATTCATCAAATGGAAAAGGCAGAGCCGGGGTATGGGCTGGAAGAGTTTTTTGCCGGTCAGGAGCTGGATTTCCCGGTGCCGGAGGGCTTTTCTGAGAGCAGCAGCTATTCGCTTGCTGCCTGCGGAGACCTGATGGCAGTGGATTGCATGTGCTACGAGTACACGGAGCACTTATTTGACGAGCTGAAGGAGTTCCTTTTCCAGGCGGACCTTACCTGTGCAAATCTGGAATCTACCGTTTACGATAAGGCGCCGATCGGGAGAAACCAGAGCAAGTTTGTTCCGGCAAGAATGAATACGTCGGTTCCTATGTTTGAGAGGTTTGTGGACGGCGGAAAGGGAATTGATTACTTTGCAACGGCCAATAATCACACATGGGATTACAAGGAAGAGGGTGTTCTGGCTACGCTCGACGTACTGGACAAATATGGCGTCTATCACTCCGGCTCCAATCGAACCAAGGAGGAACAGGACGATGTACTGATTGTCGAGAAAAACGGCATTCGAACCGCCATGCTGAACTGGACCTTTGACTTAAATGGCTACAAGTTGGAGGAACATCAAAAGCACTTTGTCAATGAGGTTCGGTTTGATGATAAGGACACCGATATGACGATGTGCTATCAGCACATTCAAAAGGCGAAGGAAAAGGGCGCCGACCTCATTGTTGCCACGGTTCACTGGGGATGGGAATTTGAGATGTATCCGCACAAAAAGACGGTGGATGTGGCACACGAGCTCATTGAAGCCGGTGTGGACGTCATCATTGGCGGCCATCCGCATGTGCCGGAACCCATGGAAAAATACACCTGCACGGCTCCGGATGGCAGTCAAAGAACCGGTTTGATCATTTATTCTCTGGGCGATTTTGTAACATACCATCCGCTGTCCAAGGATTCAAAGCTGACATATGTCGTCAGAATGGATGTAAGAAAAGGACAGGTTGCCGGAAAAGAGAAGGTGATCGTCACCGGCCTTAAAATGCTCCCTGTCTACATCATGTGTAAAGAAAACGAAGACGGAAGCTTCGACTGCCGATTGCTGAAATTCTATAACGTTTTAGAGGATAAAAAGGAGGCATATCCATTGGAGCGAAAACTTCGAAAAGACCTCCCGAGGCTGGAGAAGCTTCTCTACAACATTGTTTTGCCGAAGAAGTATGAAGGTATTCTTCAGAAAAAGTGAGTAACGATTCAGCTACATCGAGATTTTCTGAATATAAGGAGAATTAGAGAATATGAGCAGCATAGAAGAAAAATTTAAAAAGCTTGGAATTGACAGTGCGCCGGGACAGGAGGGGCGGCAGAAGAAGGAGCCGCTCGACCTGCGGGGAGACAAAATAGAAGGGATCCCTGTTAATTTCTCTCACGGGGATGTAGACGCATTCCTGCCTCTTCCCGGAAGCAAAGAGGCCTTTGATCAAGGCTTTGAAGAAGGAGGTGCACAGGCCTACACCGAGTACCGGGGAAGAGAGGCGGTACGAAGGGAAGTAGCGGAAAAGCTCGCTCGGTTTACAGGAGCATCCATTGATCCTGCAAGTGAGATTATCTTAACACCCGGGACACAGGGGGCGCTTTTCCTTGCAATGGGAGCGCTGGTTGGACAGGGCGATAAGGTTGCGATCGTAGAACCCGATTATTTTGCCAATCGCAAGCTCGTGGAATTCTTTGATGGAGAGCTGGTAGGGATTCCAATGGACTATTTTGGAACGGAAGCTGGTGCAGGCATTGACCTCGAACAGTTGGAAAAGAGCTTTCAGGACGGCGTAAAGCTCTTTTTGTTCTCGAATCCCAACAATCCGACAGGCGCTGTCTATTCATACGATGAGATCGTGACCATCGCTGCGCTTGCCAAAAAGTACAATGTGACACTTCTGGTGGATGAGCTTTACTCCCGACAGATTTTTGATCAGAAGGAGTATACACATCTGCGGGCACAAAAGGAAATTCCGGATAATCTCATCACGATTCTGGGTCCTTCCAAGACAGAATCCTTAAGCGGCTTCCGGCTTGGGACAGCATTTGGATCAGCGGAGATTATTTACCGGATGGAAAAGCTGCAGGCAATCGTTTCCCTTCGCTGTGCAGGGTACTGCCAGGCGGCGTTTCGAACCTGGTTTTCGGAGCCGGAGGGCTTTATGGAAGACCGCATTCTGGCACATCAGAGCATCCGAGATGATATTGTGGCGCTGTCCCGCTCTATTCCCGGTGTTTGTGTCCGGCCTTCCGACGGAGGCAGCTATCTGTTTATCAAACTGCCGAAGCTGCAGGTTAGTATCAATGACTTTGTGAAAATAGTACGAGAGCTTGCGGATGTAACCGTGACGCCAGGAACCGAGTTTGGACCGGAGTTTACTGACAGCTTCCGCATTAATTTCTCGCAGGATCATAAGGCTGCAGTGGATGCGATGAAACGGCTCTTTGCCGTGATGGAACGTTACCGCGCGTAACGATACGCCAGCGTTTTGCGACACGTACGTGCAGGAAACGCCCTGTATGATCGGCCGGTTGTTACCGGTTATATGCCCGCCAGGAACCGTTGCTGGCGGGCCTTTGTGCAGGGATGGATGAGAAGGCCAGTTAGATCGAGGGTAAAACCTACATGGCGGTCCTTTGTGTAGGGAAGGATGAGCATTGTGCGAGTGATGCTCGGATACAGCAGAAAGAGATGGAAGAAGATGAGAAGAATTGGATTTTTGGGATGCGGGAAGATTGGACAGACACTTCTCGCCCATGTAAAAGAGGAAGGCTATGCCGAGGTTTCCTTTATTGAAGATCCGGCAGTCATGATCGAAGGCGAGAAGATCATACGCGGAGATGATCCGGAGCAGACGCAGGAAGCGTATGAATCCGCGGATCTCATTGTAGAATGTGCAACGGCATCGGTGCTCAAAAACCGGTTGGAGCTGATTCTGACCCATGCGGATTTACTGATGTTCTCGGTGACGGCCTTTTGTGATGAGGAGTTTGTGGAAAAGGCGGCGAGTCTTTCTGAAAAATATCACCGAACCATTTATCTTCCACATGGTGCGATTCTGGGACTGGACGGTATTTTTGACGGAAGAAAGCTCTGGAAAGAGGTGTCGATTGTAACAACGAAAAATCCCAAAAGCCTCGGAAGAGAAGACACGCAGCGAACCATTGTTTATGAGGGGCCTACGCGCGGTGCCTGCAAAGCGTATCCCAGAAACGTAAATGTGCATGCATCCATTGCTCTTGCCGGAATCGGTCTTGACCGTACACATTCTGTGATTGTATCTGACCCTTCCGTATCCACCAATGCCCACAGGATCTCTTTAAAAGGAGACGGGATTGACATCACGATGGATGTGTCAAGCTATGCTGCCGGTGCGGTGTCCGGACAATACACGCCATATTCTGCCTGTGGAAGTTTGGACAGAATTTGCCGCAATGATGAGGGAAAACGTTTTGTCTAAGCTAGGATTTGAGTCATTAAAGAGCATCATGGAGCGGATCGGTGCCTATGGCAAGGATGACCAAACGGTTCCATTCTGGGATGCAGAAAAGGCGAGCGGCATCAGCCGCGTGTTTGGAAGTTCCGCAGCAGAGAAGGTCAGGGAGGAACTCAAGGCGGTCTTTACGGAATGCGGCATGCGCACGTCCATTGATGGCGCAGGGAATGTGCATGGCATTCTTTCCTGCGGTCTGGAAAATGCACCGGAAGTCGTCATAGCCTCGCACTATGATACGGTCGTGCACGGCGGCTTGTATGATGGACTTTTGGGTGTGGCAGCAGGCGCCTGGATTGCAAAAACGCTTTCCGAGGATGTCAGTAAAAGACGACGGATGGATTTGCATGTCATTGCTACAAACGGAGAAGAGGGAAACGAGCTTGGCGGAACCTTCGGAAGCCGTGCCATGATGGGAATGCTCCCGCTGGACGATTCTGCGTGGCTTTCAAAGGCGGAAAAATACGGATATACAAGACAAATGCTCGAGGGTGCACGGATGGAGACTGCCAGATGCGCAGCTTACCTTGAGCTCCATATTGAGCAAGGCCCGACGCTATATAAGCACGCACAGAAGGTCGGCGTTGTCACTGGCATTGTCGGTCTTCGAAGATACAAAGTCACTGTTTCCGGCAGTACCAATCATTCTGGGACAACTATGATGGAAGATCGGGATGATGCGCTGGTAAAGGCCGCAAGACTCATTGCTGCGGCAAATGATCTGGCGGTGGACATCGGACGGAATCTCGTTGAAACGGTGAGCGTTCTGGAGGTTCTGCCGGGGGCTGCAGCCGTGATTCCGGGCGGCGTGGAATACATCATGGAAATCCGCGATGAGGATAAAGCGGTGATGGATCTATTCATGCGAAAGTTCACGGAGCTTTCCAGACAATATAAAGGAATATCCATCGCAGAAGTGGTGTCGAAGGATCCGGTAAAATGTGATCATAGGCTGCAGAAGGTGCTTCTGGAAAGCTGCGAAGTACTGGGGCTTCCATATCGCAGCATGCCAAGCGGGGCTACCCACGACGGAAATGCCATGGCAACCAAGATGCCGGTTGCCATGCTGTTCGTACCCAGCAGAGACGGCCGCAGTCATTGCAAAGAGGAGTGGACGGACTGGGAGGATTGCTGCACAGGCGCGAACGTGTTGTATAATGCTGCGGAAAAAATAGTAACTGTCTAGTACATCGATTTTTAAATAACTAGCCAAACTAACTGGCCCTTTTTCCTGATTGCACGGGTCAAAAATCCTCAGCGTAGCCCGCTACGCCTACGTTTTTTGACCCGCACCCTCAGAAAAAAGTCCTGCGTTATTAGGCCAGTTATTTTGCAAACGATGTACTAGTACCCACATCTTGATTTGGCTGGGCAGAGGTCCTTCGGCCCCTGCCCACCTGTCAATTTCAATCGTGAATTTGTCCGCAAGCGGAGAGTTCATGTTGAAAGTAACAGGTGCTAAACAGATACAAAAAATAATGAATTCGCCTGGCCGCATGCGTGCCGTAGAGGTGAGAATGGAGAAATTATGAATACAGCAGAAGTGCTGGTAAAGTGTCTGGAACAGGAAGGTGTACAGTACGTATTCGGGATACCCGGAGAGGAAAATCTGGAGCTGATGAAGGCGCTCCGGGAGTCGGAGCAGATTCGCTTTATTACGACAAGACATGAGCAGGGAGCCGCATTCATGGCAGATGTGGTGGGACGGCTCACCGGAAAGGCCGGCGTATGCCTTTCTACCCTGGGACCCGGAGCTACGAATCTCGTGACCGGTGTGGCGGATGCCAATAGCGACGGTGCTCCGCTTGTTGCGATCACCGGACAGGTAGGCACGGAGAGAATGCATCTGACAAGCCACCAATATCTGGATCTGGTTGCGATGTTTGAACCGATTACCAAGCGCAGCAAGCAGGTTGTTCGACCGGACAGTGTTAACGAGATTGTCCGCATCGCTTTTAAATATGCGGAATCGGAAAAGCCCGGCGCCAGCTATATTGATCTTCCGTGCAATATCGCAGCAATGGAGGTCAATCCCGGGCCGGGGGAACAGCCTCTGCGTCACCAGGAACGGGGAATAGAGACTGCGGAGCTGGCGAGTATTGAGAAGGCAGCAGGTCTTATTTTTCAGGCTAAGAGACCGTTGATCCTTGCAGGACATTCCGTGATTCGCAACAATGCGACGGAGGCCCTCCGGCATTTTTCGGAGAAACTGGGCATCCCGGTGATCACGACAATGATGGCCAAGGGAGCGGTATCGTGCGACAGCCCGCTGCAAATTGGAACCATTGGTATCCCGGAGCGGGATTATGCCAATATTGCAATCGAGAAAGCTGATCTCGTGATTGCTGTAGGCTATGATATTGTTGAATATGCTCCCGGCAAGTGGAACGCTAATGCGGATCATAAAATTATACATGTGGGGGCAAGACCGCCGCACATCAACAAGCTGTATCAAACTGACGTGGAAGTGGTAGGAGATATTTCGGTTTCTCTGGAGCAGCTCCTGTTAAGAACCGGGCGTGTCAGTGATGCAAGTTGGGCCACAGACATCCGGGAAGCGCGAATTCAGGATGAAGAGCAGTATGCAGAGGATCTTTCGTTTCCGGTGAAGCCGCAGAAGATCATTCATGATGTCAGAAGCGTGATGGGAAGTTCGGACATTCTGCTCTCGGATGTTGGCGCGCACAAAATGTGGATTGCCAGACAGTACCACTGCTATGAGCCGCGCACCTGCATCATATCCAATGGATTTGCCACCATGGGCATTGCCGTTCCCGGGGCCATTGCGGCCAAGCTCCTGTATCCGGACAAAAAGGTTCTGGCGATTTCGGGCGATGGCGGCTTTCTTATGAACTGCCAGGAGCTGGAGACGGCGGTTCGAATCGGGACACCGTTTGTGACACTGATTTTCCATGATGACAATTATGGACTCATCAAATGGAAGCAGGAGAATCGCTATCAGGATAGCTATGATGTCGCGTTCGGCAATCCGGATTTTGTGAAATTTGCGGAAAGCTTCGGTTGCAAGGGATATCGCATTCAGAAAACCGAGGAGCTTCTTCCGACGCTGCAGGAGGCGTTTGAGCAACCGGTTCCGACCGTGATCGATTGCCCGGTGGATTATCGTGAAAACAGGAAGCTGTCCGCCCAGCTACGAGACCTGCAGCTGTAGGCAGAGGGATCAGGCGGTACGCCATTTGTCTAAGGAAATGCTGATTAAATCAGCATTTCCTTAGAAACCTCCGGTGGATCGCACGGATTTGCAAAGGAATTTGCTGCTTCGCAGCACAAATCCGGCGTGCATGTGATGCATGCAAAAGGGAAATTTAAGTTGGTAGACAGCTTCTTTTCGGCAATCTGCAATGCTATAATGAGCGCAGTTGCATAGCTTTTGTGCAGGCTGCTCTGGCAGCTGCACGGTTCTAAGGGAATAGCATCGCGATTATCGCTGCGCCCGTCTTTCTTCCATTTCTGGATCACATCGAACGAAGCTCATGCATAGAA
>CAVKRN010000060.1:0-7675 GCA_963658695.1 bacterium
GTTACAAGCAGTGTGCCGCTACCTGAGTTTTTTTACAAGATTCTGTGCCGCATTCCGGATTTTGTGCTAGACTATCCTACGGCTTAGGTGCTGCAATCGAATCCATCGAAAGGAAGCTCTTATGGTGGCATTTACCATTCACAATATAGGACCCTTCATGTCGAAGCTTTTTTCTTCGGATTGCTTCGATTCTTTTTTGCTCGAAGAGGCTGTGATTCGAATGGCAGTAACTTACACCGTTGACGGACATTTGAATACCGACTTTGGTCACAGCGATGCAACGGATGGCGAGAGCGATCCGGAGCATCGCTTTTTCATGTTTGAGACCTGGAGCAAGGCACGTCTGATCTGCCGGGAAATGATAAAAGGCAGACAGGCTCCCACCTTCCTTCGGTTGACGCTTCGACTAAAGCCCGACCAGATGCGCCGTATACTGGAGAAGGCGCCGGATTTACAACCCGGAACGCTGGAAGCGGTTTCTGCATTTGCCCTCAATATTCGTCTGGATGCAGGCAGGCTGAGCCTTGTTACAGGGATCGCCTCGAACACGTTCTTAATGGATAAGAGCCCCGACCGCGTCTGGGATCAGACCATGGAACGTTTCCTGGCATCGAGAGGATTTGATTTTGTCAGGGAATAGGGCAGAACCGCTGTTGCTATCCTTCCGATTGGAAGGCTGTTTGGCGGACGGAGTCCGCGGCACATGATCGCAGACGTTTGGCATCCATTTGTGGATTTCTGATTTTTTCTTTGGAGAGCTTTGAGGAAAAAAACGGAAAACAGACCGGCTGCGACCAAAAGGAGATAGGAGGCAATTATGACAACGAAGAAACGTGATTTACTGACACCGTTGGATTTCTCGGTGGAAGAGCTGGACCGGATGTTTGATCTGGCAGATGATATCCGGCTCCATCCGGACAAATATGCGCATGCCTGCGAGGGACGGAAGATGGCAACGTGCTTTTATGAGCCCTCAACAAGAACGCGCCTGTCCCATGAGACCGCTATGCTGAATCTGGGCGGCTCCGTCATGGGCTTTGCGGATGCGGATTCTTCCTCGGCGACCAAGGGAGAAACCGTTGCGGACACCGCAAGAGTCATTTCCTGCTTTGCAGATGTTATGGTGATTCGTCACCCCAAGGAGGGAGCGGCAGCTGTGGCAGCACAGTACGCCTCCATCCCCGTTATCAATGCCGGAGACGGCGGTCATCAGCATCCCACCCAGACATTGACGGACCTTCTGACCATTCGCAATCTCCAGGGACGATTGGATAATTTCACGATTGGCCTTTGCGGTGACCTGAAGTTCGGACGTACCGTACACTCGTTGATCAACGCGCTGGTTCGGTATCCCGGGGTTCGTTTCATCTTTATTTCTCCCAAGGAGCTGCGGGTGCCGGATTACATCATTGAGCTTCTGGATGCCAAGGGAATTCCCTATGAAGAGTGCATCAAAATAGAGGACGCCATCCGGAGACTGGACATCCTGTATATGACCCGCATCCAGAAGGAGCGGTTCTTCAATGAAGAGGATTATGTGCGCCTTCGCGATTTCTATATTCTGGATCGGGAGAAGCTCGCCATGGCGAAGGAAAACTGCTATGTGCTGCACCCATTGCCGCGTGTCAACGAAATTGCAGTGGATGTGGACGACGATCCGCGGGCCGCGTATTTCCAGCAGGTGCAGTTCGGTGTGTATGTCCGCATGGCAGCAGTTCTCACGCTGCTTGGAATTGAAGTACAGTGAATCATCTGTTGCTGTACCAATGCCAGACAAGCGATGGGCGGACAACTTCAGGTCCATCGATGTACTAGCGCTTGAACGGTGACATTCATTTCATATCGAGAGGGAGAAAAATGACAGCAAACGTAGCACATAAGCTGACAATCGGAAAAATAGAAGAAGGCTTTGTTCTGGACCACATTCGTGCCGGAAGAGCCATGAAGATCTACCACTACCTGGGGCTGGACAAGCTGGACTGCCCGGTCGCTATTATTAAAAATGCCAGAAGCGGCGAACTGGGGAAAAAGGACATCCTGAAGGTGGAATGCGATATCGATACGCTGAATCTGGACGTTCTGGCCTTCATTGACCGTAATATTACGGTTAATGTCATTAAGAACGGACAGATCATCGAGAAGAGGAGCTTGAGGCTCCCGAAGGAGCTGCGCGGTATTATACACTGCGCGAACCCGCGCTGCATCTCTACGGTGGAACGCGGACTGCCGCACATTTTCTATCTGGCAGATGAGGCCAGCGGAACCTACCGCTGCCGGTACTGCGACGAAAAATACGAAGAATCCGACGGTGAGAAATACAGGTAAGACAGCATGAACCCGATTGAAATGTTTTTGATACAGATGAGCGCTCTTCACATCACGTCCGGCACGCTGCTGCTCATTTATCTGGCAGCGGTGAACGTAATAGCGTTTCTGGCAATGGGCCGGGACAAGAAAAAGGCTAGAAGAGGAGAGTGGAGAACGCCGGAGGCGACACTGTTTCTTCTTGCCATCATTGGCGGCAGCATCGGGAGCAATCTTGGAATGTTTGTATTTCATCACAAGACGCGGAAAGTGAATTTTCGCATTGGAATGCCGGCGATTCTGGTGGTACAGCTGTTGCTGGTGCTGCTGATCGTTGTGATGACCGAGGAAGTGGTGTTCCTGTAGTTGTTCAAAGCCATACAGATTGAAAAATGCGAATTTGTCTGCAAGTAAAAGGTTCGCGTTGAAATGTGACAGGCGCTGAACAGATCCCATTTATCGATCTCGGAATGGGCATAAAAAGACTACCTGCAAGCCGGAACCTGCAGGTAGTCTTTTTTATACCAAATTACAAAACGGATGCAGGGCGCTTTACAGCAGATCCTGCCAGTTCTTGACGCCTTCCTTCTTGGCAACTTCCTGCATCTTCATGGCGCGAACCTTGGTGGAAAGGCCGAAGAGGTTGATGAAGCCGTTGGCGTCGGTATGATCATACATATCACCGGTCTTGAAGGAAGCGATGCTCTCGTTGTACATCGTGTACGGAGAGGTCTCGCCGGCGCGGATGATGTTGCCCTTGTACAGGCCGAGCTTTACGGTTCCGGTGACATAGCGCTGCGTGCTCTCGATGAAGGCCTGCTCTGCCTCGCGAAGAGGAGAGAACCACTTGCCTTCGTAAACAAGGCTTGCAAACTTCTCGCCGATTTCCTCTTTCAGTGCATAGGTCTCGCGGTCAAGAATCAGCTCCTCCAGCTGCTGATGTGCCTCATAGAGGATGGTTCCGCCGGGAGTCTCATAAACGCCGCGGCTCTTCATGCCGACAACGCGGTTCTCAACGATGTCGATGATACCGATGCCGTTCTCGCCGCCGATTTTGTTCAGCTTGCGGATGATGTCGGACAGCTTCATTTTCTCGCCGTTGACAGCAACCGGAAGACCTTTCTCGAAATCGATGGTGAGATAGGTTGTCTTGTCCGGTGCCTTCTGCGGAGTCTGAGAGAGAACCAGCACGTGCTCGTAATTGGGCTCGTTGGAAGGATCCTCCAGCTCAAGACCCTCGTGGCTGATGTGCCAGAGGTTGCGGTCACGGCTGTAGCTCTCATCGGCAGAGAAAGGCAGATCGATGCCGTGCTTGTGCGCATACTCGATTTCAGACTCACGGGAATCCAGCTTCCAGTTCGGATCACGCCATGCAGCGATGATCTTGATGTCCGGCGCCAGAGCCTTGATGCCCAGTTCAAAACGAATCTGGTCGTTGCCCTTTCCGGTTGCGCCGTGGCTGATGGCAACAGCGCCCTCCTTGCGGGCAATCTCTACCAGCTTCTTGGCAATCAGCGGACGGGCCATGGAAGTACCGATCAGGTACTTATTCTCATAAACGGCGTGTGCCTGAATGCAGGGGGCCACATACTCATCGCAGAACTCATCAATGACATCCAGAATGTAAAGCTTGTCTGCGCCGCAGTACTTCGCTCTCTCTTCCAGACCCTCCAGCTCCTGCTCCTGTCCGACGTTGATGCAGACGCAGACAACGTCATAATTGTAATTCTCCTTCAGCCAGGGAATGATACAGGTAGTATCCAGTCCGCCGGAATATGCAAGTACAACCTTTTCTCTCTCCATTATGAATCTCCTTCA
This sequence comes from bacterium, assembly GCA_963658695.1. Taxonomy (GTDB): domain Bacteria; phylum Bacillota; class Clostridia; order Lachnospirales; family Lachnospiraceae; genus CAG-791. Next base: position 4,123 of record CAVKRN010000060.1, read on the forward strand.
GAATGCCTTATATTCTATCGGAAGCAACCGTTCTGCCTCCAGTGAATCAATATAGTACTTCAAAAACATAATTGCAACCGGAACAATATACACAAATATGCAGGTAAAACGCATGATTATGCACATAGTTGCATAAAATAAATTGAAATATGCATATTTATAAAAAGACGCTTGCATACACACGGTAGAAGGAGTACATTTAATGCTGCTATAATTGCGCTAGCGCATTGTTGACCTCGGAGGAAGATATAATATATGAAGAAGATACGAGCAGGCATCATTGGTGCCACCGGATACGCAGGAGCGGAGATCCTGCGTATTTTGTCAGTTCATCCGGCTGTGGAAATCAAATGGATCGGATCCCGCAGCTATGCGGATCAGCAGATGGCATCCATATATGGGAATCTGTTTCATTTCGTTGATCTTGCGCTGATCGATGATGATACGGAGAAGATGAAAAAGGCCCTCCTGGAGCTGGCGGAGGAAACGGATGTTATTTTCACGGCGACGCCCCAGGGAGCCTGCGCAGGCCTTATGAGCGAGGAACTTCTGCAGAAGACACGTGTCATCGACATGTCCGCGGATTTTCGTCTCAAGGATGTTGCCGTTTATGAGAAGTGGTACAAAATAAAGCACGCATCCCCCCAGTTCCTTGCAGAGGCTGTTTACGGACTTCCGGAGATCAACCGGGAGGATATTCCGGCAGCAAGGATTCTTGCAAACCCGGGGTGCTACACAACCTGTTCTATTCTGACGGCCTATCCTCTGGTGGAAGCGGGACTGATCGATACCGATACGCTGATTGTGGACGCGCTTTCCGGTGTATCCGGTGCAGGGCGCGGAGCAAAGACGGCCAACCTCTACTGCGAAGTAAACGAGAGTGCCAAGCCCTACGGCGTGGCAACACACCGTCATACACCGGAAATCGAGGAGCAGCTTTCGTATGCGTGTGGACATGATGTTACCATCAACTTTACACCGCACCTCGTACCGATGAATCGCGGAATCCTGGCAACGGAATATGCGACGCTGGTGCGAAAGGCGGATGGAAGTCTTCCCACGAAGGAGGAAATTCGCAGCGTTTATGAAGCCCGCTATGGAAAAGAATTCTTTATCCGTCTTTTGCCGGACGGCAAATATCCGGAGACCCGCTTTGTAGAGGGGAGCAATTTCCTGGATATCGGATTCCAGATCGATGAGAGAACCGGGCGTATCATTCTCATGGGGGCCATTGACAACATGGGGAAGGGCTCCGCTACACAGGCGGTGCAGAATATGAATCTGATGTTCGGCCTGCCGGAGGAAACCGCAATCGGACTTCCTGCGATGATGCCGTGATTTGTTACCGCGAGGATCGTCAACAGACGGTAACTAACGATGTAGAAAGTACTGGGACTGATGGAAGGAAAGGTTGTCATCCGGCCGATGCGGATGAGTGATTATGAAGAAGTACATGCCCTGTGGATGACCATCCAGGGCTTTGGGATCCGTGCCATCGATGACGGAGAAGAGGATGTGGAACGGTTTATACGCCGCAACCCGGAAACCTCGGTGGTGGCTGTGACGGATGGCAGAATCGTCGGCTCCATTCTCTGCGGAAGTGATGGACGACAGGGAACCTTGTACCATGTGTGTGTTGCAAGAGATTATCGCCGGATGGGAATCGGCCGCCAGATGGTGGGCTACTGCATGCGGCAGCTGCGGGAAATGCGCATCAACAAGGTGTCACTGGTGGCGTTTACCAGCAATCAGGTTGGCAATGCGTTTTGGAAGGGCATCGGCTGGAAGAAGCGCGAAGATTTTTACTATTATGATTTCATACTGAATGAAAAGAACATAACCCGGTTCATCGGAGAATAGGTTACTGTGCAGACGCCGCCCATCGCTTGGCCGGCAGGTGAACGGTTATGAGAATAGTGTCATATAGAGTGTATGTATAGAAGTAAGGACGATATAGAGGAATATATATGAGTACAACGGATACAATGCAGGTGATTGCCGGCGGCGTGACGGCGGCAGAGGGCTTTGAGGCTGCGGCTTGTGCGGCAGGGATTAAATACGAAAACCGGACCGATATGGCACTGATCTACAGTGCACTTCCGTGCACAGCGGCAGGAACCTTTACTTCGAATGTGGTGAAGGCTGCGCCGGTCATCTGGGACCGCACGATTGTGCGGGAAAGTGAGCAGACCGTGCAGGCAGTGGTTGTGAATTCCGGCATCGCCAATGCCTGCACCGGGCAGGAGGGAATGCAGATCTGCGAGGAGACTGCGAAGGCAGCCGGCGACCTCCTTGGGATCGCTCCGAAGGCGGTTCTGGTGGGATCAACCGGTGTCATCGGTATGCAGATCCCGATGGACCGCATCAAGAAGGGTCTTGCGGAGCTTGCAGCGCAAAAAGCAGGAACCCTTGCTGCCGGAGAGGCTGCCTCGAAGGCAATCATGACAACCGATACCGTCAATAAGGAGGTCGCCGTTACCTTCCAGGCGGGAGGGAAGACGGTGACTCTTGGCGGAATGTCCAAGGGATCCGGCATGATCCACCCCGGCATGTGCACCATGCTGGCATTTCTGACAACGGATCTTGCCATTGAGAAGACGCTCCTGCAGAAAGCTGTGTCCGAAGTGGTGGAAGACACCTTTAACATGATTTCGGTGGATGGCGATATGTCGACCAACGATACGCTGCTGGTTCTGGCCAACGGCGCAGCCGGCAACGCCGTCATTGCGGAGGAGTCGGAGGATTATGCGGCGTTTTGGAAGGCACTGGAGTATGTCTGCCGCACCCTTGCTATGAAGATGGCAGGAGACGGAGAAGGCGCTACCAGGCTCGTTGAAACGCAGGTGGTGCATGCGGATACGAAGGAACATGCCAAGGTGCTGGCGAAATCGGTCATACAGTCCAATCTGACGAAAGCGGCCATTTTCGGGAAGGATGCCAACTGGGGACGCGTTTTGTGCGCACTGGGATACTCCGGCGCTTCCTTTGATCCGGAGAACGTGGATCTTTATTTTGAGGCAGAGGGCTTGCGCATGCTGATCTTCACAAAGGGAAGCGCAGCGGATTATTCCGAGGAAGAGGCGACCAGACTCCTTGGCAGCGAAAAGGTGATTATCTACTGTGATATGCATATGGGCGAGGCATCCGCCACGGCGTGGGGGTGCGATCTCACCTATGATTACGTCAAAATCAATGCAGACTACCGTTCGTGAGCGGTAACCACAGTACAACAGTAAGGAGAACAGACAGAACATGGTACAGGAACTGGATGAAGCACAGAAGAAAGCGGAGGTCCTGATTGAGGCGCTTCCTTATATTCAAAGATTCAACCGCAAGATCATTGTGGTAAAATACGGCGGCTCTGCCATGAGCGATGAGACGCTGCAGCGCAATGTCATTCAGGATGTGACGCTGCTCAAGCTCGTTGGCTTTAAGCCCATCATTGTCCACGGCGGCGGCAAGGCCATTTCTTCCTGGGTAAAGAAAACCGGCAAGGAAGCACAGTTCATCAACGGCCTCCGGGTGACAGACGCAGAGACCATGGAAATTGCAG
>CAVKRN010000060.1:7685-14845 GCA_963658695.1 bacterium
AGATATGGAAGAAAAAAACATGGATAAGATACTGGAAAAGGCAGAGGTGCTGATTGAGGCACTGCCATATATACAGAGATTCAACCGCAAGATTATCGTTGTAAAATACGGCGGTTCTGCAATGGTTGACGAGACCTTAAAGAAGCAGGTTATCCAGGATGTCACACTTTTAAAGCTGGTAGGCTTTAAGCCTATTATCGTACATGGTGGCGGTAAGGAAATCAGCAAGTGGGTTGAAAAGACAGGTATGACTCCTGAGTTTATCAACGGACTGCGCAAGACCGATGAGCCTACCATGGAAATTGCAGAGATGGTGCTGGGACGAGTCTCCAAGAATCTGGTGACCATGGTGGAAGAGCTGGGCGTCAAGGCAGTCGGCATTTCCGGCAAGGATTCCGCCATGCTGCGGGTGAAAAAGCGTCTTTCCGGCGGCCAGGACATCGGGTACGTCGGCGAGGTGACGGATGTGGATCCGAAGATTCTCTTTGACATGCTGGACAACGACTATCTGCCGATTGTCGCGCCGATTGGTCTGGATGAGAACTACGAAACCTATAATATCAACGCAGACGAGGCAGCCTGCGCCATTGCCAAGGCAGTGGGCGCGGACAAGCTGGTGTATCTGACGGATGTGGAAGGGCTGTACCGTGATTTTGCGGACAAGTCGTCCTTTATCTCCAGAATCAGCGTGAGCAGCGCAGAGAAGCTGATCGCCGACGGCATCATTGGCGGCGGAATGCTGCCCAAGCTTTCCAACTGCACCGACGCGGTGCGGGGCGGCGTAAAGCGCGTTCATATCCTGGACGGAAGAGTACCACACAGCATTCTTCTGGAGATCTTCACCAACAAGGGAAACGGAACCATGTTCTACGAGGACGGGGACCGGCTGGACGCATAAAATGGCGCAGGAGCAAAAGAAAGCTGCGTAGCAGCGGTTTTGCCAATGAGGAAAAGAGGAAGACATGGATCATATGCAGGCGCTCATTGAAGAAGCGGAAAAGGACCTTCTTCATACATATAACCGGTATCAGATTGTATTGGATCACGGAGAGGGTGTGTATCTCTATGACGTGAACGGCAAGAAGTATCTGGATTTTGTGGCAGGCATCGCGGTGTTCGCGCTGGGTTACGGCAATCAGGAATACAACAATGCCCTAAAGGTACAAATTGATAAGATTCTCCACACCTCCAACTATTATTACAACGAGCCGGCCATTCAGGCGGCAAAGGCGCTGAAAGCTGCCTCCGGAATGGACCGGGTTTTCTTCACCAACAGCGGAGCAGAGTCGATTGAAGGCGCGTTAAAGGCGGCCGTGAAGCATGCCTATTTGAAAAAAGGCGGCCAGCACCAGGAAATCATTGCCATGGAGCATTCCTTTCACGGGAGAACCTATGGCGCACTGTCGGTGACCGGGAACCCGCATTACCGCGAAGCCTTTGGCGAAATGCCCTGCCATGTGAAATTTGCAAAATACAACAATCTGGAGTCGGTGAAGGAACAGATTGGACCGAATACTGCCGGCATTATTCTGGAAACCGTACAGGGAGAGGGCGGACTGGTTCCTGCCACAAAGGAGTTTCTGGAGGGGGTTCGGAAGCTTTGCGATGAAAACGGCATCCTGATGATTCTGGATGAAGTGCAGTGCGGAATGGGACGAACCGGCTCCATGTTCGCCTTCCAGAAATTCGGCATAAAGCCGGACATCATGACCACGGCAAAGGCGCTTGGATGCGGCGTGCCGGTAGGTGCCTTCCTTATGACTGAGGAGGTGGCGGCGTCAAGCCTTGCGGCAGGCGATCACGGCACCACCTATGGCGGCAATCCGTTTGCAACGGCAGCCGTGTGCAAGGTCCTTGAACTCTATGACAAAGAAAATATAATAGACCATGTGAACGATACGGCACCGTACCTGGAGAAGGCACTGGATGCATTGAAGGACAAGTATCCCTGCATTCTGGAGCGCAGGGGGAGCGGCTTGATGCAGGGCCTGGTTTTTGACCGTCCGGTAGCGCCTGTAATTGCCGGTGCCATGGAGCAGGGGCTGATCCTGATCAATGCCGGCAGCAATATCCTCCGCTTTGTGCCGCCGCTCGTTATTACGAAAGACAATATTGACGAAATGATCCGCATTCTGGAGCCGGTGATTGCGAAAATCTGCGGCTGATCGAAAGGCGCGTCAGAGAGGTTATACGCTTGAACGTAAAAGGCAGATTTTTATCAATCCTGGTTGTTCTTGCCATTGCGGCAGGATTGATTTATGTAGCAGCAAGAGGAGATGAGAACGCGGGCAGCAGCTCAGAGTCCCTGTTTTCCAGAAAGCAAACCATCAATCTTTGGTACACCGATGATGCGGTGACGGACTTTTTAAACAGCGCCTGCGTGGCATACACCGACAGCCAAAGCGAGTACCGGGTAGAGCCGACCCTCATTGATGACACGGATTATATGCAGAAAATCTATGATGCATCTGTGGAGGGAGAAGATTATCCGGATCTGTTCCTGGCCGGCAATGACCTTCTGGAGCGGCTGTGGCTGACAGGACTTGCTGCACAAATCCAGGACACCGAGCACTTTAGTGACAATCACACGTTCTGTGAGTCGGCCATTGATGCGGTGACCTATCAGGATAAGGTGATTGCGTATCCCATGAGCTTTGAGGCGGCAGCCTTTCTGTACAATACGGACTATCTGCAGTCCATGGCTTCCAATGCCGGGAAGACGCTGGAGGATACCGTTCCCTCGACCATGGTGGATGTCATTACACTGGCCAACAGCTACGACGCACCGGAAAACGTGTCGGCCGTGCTCAAGTGGGATGTCAGCGATATTTTTTACAATTACTGCTTTCTGGGCAGCTATATGGACATCGGCGGTCAGTACGGGGATGACACGAGCCAGCTGCACGTATACAATCAGCAGCTCATTTCCTGCTTGCAGGTGTACCAGCAGCTGAATCAGTTCTTCTCCATTGACACTGCGTCGGATGATTATTCCAGTGTGATTCAGGATTTTGCGGCGGGGAAGATTGTCTTTACTCTGGCAACATCCGACAGCGTGAAGAAGATTGCACAGTACGCAAAAGACAATGGAACGACCATCAACTACGGCGTGACGAGAATTCCGGATCTGACAAGTGACTTAAAATCCAAGACGCTTTCCATTACGAATTGTCTGGTGATCAACGGGTATTCCTCCCAACAGGAGGAGGCCAACGCATTTGCACAATACCTTCTCTATGAGGGCATGGATACATTCTTTGATCAGACCGGCAAAGCGCCGGCGCTGGCCGGATACAGCTACAGCGATGAACACATGAACGGCTTCTATGATGCTTACACCGATTCTGCGCCCATCACCAAGCTCCGGTCGGCCTCCAATTTCTGGATGCTGCTGGAGAATACCTTCTCCAAGGTCTGGGACGGAGAGGATCCCAATGAGCAGCTGCGCCAGCTGTGTCAGCAGCTCTTGATTCAGATGACCGGACAGGAGGATGTGAATGTGTCGAAGATCGCGGATCCGGCAGCAGTGGATATTCAGAGCCAGCTGACGGGGATGGAATAGTACACTCGCATGTGCCCGATGGCACATGCTCCTGTTTAGAGTGAGACGCCAGAGACGTCTCACTCTCGCGTCGGAGAATTCGCCTGCGCGAAATTCTCCTCGCGGCACTCGCCGCGCCTGATGGCATTTACTCCTGCTTAGAGTGAGACGCCAGAGGCGTCTCACTCTCGCGTCGGAGAAACCGCATGCGCGAAATTCTCCTCGCGGCGCTTGTGCCAGCCTAAGGGACTTGCGGTGAGAGATGGAATGGTGCGATTTTGTGACGAGCAGACGGATTCTCATGAATGAAACAGATTCACCGGCCCGACCGAGCGCAATTGTTTGAGTCCAAGAAGTGAGACTTTCGAAGGAAGTCGCACTTCTTGGACGAGTTTATTGCACGAATCGGGCGTTTGGTGAATCTGGAACATTCATAGAGAATCCCTGCGAGGAAGACATGAGCACCATCCACTCTCACCGCAGTCCCGTACGTGGCGACGATGACCATGACGTCTACAAAATTTCCCCTGCAGAGAATTCTGCGGGGGATTTTCTGTGTTACAATGCAAGATACATGACGGGGCCCCTGACGCAGGCAGGGAGGTCATGCATGTTTGAGAAAATACACAGAAATGTGGCGAACAAACGCCTTGGAAGGGCAGTGGTTCTGGCACTGCTGGTTGCTGCAGTGAATGTGGCAATGCCGGCATGCGGCAAAGGCGAGGAACTTACATTAACCGGTACGGTTTCGGAGAGTGGGCAGGAGACGGAGGAACATGTTTTTGCACAGGAGACAGGGACTGCAGCTTCGATGACAGCTACAGATTCGGACATGTCTGCAGCTTCGGAAACGGTAGATCCGGCCGATGGGACCGGAAAGACGCAGGAACAGGAACATGCTGCGGCAGAAACGGATGATTCAGAACCGGCTTCTAATGTGGTGGTGTACCTGTGCGGCGCGGTAGAACATGCCGGTGTATATGAACTGCCTGAAGGATCGCGAGTCGTGGACGCGATTCGCATGGCGGGCGGTCTTACGCTGATGGCAGATGAGACCTGCGTCAATCAGGCAAGAATTCTTGCGGATGGCGAGCAGATCTATATCTGGACCATGGAGGAACGAAACGCCTACAGGCGAGGCGAGAATGTTACTGCGCCGGAGACATCGGCAGGCGCGTCTTCTGCGCAGGCGGCCGGCGATGCGGAATCCGGACTGGTGAATCTGAACACCGCCAGCCAGGAGGAGCTCACAACGCTCCCGGGCATCGGAGTTGCCAAGGCGGCAGCGATTATTGCCTATCGGCAGGAACATGGCGGATTTTCTGCCAGAGAAGAGCTAAAGAACGTATCCGGGATCGGAGATGCTATCTACGAGAAGCTCAAGGACCGGATTGAAACATAAAGGAGAAAATCATGGCGGCAAAGATTCTGGTTGTCGATGATGAAAAGCTGATCGTCAAGGGAATACTGATCAGTCTGGCACAGGACGGATATGAGACGGATGCTGCCTATGACGGCAATGAGGCGCTGGAGAAAATCCGGAACGAGAGCTACGATCTGGTGATTCTGGATCTGATGCTGCCGGGAATGAGCGGAACACAGGTGTGCTGCTCGGTTCGCGAGTTCTCTAACGTTCCGATCATTATGCTGACTGCCAAAAGCGAGGATATGGATAAGATTCTGGGGCTGGAATACGGCGCAGATGATTATATGACCAAGCCCTTTAATGTCCTGGAACTGAAGGCCAGAGTCAAGGCCATTCTGCGCAGAACCCGGGAAGGACTGGCGCCGGCAAAGGCAAGAGGAATCCTTGAAAGCGGAGACATCCGCATGGACCGGGACAACCGGCGGGTACAGATCGCCGGCCGGGAGATTTCCCTGACCGGAAAGGAGTTTGAACTTCTGGAGCTTCTGGTTTCGCACCCCGGGAGGGTTTATGCAAGGGCATCCCTTCTGCAGTTGGTCTGGGGAAGAGACTATCCGGGAGATGAGCGCACCGTGGACGTGCATATCCGGCGCCTTCGGGAGAAGATTGAACAGACACCGTCGGAGCCTGTCTACGTGCAGACGAAGTGGGGCGTTGGCTACTACTATCAGGAGAAAAAAGACAAGTAAATGGCACAGCACAATGCAGCATTTGAAAAAGCAGGGGCCATCCTGGATAAAATACGTGCTGCCGCCCGGAAATCGGCATTTCTTCGAAGTCTTCGTCTGCGCATCTTTTTAATCATATTTGTCCTTGGCGTAGTGCCGTGCGTGATCATGCGCGGCTCCGTTTTATCTAACTATGAAACCAGAGTCATCAATCTTAGAACCAGCGAGGTGCAGACGCAGCTGCGCATTCTGGCCAATCACCTTCTGACATACAATTATCTTCAGGATTCGTCGTCTCAGGTTGTGGATGCGGAGCTGACACAGTTTGCGTCCTTTTACGACGGCAGAGTTCTGGTGATCAACGAAAATCTCAAGGTCGTCAAGGATACCTTTGATATGGCAACCGGCAAAACGGTGGTTTCCCAGGACGTGGTTCGCTGTCTGCAAAGCGGGAGCCGGGAAGTGACCACGCGATACGTCAAAGAAGACGGATACCTCGAGGTGATTATGCCGGTCAGCGAGACGAAATCGCTGGAAAATCAGGACTATTCCGGCAGCGCATCTCAGGAGGAAGCGGTATGGGGCGTCCTTTTGGTCAGCGTCTCGACAGAGTCCATTGCCGCAACACTGGCGGTCCTTGCACGGCGCGCCAATTTACTGCTGCTTATTATGGGCGTGGTGGTATTTTCCCTGGCGGTTCTGGCGGCGGCCTTTCTGGTGCGGCCTCTGGAAAAGCTGACCAGAGCGTTTGGGGAGGTACAGGCAGGGTATACCTCCTCCAGTGTGCAGGTGAACGATTATATCGAAACGGAGAATATAGTGACGGCCTTTAACGATGTCATCGGCCGCATGCGCGCACTGGATGAATCCAGACAGGAGTTTGTCTCCAATGTATCCCACGAGCTGAAAACGCCCATGACCAGTATGAAGGTCCTGGCAGATTCTCTTTTGCAGCTGGGCGATGCCGCTACACCGGAAATGCTCCGGGAGTTTCTTGGGGATATCAACGGGGAACTGGACCGGGAAAACCAGATGATCGCAGAGCTTCTCGCCCTTACCAGGATGGACCAACGAGAGGTTTCAATGCGGGTTGCGCAGGTGGATATTGCAGCGCTGGCAGAGGCGGTACTCAAGCGGATTCGTCCCCTTGCAAGGCAAAAGGACGTGGAGCTGGTCCTAGTCAGCGAACGGGCTGTCTGCGCCGAAGTGGACGAAGCCAAAATGACGCAGATTCTCAGCAATCTGGTGGAAAACGCAGTGAAATACAACCGCACGCACGGAATGGTCACGGTGACACTGGATGCGGACAACAAGCAGTTTTGGGTAAAGGTAGAGGATACCGGCATCGGCATTCCCGAAGAGGCAAGAGACCGGGTCTTCGAGCGGTTTTACCGGGTGGATTCTTCAAGATCCCGGGAAATCGGAGGGACTGGCCTTGGCCTTTCCATTGTAAAAAGTGCGGTGCTCCTCCACCGGGGGACCATATCGGTAGCACCCGGGGAGAAGGAAGGATCTGTGTTTACGG
>CAVKRN010000061.1:0-14413 GCA_963658695.1 bacterium
AGTCAGATCGTAACCTTGAGCTTCACGATGGAACGGTAAAGGTGTTCCTTAATACACATGGCGTCGGGGAAGATGTTTTGCCAGAACTGATTAATTTTCTGAATCTGATCAATGGGGAAGCACCGGCAGATGATTTCTGCGCAGAAGTGGATCAGCGAGTCCAAGAAGAAAAGATGGATGCCGAGACGAGGAGGAACTTTATGGAATTCGAATATATGCAGATGCTAGCGATTAAGGATGCAAATGAAAAGGCCAGAAGGGAAGTCCGAGAAGAAGCTCTGAAAGAGGGAGAGAAAATGGGGGAGAAAAAAGGCCGAAAAGAGGGGTGGGAAGAGGCATATATATCTCTCGTTCAGAGAGGGGTTCTCTCCATTGCTGATGCAGTGAAGCTGTCTGGTTTGAGCGAAGGGCGGTTTCGAGAATGTATCAAGCAGTGAGTGATCACGAGATCTATAGGGAGGGGTATGCAGTGGATAATCTGTACATACCCTTAGCCGTCCACATCCGTAAATAAATAGGGTTAGGCTCCATCCCCGGAGTCTAACCCTTATTTATAAGATCCTGTATTTAACGCGATTTCCTGTTCCTACCGCCGTCTTTTCTCGGTTTCCTGCTGCGCCGTCTTCTTCAGCAGCTGTACCTTCCGGACAATCAGCCAGACGATACCGGCCGCAGCCACAGCTGTCAAAATCCAGCCCCAGACAGGAACGTTCTTAATATTGTAGCAACGGACATTCACCCACATCCGGTTTGTCTGCTCACTCTGCTCCGGTGTAAAATACCGCATGATACTGGATCGACGAATCGTATCTGTACTCGGATACTGCGCTCCCAGCTGACGGTTCACCTGCTCGGACGGCACCGTCAGGATGTAGTCATCACTGCTGGCAGCATCCTCTCCCTGGAAAAAGTAGTTCACATCGTACTCGGTGGTGTCCTCTTCCTCATCCTCTGCACCGTAGTTCCAGTCCAGATACTCCAGAATTCGGGGATCCTCTCCTCCGGAAATGACAGAGGTATAACCAATGTAATACATGTTCCGAATGGCATTGTCCGGCCGTGAGACAAAGTTGATGAACGCCTCTGCCGCCTGCTGCTTGGCCGCATCCGTTCCAATCCCGCTCTTTAGCATAACCCAGCCGTCAAAATAAATATTGGTGCTCTCTTCCGGAACCGCAAAGTTCAGTTCAAAATCATCCTCATCCGCCTGATCCATTGTGTAGACGGCGTCTCCGGACCACTGGTAGTTGGCAATCACCTTTCCGGTGATCATATCCGCCTTGCCGGAATCTGTCTCAAAAGAGTAGACATTGTCCTTCATGGACTGCAGCCAATCCTGAACCTCAGCAATGGCCTCCGGAGACGTATCGTTCATCTCCTCTTCCAGCTTTTCCCGGTAATCCGGATCATTCACGAAGTCTTCCGATGTCAGAAGATCATGGCGAAGAGCTCCCATCGCTGCAAAATAGCACTCACGTACACTGTCCTTAATGGTCACACGCCGCTTGTACGCCGGGTTGTTCAACACCGTCCAGGTAGAGGCCTCCTCCCGGGTCATCTCTGCCGGATTATACACAATGCCTGTAACGCCCCACATGTAACCGGCGGCATACTTAGACCAGGGTTCGCCGTCAATTTCCTTCGTATCAAAAATGTTTCGAAGATACGGAGATACGCCTTTGATATAGTAATTATTCTCCTGCGAGGCATCGAAAAATGCATCCGAAAGCGGCACCAGTCGGTCCTCGCTGATCAGCTTCATGAACATATACTCCGATGGGCACACCAGATCAAAGGTGTCTCCCAGCGTCAGCATATTGTACAGATCCTCATTGGTGCCGAAGGTGGAGTATTCCACCTTCACCTTGACACCGTAATTCTCCTCATACCAGTTCTCAAAGTCCTGGATCATGGAGCTCTCACCGATGATATCGCCGCTTGGCAGGTCAATTACCTCATCCTCGTCCCAGTCGCCGGTGTCAATGTACTCTTCCCAGCTGCAGATCCGAAGCGTCACAGATTTGCTCTTTCCGGATGCCGCAGCATTCGCATTTGAGCCGGCTGCCAGTGCCGTCATTGCATTCCCGGGTGCCTGCAGGAGGCCAAGGATTCCAATCCCGCCGGCAAGAAATGTAGTCAGCAAACGCCTTCCCCGGCTGTTCTTCCAGACTGCGTGCTCTGTCATCTCTTTTCCTCCCCGCATTTGTCTTTGCCTCTTATCTGTGCCAGATTCCAGCCTGCCACCACCAGAATAACCGCAAGGAAAATAACGGTCGAAAGCGCCCATAATGCGGTCTTAATGGCCGTCTGCGATCCCTTTGTGGCATTGACTACATACGTGCTGATGGTGTCGAAGGTTGCCGGCTTTGTGTAGGTTGCAATGAAGTAATCGTCCAGTGAAAGCGTGATGGCAAGTGCAAAGCCGGAAACAATGCCCGGAAACAGCTGCGGAAGGACCACCTGCGTCAGCGCCCGGAACGGAGACGCCCCCAGATCCAGTGCCGCCTCATACAGGCTCGAATCCATCTGCTTGATTTTGGGCAGTACTGCCAGATAGACAAAGGGCGCACACAGTGTCACATGACCTGCCACCAGCGGAATAAAGGTATCCTTGCTGATGCGCAGAACCACCACCAGAAGAATGCAGAGCGAAAAGCCCGTTACCACATCCGCATTTACAACCGGAACCTGGTTCATCGTCGAGATGGCACGACCGACCTTCTCTTTTGAATAAAAAGATCCTATCGCTCCCAGCGTTCCGAGGACAGTAGCAATGGCGGCTGCGCCGATGGCCAATAGGAGTGTCCCTCCGATCATATTGCGAAGCTCATCTGTGGTGACCAGCGTCACATAGTTCTTCAGCGAAAAGCCCCGAATAGCACCGATGTTCGTCGAATCGGTGAAGCTGTACACCGCCAGAATCAGGATTGGCAGGTAGATGAATAAGAGCATCAAAATCAGGTAAAGCAGCTTTCCTGTTTTGCAGGCGGTTTCCTTAGCAGATCGTGTCATAACAGTGCACCTCCACGCTGAACGTTTTCCTCGCCATCGCCTGTCAGCAGCGTGAACAGGCAGATGATGCCCAGAAGAATCAAGGCAATCATGGAGCCACCGTTCCAGTTATAGGCCGAGAAGTAGCTTCCGATCAGACTTCCCATGATATATGTACTGTTGTAGAGCATATCCAGCACTACATAGTTGGTCATCGCCGGCAGGAACACCATGGAGACGCCGCTCATAATTCCTGGAATAGAGAGGGGGAGCGTAATGCGCAGAAAGGTTTCTCTCTCATTGGCCCCAAGGTCCATGGCCGCCTCGCGAAGTGCCCCGTCCAGTCGTTCGATCGACGTATAAATCGGCAGAATCATAAATGGCAGGAAATCGTAGGTCATGCCGATCACCGCATTAAAAAACGGATACAGCGCCAGATTTCCTTCGAACATGGTGAGAATCTCCTTCAGTGCGGTGATGCGGAGAGAGAAATTGATCCACATCGGCAGCACGAAGATCATGACGATCGCTGACTTATTCTTTAATCCGGAAAATGCCAGAATGCAGGCAATCGGGTAAGCCAGCAAAAGACATACCAGCGTTGTCACCACTGCCACTGCAAAGCTGTAGAACAAGGTTCCCAGGGCATTCGGATCGGTAAAAAAGCCGGTAAAATTTGAAACTGTAAACTGTCCCGAACCGTTGGTAAAGGCATAGTAGAACAGCACCAGAAGCGGCGCCACAACAAACAGCGCAAGATAAAGGGCATACGGGATGCCGAGAGATTTTCTTGTAAACTTAAACTGCATGCTTCCCTTTCCTGCCGCAGCCATCGGCGGCAACATTTTACTATCGGGCTTTCCGAGCGCGAGGAGAATTTCACGCAGGTGAATTCTCCGATGCGAGAGTGTCGCATCCGCAGGATGCGCACTCTGTAAAGGAGGAATTGCCATCAGGCAATTCCGAGTTTCACTTCCTAAGCGTAAACTTCATCTTTTCCACCGGCATGATCAGTCCGACACGGTCGCCCATGTTCCAAAGGTCCTCATCATACACAACAAAGTCCTGCTCCATTTCGGAATGAATGACATACAGGTAGTGGTCGCCCTGGTAAATCAAGTTGCTGATGTAGCCCTGTACCAGTCCCTCCTCCTGATTGTCCGTCATCTCAATGTCTCCCGGCTGAATGGCTGCCACCACCTTCGTGCGGTTCAAATCAATGGCTTCGCCGTTTCCGTCCACCAATGTGCCGTCCTCCAGGCGCTTTCCGCCCTTGATTAGCTTGGTAAGACTTGCATGCAGGAGCTGATCGTTATACGCCAGGCGATAATCGCGATTGATGTCCACCGGGAAAATATTAGTGTGATCCTCAGCCACCATGATGTGAATGCTGTCCGGATCCAGCCGCATGCCGACGCGGTCGCCCACCGTAGCCGATTTCACCGACTGTATCACCATCTCATTTCTGCCGGACTGCACGGTGATTTCATAGTGCATTCCCTTGAAGATAACCGAGATGACATTTCCCTGAATGGTTCCGGCAGAAGGTGCCGTAATCTCCACATCCTCCGGGCGTACCACTGCCGTGATGTGGGTGCCTTCCGGCACATCATCCACACACTCGAATTCGCCGCCGCAGAAGCGTACCTTCAGCTTTCCTGTCATGATTCCGCTGAAAATATTGCTCTCGCCGATAAAGTCGGCAACAAAGGCGTTTTTAGGCTCGTTGTAGATGTCTTCCGGTGTGCCGATCTGCTGAATCTGACCTTCGCTCATGACCACGATCTTATCCGACATCGTCAGCGCCTCTTCCTGATCGTGCGTAACGTAAATAAAGGTGATTCCCAGCTTCTGATGCATATCCTTCAGCTCGATCTGCATCTCCTGACGCATCTTCAGATCCAACGCCCCCAGCGGCTCATCCAGAAGAAGGATTTCCGGCTCATTGACCAAGGCCCGTGCAATGGCGATTCGCTGCTGCTGTCCGCCGGAAAGGGTAGCTACATTTCGTTCCTCAAAGCCCTCCAGATCCACCAGAGACAACACCTTTTTCACCTTGTGCTCAATGACATCCTTTGCCATTTTCTTCTGCTTCAGGCCAAACGCGATGTTCTCATAGATATTCATATGCGGGAACAGCGCATACCGCTGGAAGACGGTATTGATCGGGCGCTCATACGGCGGAAGATTGGTAATCGATTTGCCGTCCAGAAGAATCTCACCCGATGTGGGAAGCTCAAAGCCTGCAATCATGCGCAGGGTCGTCGTTTTGCCGCAGCCGGAGGGCCCCAGGAAGGTAACGAACTCTCCCTTTTTTACCTCCAGATTAAAGTCCTGCACGGCCGTAAAGCCGTCATTGAAGGATTTGGTCACATGCCGAAGCTCAATGATGTTGGTGTTGTCCATAGTGTGTACTCCTCTTTCTCCCCTGGAGGATCTGTGCATATCATTCTGCTGCAAATTAAAATTCCGGCGGCGTGCTGATCCACAACAGCTTTGCGGGTCGGCTCCCGGGATTGGAAATCCGGTGGCTCTTCGTCGTCCGGTAATAGAAGCTTTCTCCTGCCTTTACCCGGTAATCCTTGTCGCCGAAGTGGACCACGATGCGGCCGCTTATAACGTAGCCGAATTCCTCTCCGGAATGCGGCTTGTCCTCTTCCAGCGACTGGTGCGGTGCAATCTCCACCAGAAGCGGCTCCATCTGAAACTTCTGTGCCGGCGGCACCAGCCACTCAATCTTGCTGACGCCTTCCTCGATCTTTTCAAAGTAGTCCTGCTCCTTGAAAACCACCTGCTCCTGCGCACCTTCCTTGAAAAATTCCGCAGGCGTCGATCCAAGGCACTCGATCAAATCCAGTAGTGTCACCACAGACGGTGATACCTGCCCTCGCTCCAACTGCGAAATAAAGCCCTTTGTCAGTTCGGTGCGATCTGCCAGTTCCTGCTGCGTCAGGCCGTTTCGATTCCGCAGATCCTTGATCTTACAGCCAATTTGTTCATTTATCTGTTCTTGTTCCATTTCAGTCCAGCCTCTCCAGCCTTGATGTCTACAAGCCCGGTATTGCAGTGCCTATAATGCGCCGCAGTCTCTTTCAGCCAAAGTAAACCTCAGATATTCTGTCACTAAACTTTTGGTCCATCGCCGATTATACTATTGCTAAACTCTATGTCAATTATAAAAGTGATTTATTACATAGACTTTTTCATCTGTTTACATTCCGCATATAGATGCGCAGCGGCTCCAACCACGAAAAGGCGGAGGGTGGCGCATATATCCGCGTCACTCTCCGCTTCACAAAAGGTCTGTGTGCAGTTTTCTTCTCTCTATCTCTTTGAATAGACTCGTTTCAGACCAAGCGCAATGCCCATCGTAATTACATCCGCTGCCGCCTGTGCCGTCAGAATGCCGGCGTATCCAAACATCGCCCGCAGGCCGTACAGACAGATCACCAGCACGATTCCCTGCCGGCTGATCGACAGAATCAGTGCCGGCAGCGCCTTCCCTTCTGCCTGGAACAGCGTCGTCATCGCCAGCACAATTCCGACTGCAGGAGCCGAGATCATCAGGCAGCGCAGGATCGAGGTTCCTGCTGCAATGACGGCCGGATCCTGCATAAATACGCCAAGAATCGGTTTTGTAAATAAGAATGATATAGCGATAAAGGCCACTGCCAGCGTCACCAGAACCTGTATGTCAAACCGCAGGAATTCCTGCAGGCGTTTCTGGTTCCCCGCGCCGTAGCAATACCCCAGAGCCGCCTGTGCACCGAAGGCAAAGCCTACCAGAATCAGCATACTCACCATATTCACCTTCATGGCAATGCCAAGTGCCGCCACCTTATCCGTCCCGTAATCCACAAGACACCGGTTGGTCAGAAGAACCGCCAGCGACTGCATCATGTTGGTAGTGGAGGCCGGTATGCCAATGAACAGAATGCTCTGCAGCATCGACTTATTTATTCTGCAATCTGTCGGTCGAATGGAGAGATTGACCGCATACTTTTTCATCGCCCGCAGCAGCAGGATATCCGACACCAGATTGCTGAGCACCGTTGCCATCGCTGCTCCGGCTGCTCCCAGTCCGAATGTAAAAATAAAAATCGGATCCAGCACAATGTTCAGCACAGCTCCGATAACGGTACAGACCATTGCCTGAGAGGAGAGGCCCTCTGTCCGCAGCAAATTTCCCGGCACCACATTCAAAATAATGATCGGCGCCCCCAGTACCAACCACGTGTAGTAGGCTGACGCATAAGGAAGCGTACTCTGGCTCGCCCCCAGAAGTCCCAGAATGGGGCTCTTCAGAATCAGCATCACAGCAGCGGTAACCAGGCCGAACACAATCGCTCCGTAGATACTGAAGGCACTGACATGCGCGGCATTTTCTTTCTCCCCGCCGCCGAGCATCCGGGAAATAAGGTTCCCTCCGCCCAGTCCGAAAATATCACTGAAGGCGATCATCAGTGTGAACACCGGTGCACACAGGGATACTCCGGCCACCAACTCGGTGCTGCCCGTTCTTGCAATGAACCAGGTATCTGCCAGATTGTAAATCAGACTGACTACCATGCCGATCACCACCGGCAATGCAACCTTAAAATATGCCTTGGGTACCGGCATCTTTTCAAAAATTTCGTTCTCCATTTTTGATGTCTCCTATCCAATAAGGATGATACCACACCTATGTCAAGTCCCTTAACGAGCAAGCTGGCGTTCTTACCTCGTCCGAGTATATAATGAGGTGTTGCATCTATCAAAGAGTTCCAATGACAGGAGGAGATATGGGAAACGACACAGCAATTGATAATCATCTGACCACAGGAAGCGTCTTTCACAACATTCTGCGCTTTAGTCTCCCGTACCTTTTGTCTTATTTTCTTCAGACGCTATACGGCATGGCCGACCTGTTCATCATCGGACAGTTTGACGGCGTTGCCGGGACCACCGCTGTTTCCATCGGTTCACAGGTGATGCACATGATAACCGTCATCATTGTCGGTCTTGCCATGGGAACCACGGTCAGCATTGCCCAGGCGGTTGGCCGGAAAGACCTCGACCAGGCCCAAAAGGGCGTTGGCAACTCGGTTACGCTTTTCATGATTGTAGCCGTTGCTATGACCGCCCTTTTCCTGCTGCTGGTAAACCCCATTGTTGCCGTGATGTCCACGCCGGATGAAGCGGTAGCCGGAACCGTCCGGTACCTGACCATCTGTTTTCTCGGTATTCCCTTTATTACCGCCTACAACATTATCAGCTCGATCTTCCGCGGGCTGGGTGATTCCAGGCATCCCATGTATTTCATTGCCATCGCCTGCATATCCAACATTGTGCTGGACTATCTGTTTATGGGTGCCCTTCACATGGGACCTGCCGGTGCGGCGCTCGGGACCACTTTGTCCCAGGCCATCAGCGTAGTTGTTTCTCTTTACGCCATCATACGCCTTCGCATTGGCCTTCGCATCGGTCGCCGCGATTTAAAGCCGCAGCAGCATATGCTGTCACAGATTCTGAAGATCGGCGTCCCCATTGCCGCTCAAGACGGACTGATTCAGATTGCCTTTCTTCTCATTACGGTCATTGCCAACCAAAGAGGCCTCGTGGACTCCGCTGCGGTGGGCATTGTTGAAAAGATCATCAGTTTTCTGTTCCTGGTCCCCTCCTCCATGCTGTCCACCGTTTCGGCACTTGGTGCACAGAACATCGGCGCCGGCAAAAAGGAACGGGCCGTCCAGACCCTTGGCTATGCCATTCTCATTGCCGCAGGCTTTGGTGTCATCATGGCCATCCTGATGCAGTTCATTTCACTTCCGGTTGTCGGCCTGTTTACCACCGATCCCGCGGTAGCGGAGGCCGGAAGCTGGTACCTGCGCGGCTATATTTTTGACTGCATCTTTGCCGGAATCCACTTCAGCTTCAGTGGCTATTTCTGTGCCATCGGCAAGTCCGGCATATCATTTCTGCACAACATCATCGCCATTGCACTGGTACGTGTTCCCGGCGTATACGCAACCTCCGTCCTGTTCCCGGCTTCTCTTCTGCCGATGGGACTCGCCACGGCAGCCGGGTCGCTCATGTCCGTCATCATCTGCGTCATCGCGTTCCGGATTCTATCCAAAAAAGAGAACGCACACGCCAGGGCGCAGGCTTAGTTACTTAGACGTTAAGCTAGCGACGGGGCCTGACGGAGTTGTCCGATCTGGGGACGCCACGCTGACTTCGTCAGCTACGAGATGGCCTGACGGCCACTCGAAAAAACGTGCTCCGTCCTCGGACCTAGCGGTGCTAAGCTCGCACAAAACGCTCGCAAGCACCGAGGCCTCGCAAGGCCCCTGATCTGGACAATCTCCGCCACCCGTCGCTTGCCTAGCACGCGAACTGTGATCTTTTCGTCTTACCACATGCGGTAATTGCCGCTCAGCGCCAGGAATGCGAAGAAATACAGGCAGTTGTCATAGTACCTGCGATCGCCCTTGCGAAGCGGCTCCTTCCATAGCCTCTCCGCCCAGGAAAGGGCGCGTTCTTTATCCTCTGGCGCGGTGTCCTCGTCATACAGCACAGCAAGCCCGCCTTGGGCAGTTGCCGCCATCATTCCCACGGGATGGAGCGCCGGCTTTTCCAAGCAAGTTCCATCCACCTCATAGATCTGCCACGGATTCTCCTGCGCGTCCAGAAATGCCTGCAGCCTTGCCGGTGCCTTCTCCTGTCCTTCCTTTTCTCCCCGCCAGCACATATCCAGACCGATGTTGGCCGCTGTGCGATAGGCGTCGCTGTAGAACCAGTCGTGACGGTCCGTTGTCCAGGACAGTTTTCTGCTCATCGGGCGTCCGTCAAACTCCGCATACTCAGCGCTCATTCCGGTCTTAGGATGGGTGCTCGCCGCCAGATATTTGCGGCTTGCCGCTTCCGCTTCCGCGAAAAAGCCGGCATCCTCCGGATCTGCCCACTGTCCGAACAGGTGGTAGAAATGCGGCAGGTGATAAGATGGATCTGTGTAATCACTACCCGGAACAAAGAGAATCTGGTGGTTTTCCAGATTCCACATGGTCGTACCGGGACGTCCGTTTTGTCCTTTCCGAATGCAAGCCTTGAGGATCTTCCTCGCGCAGCCGGAATAATCAAAAATACCTTCACCATCTCCCCACCGGTGGGAAGCGAACAGCAGCGCCATGGCAAAAAACTCCTCGCCGTCCGGTGCCGGTCCCGTGTAGTTCTTCGTCCCATCCAATGCGCAGGACCAGGCAAAATAACCTTCATTCTCCCCTTCGTTCATCCACATGTAGGTGCAGGCCCACTTCCAGATACGGTCGAATTCCTCCTTCCGGTTCATCTGAACACACAACATCATGCCGTAGGACATGCCCTCTGTCCTTGCATCATGGTTGCCCGTATCCTCCAGATACCCCATATCCTCTCCGACCGGATGGTAAATTCGTTCCTCCTCGGATCCGTAGAAAAATGTATTCCAGATTTCCGACAGCCTCGCGTTAATTTCCTCCTGGCTATGTCCCAGTTCCAAAAAAATGTTCCGATACCCCTGATTGTCCATTGTAATCTCTCCGTTCTTGTCGTTGCGCTGACGGTTCCATACTACGCTCACAAAACCGCCGCTATACAGTCATTATCACTCCCACGCCAACCGAGCAGCAGGCTGACACCTGTACAATAACGCGCAGTCATCTTTTGCCCGGCACAGAATCGTCATTTGCATTGTAGCGGTTTCTCCTCCGCGCGAAAAGACCCGGCTGCATGACTGCAGCCGGGTCTTTTCCGTAACCCCATACTCAGATAAAGTTTTAAAAGCTGTTTGATATCTGTTTAGGAAAGCGCTGATGAAAGCATTTCCCACGCCGGAGGTTGCCTGCTTTATGCCTTTTCCGCTCTCTTCTTCAGCTCTGCTACGTTCGCCTCTACCTTGGACTTGGACAGAGGATAGATGAAGATCAGAGCCAGCGCGCACAGCAGGTAAATCGCTGCCGGGAAGAAGGTGGAAAGGTTATAGATTCCGTTAGCGACCTCCTGGGTCTGACCTGCTGCCAGAGAATCATAACCGATCCAGCCAAGAGCCCATCCGGAAAGTCCGCCTGCAATGGCCTGACCAATCTTTCTGGAGAAGGAGTAGATGCCGTAAATCGTGCCGTCCTCGCGGGATCCGGAGGATACCTCTACATCATCAATGACATCCGTTACCAGCGCCCAGCACTGCGTCTGGAAGAAATACATGCCCAGCATTGCCAGGAATGCTCCGCCGATGTAAACCCATACGTTTGTGATATGGAGAATGCCAAGGATCAGATAAATCACACAGGATGTCAGCATGCCAACTGCGCTGCATTCCTTTTTACCGAACTTCGCCGAAAGCTTTGTGGAGAAAATCGCCATCACAATGATGCAGGGCAGCATCAGCATGGACGAAATCGACATAGCCGATGCGTTCTTGAAGTAGTCCGCATACAGATAAACATTGATTCCCTGTGACATCAAGGATGCCAGGAGCAGCAGAACCGCCGATGCAATCATACCGAGCAGTGCACGGTTGGTGATGATGATCTTCAGTGTAGCGCCCGTTGACTTCTTATCGGTCTTGGGCTTGTACTCCACGCGCTCTGTTGTCATAAAGTAGCACAGCAGATAGAAAATCACGGCAAGGATGGAGAAAATACCGGCTACCAGAGAAATTCTTCCGGCAGATACCACCTGGTTGCCCGCCTCATCCGTGTAATATACCAGCATAGGAGCTGCTACACCGATCAGGATGCCTGCAAAGGTGCCTCCGACAGAGCGGAATACCGACAAAGAGCTTCTGTCTTTGGGCTCACTGGAGATCACCGATGCCATGGAGCCGTAAGGAATGTTGATGGATGTGTAGAAAATGGAACCCCACAGCAGGTAGGTGATAAACATATACGCTACCTTGGCGCCATAGGAGGCATCCACCAGAAACGACTGGTACATCAGAAACGATGCAAGTGCCACAAAGCCGCACATCCGGAGAATCCATGGACGAATGCGTCCGTTTTTTGTCGGCTTGGACGAATCTACAATGCGACCCATGCCGATATCCGTGAAGGCATCCACGCATCTTGCGACCAGGAACATGGTTCCTACCATTGCGGTGGAAATGCCCATGACCTTGGTGTAGAACACCATAACGTAGGTGCTGGCAAAAATAAACGAAAAATCATTTGCCAGATCACCGAACATGTATCCCATCTTATCGCGGATACCAAACGGCCTAACTTCTTTACTGCTGTTGCTCATGTCTGTTCCCCTCTTTCATAGATGTCTATTCTGCTGCCGATCAGACCTTCTTGATCTGATTCAGCTTCGCATTCAAATCCAGAAGCTCTTCCCTGGTGAACTTCTTTCCGCCGCCGGCTGTTCCCATCAGATTCAGCATGCGCTTTACAGAGAACGCCCCCAGCATCTTCATAAGGCCTTCGCCGTCAACGCCTGCAGACTCTGCTGTCTTCTCTCCGCCGGCCTGCATCATCCCCTTTAAGAGCTGGCCGATAAAGGCCTGTCCTTCCGGTGCCTTCATGATGTCACTGATAGCATCGTTGATGTTGTAATAGCCTTCCGGCATCTCGATGTCGAACCAGTTCAGGACCTCGCCTTCTTCCTTGAGACGGTAATCCTCATTGAAGGTCTCTACCTTGCGGATGGTGCTGGCATCGGTGCAATCGCCTGCCTTTGCCGCAAGAACGCTCTCACCCTTGTTCGGTACCTGGAAGTAGAAGAAATGATCCTCGCTGGTCTGCTTTCCAAGGCTCTCTCCGTTTACAAAGAGCTCTACCTCCGACTGGTTGGAATATACCGTCACCTTCGTCACATCCTCTACGCGGTCTACATAGCGCTTTCCGCAGATGTGAACAAACGGATCGTCCGAAAGCCATGCCTTGTATGCATAGAAGGAATCCTTCTTGTACTTGCGATCAAAGGTAACCAGCCCCTTGTGGTTCATGCCGTTCTCACCGCCCTCTGCACGGGAGTCAGCCGCAAAGTCAAACATGTTCCACACATGGGTTGCCCAGATGAAATCTCTGGTGAAGAGCTGCTTGATCAGCTCTTCGTGGTAGTATGCCTGGTATTCCTCGGTGTAATCGCCCTGCATCGGGTTGGATGTGTGCCAGTTCAGGGCTTCGCAGCCGTACTCACTCATACCGATGGGGATGGACGGATATTTTGCATGGAAGGAATCAAAGAACTCGCCGTTCATATCGGTGGTTCCGCCGTACCAGCCATAGTAGTGATTGTAGGAAATCACATCCGGAATCTTGATGTACTGGGCATCCATGCTGCACATAGATACCACGGCCATCGTGGTCAGTCTGGTGGGATCCATTCTGTGGCAGAGCTCATTGAGGATGCGGTGATTCTCCAGAAGATCCGGATCCTCTGCGCCGCCCATGGTGATCTCGTTGGACAGTCCCCATACAACGATGCACGGATGGTTGTAGTTCTGTGTGATGAGCTCGGTCATCTGGGAAATAGTATTCTCCCGTCCATTCGGAAGGTGCTTAGAGATGTACGGAATCTCAGCCCAGATCACAAGGCCCTTCTCGTCGCACAGATCGTAAAAATACTGATCGTGCTGATAGTGTGCCAGTCGAATGGTGTTGGCACCCATCTCCAGAATCAGATCGATATCCTCTTCATGATCCTTTCTGTCGAGAGCATTTCCCTTCTTCGGACGATCCTGATGGCGTGAAACGCCGTGCAGCGGATAGCGCTCGCCGTTTAAGATGAAGCCCTTCTCCGGATCGATGCTGTAGCTGCGGCAGCCAAAACGTGTGCTTCTTGCATCCAGCGTCTCCTTGCCTCTTGTCAGCAGCACCTCTGCCGTATACAGGTGCGGATCCTTTTTGCCGTTCCAAAGGTGTACATCCTCGATAACGAATTCTGCCTTCGTCTCTTCGGCAGATACCGTTTTGGAAGCAACCATTTTGGTGCCGTCCCAGATAGTATAGGTCAGCGCATCGCCGTCTTTCGGTTCTGTCACGAAGACCTGAACCTCAACGCTTGCATCCTTGCCTTCCACCTTCGGTGTCACCATGATGGCCGGTCCGCCGTAATAATCCAGATCGAAGCGGGTTTCCTCTACCCCAATGACATTCACGCTCCGATACAGACCGCCATAGAAGGTGAAGTCTGCCATCTGCGGGTAGACATGATCATTGGCAGCATTGTCAACGGCCACCACCACTTCATTCTCCTCCGAAAGGAGATCTGTCACATTGACTCTCCAGGTGGAATAGCCGCCGTCATGATGGCAGGCCTCTTTGCCGTTTACATACAAGGTTGCGCTGGAATTGGCTCCCTCGAACTCCAGATAGATAACCGGCGCATCCCCAAACTCTGCGCGGGTCATTTTCTTGGCATACAGGCAGGTGCCTCTGTAGTAATCGTTTCCGCCGTCCTGTCC
>CAVKRN010000062.1:0-13995 GCA_963658695.1 bacterium
CTACGCCTACGTTTTTTGACACGCACCCTCAGAAAAAAGTTCTGCGTTATTAGGCCAGTTATTTTGCAAACGATGTACTAGGATGTAACTATTCCGGCTCCGTCAGCCAAGCGACAGGGTGGCGGAGCAAGGCCTTTGATCGGACAACTCCGCCGGGACTCGTCGCCGACAGGTGCCTCTACAGTCACGTTATAGGTAGTAAAGAAACGAATGATTACACTTCTTGTAAATCAGCATTCCGATGCTCAGATAGAAGGCCGCGTAGAACACGCACAGTCCGTGATAAGCAAGGGAGGGTACGATGCCGTCGATGACCACCAGTCGCATGTATTTGATGTAGACATAGACCGGATTCAGGTACAGAATCTGCTGCAAATGTGCCGGAAGGTTATCCACGGAATAGAACACCGCCGACATATACGTAATCAAGGTCAGAAATACCTCATACAGATACTGAATATCCCGGAAGAACACGAACAGCGCCGACAGAATTGCTCCGATTCCAATGTCCATAATCATCAGGCACAGTATCGGGAAGATCATCAGTAGCATCGTCGGCCGGAACTGTATGTGGTCCAGAACACAAAACACCAGATACACCAGAAGCGTCAGTCCGAAATTCACCAGTGCCGATACGTTCTTAGACAGCAGGAACAGGTACTTGGGCACATTAATCTTCGTGAATATCTTGGCGTTGCTCATCAGGGACTGCATGCCGTTCTTCGTGGATTCCTTGTAATAGGACAGCACAATCGTTCCGGTGAACAGATAGGTTGTGTAGTGCGGGATGCTCTTACTGAAGAAATTGGAAAAGATCACATCCATCACCAGAAGCGTCAACAAGGGAGAGAGAATGGACCAGGCCATTCCCAGGATGCTTCTTTTGTATTTTTGTTTAAAGTCTCGTTTGACCAGCTCCTCGAACATGAACTGGTACTTTTTGATCGTCGTCAACATGTCAGCTTTTCACCATTATGCGTTTGCAAAATCGCTTTACTGCCGCCCTGCGTTTTCTCCAGAATCCGGCCAGTCCCATGATCACCAGTGCGTTTCCCACAGATAAAATAAGATACACAGCCATCCGGATTCCGCCGCTCCTGCCGGCCAAGGCCGGGATTTCATTGATGTGCTGAGCAAAATACAAATGCCCCAGATACAACGGCAGACTCAGATGCCCCAGGAATAGTCCGGCACTGCCCTTCAGACGGATTCCCATTCCCGCGAAGGTCAAAAGCACCAGCAGCATCAGAAGAAACATATAGAAGTAATCATACCTTGAAGGTCTCCGAAGCGCCATATACCGAATGCACAGAATGACAATCCCCGCCTGAAAAACACCGGCAACGCCATTGCCTATACCGGTTAATCCCATAGGCGCCGCCTTCTGCACGTGCTTTACTGCCACACGAATGACAACTCCCGTGCAAAGCCCGGCAACAGTTCGCACAAATCCCTTATAGAAAAAGCCAAGCCAAACCACCGGGTCCCTCGGATGTCCCTGCGCTCTGCACAAATAACCGTACAGAAACAGCGCCAGAAGCGGGCATACAAGGTGCGTCATCATCTCCCGTTTCCGGCATAGGAGCGGATACAAAATTGCCATCGCCAGCAGCATCGCCGACAGATACCACATAGCTCCGTCTATGCCATGCTGGAACAGACCGCTCATTTTTACCAGCGTAAGCTCCCAGAAATCCTCCAGAAACGCAGTCCACAGCTGCGGCAGTGTCTTATGCTGCACGGCTCCGACAAAGCCAAAGCCAATCAGCCAGGCAATGAGAAATTCCGGGTAAAATCCCCGAAGCTTATGCAGGATAAAGTGCATCGTCTCCCGGCCCAACGACGCTGCCATCTTCGTCTTTCTTTTCTCCACAGAAACCAGAAGCAGATACCCGGATACAAACAAGAAAAACTCGACGGCCAAAGAGCCGCCGAGAAACCAGCAGTGATCATCCCCCAGTATGTACCTGGAATGATGAAGTACCACGATTCCCGCAAACAGAAACCGCAGATATTCGATTGTCACATTTCGCGAAGAATGCTTCATATCAATGATTGTTCGTGGCTACATTCTCTCCAGCACCCAGTCTGCAATGCGGACCGCCGCGTTTCCATCATCCATGCAGCCCTTATCCGAAAGGAACTTGGTCACGCGCTTTTGGAACAGTTCCTCATCAAAGCCAAGGATACTCTCTGCAAGCTCATCAGAATCCGTAGAGACCGGATATGGCGTGTCCTCCAGCTTAAAGTAGAAGCCGCGCTCATTGTCGTACTTGTCACGGTCCATGGCAAACAAGAACCCGGGCTTGCGCAGGAGCACATAATCGTAAATCCAGGAGGAGTAATCCGTAATGCCACAGTCGGTAAACGCCAACAGCGACTGCATATCCGGATACTGTGTTACATCAATGACATCGCCGGACTGAACGGTATTCTTTTTATCCTCATTCTTTTTATCGTTGTCATGGTAGCGCAGGAGCAGCTTCCATTCTCCGCCGAACCGCTTTTTAAGTGCCCGCACGGTCTGTTCCGCATCCAGGTCATACACAGCAAAATTATGATCATCCCGGAAGGTCGGCGCATACAGTGCAAATTTGGTATCTTCTGCCAGGCCGTGCGCCTTGCAGAAGGCGCGGCGAAGATAGGCCCGCGCGGTCTCCGACTGTGCAAAGAAGATATCGTTTCTCGCGTGCCCCAGCTTCAGAATCGGCGTTGTCTGCCAGAAGGTTTCCCGGAACACGCCGTCCTCAAAATCCGAGTTGGAAATGATATAGCTCGTCAGTTTCCCGGTTCTTGCCGCCGCTACCGGCCAGCTCACATTGGTGTTGTAGTGAGCGGGATCAAAGCGCTTGATGCCAAGAGAACCGTGCCAGGTCTGTACCACAATCTGGTCCTTCCGCACCGGGAACGGATAGAATTTATCCCCCAGCAGCGAGTTGGTAAAGAGTAGCCTGGACGCCGCCGCTGCCGTAAAGTACTCATACGAATTGGTTTTGGTGAAGTGGACATGCTCGCGTACGAACTGTTCCACCTGCCGGATCTTATCTGCCGCACACACTTCATCCCAGGTAAGACTTTGTACGGGATCCCCCGGCGCTGCCGCAAGGCCCTTCTCGCCGCCGGCAAGCCACTGCTCCAGACGCTTTTCGCCAACCTTTCGTCCCTTTGCCAGCTGCAGCACATTCTCCGTCACCGCATAATCCTTGGCCACGATCTCTGCCGCATCGATCCTGGCTGTCAGAGGATCCGTAACACTCCACCAGATCTCCACCGGTGCCTTTCTGCGGATCAGTTCGTCACTGATGTATTTTAAATTGCAGCCTACTGTGTGGGAAAACGGAAAAAACATCACCTGGTTCCCCACCGTTTTCGTATGTCTCCACAATACACACCGGCTGGCATATCCGATTTTCCGGTCCAGCCAGATCTTAAACTGCTTCCAGCAATTCCCGATTTTCTTGAAAAACTTTCCCTCGACCATCACAGGGCCGACATAATGCATCTTTTTTACAATAACACGTCCGATTACACTCATGAATGGCAATAATTCCTTCTACAATCCAAAGGCGTTGGAGCTTTCCTTCGCGTCCGAAATCGCCTTAAAAATAAAATAATCAATGGGGGTAGTGATCTTTATATTTTCCGTCTTTCCTTCGACCGCGTACAGCTTGTAGCCGTAGTGACGCATGAGGCTTGCCGAATCAATAAAATCGTCCCGCTTCTCCCTGCGCGCTTTCTCATGCGCATCCAGAAGATCATTGACATAAAAGCACTGCGGTGCCTTTGCCACCTGGCAGGCAGCGCGGTCCAGAATATTGCCGATTTCTCCGTCTCTGGACTCGGTGATGATGGTTTCCGTCGCCGGTGTCACTGTGATGGCAGATCCATTTGTGCGCACGCACGCAACCGCCCTGGAAATGGTTTCCGGATCCACCAGCGGACGCACGCCGTCGTGCACCAAAACCACGGAATTCCCGGGAAACAGCTCATAGATCTTGCAAAGGCCGTGATAGATCGACTCCTGACCGGTCTCACCTCCCGGAACAATGGCCTGTACCTTAGTAATATGAAACTTGTTGCACAGCCGCCACATCTTCGGGATGTACTCCTGCAGGCAGGAAATGACAATGCCGTCAATGTCATCGTGATTTTCGAACTTCTCAATGGTATGAATGATGATGGGTTTGCCGTTCAACTCCAGAAACTGCTTGGGGACGCCGTGCGTGTTCATCCGCCGGCCGGTTCCGCCAGCGAAAATCAGTGCTACATTCATTTCTCGTCTGCTCATCTTTTCGATCCTCTACAGCTGAAACGGCGCAAAAAACACATGCTTTTCCCGTTTATCTTCTGCCGGAATCTGCTTATAATCTCCGTACAATCTGGTCAGATAGACATCATAATCCGCAGGAACCAGATAACTCGTCGACGCATACGCCATCGGCTGCCCCGGCAGGATATCCCTGCGCAGATACCTTTCCCGGAAAAAATGCCCCCGTCCGGAGGGCATCACCACATACTGACTGTTCGCATTCCCACAGGCGCTGTACATCCGGTCGCAGAATTGCGTCCAGCCATCCAGACTCACAAAGGAGCCGGCAAATCCCAGGGCAATCTTAATACGAAACACTCTCTCATACTTTCTGCGTATCACCGGATCCGTGATGGACCCGGCAAGTCCCATCAGCTCCCTGCGATCACGCCAGAATTTGGCGCAGGACTGCGCCAGTCCCGCTGCCATACAGCCGTATCCATGGAGCTTCTGCAGCAGCGCATTATCGTACGTATTTTCTATCACGAAGATGTCGATAAAAGCGCCGCACTCCTTGTTCTGAAAATCCTCCCGCGTAATCACAGAAGTCCCCTTCAGGAGGATCCGTGAGAGCGTCAGACCGTAACCACGCGTTTCCCGCGGGGTATGCACCCAGTAGCGGTCTCCGTATTCCTTGGCAAACACCTTCACAAATATGTCGTGATCCTCCCGCGGCATATTTACATCCACATCATCATCCCAGGGAATAAAGCCATGGTGCCGCACTGCACCAAGGCACGAGCCGCCGCCCAGAAGGAATGTCAGGCCATGCTCCTTACAGCATTTCGCCATGTCACACAGCATTCCGTTCAGCGTCTCCTGCAGCGCACGGAGCTGTGCATCATCCAGAGTGATCGTATTTGCTGCCTGCATGTGCTTAAATGCATCTACCGTCGACAAGCCCATTCTCACTGCACCTCATATTTCTCATGCAGGAACTTGGCCCGCAGGAACTGATTCATCTTCTTTCCCCAGTCAACGCGTTCCACATAGAGGTACGGAAGAACCTTAATTGCATCCTTGGGAATTCGTCCGCTCTCCTGTTGATATCGCAGCCACACATTCAGGATCAGTTCACCGACGCGCCCGCAATATCTCCCCTGAAAATAGGAGTAGTTACTGATATCCACCTGGCCCTCGAGTGCAAACAGAATATCAAACAACCAGGTGCAGTATTCATCCAGAAGATGCCGCTCCATAATCATCATATTGAACATGTGACCGGAGCTTTCTGCCATTACCTTGTCAAAGGCCGGAATATACTCCGGATATCTGGCTTCGATAATGGTTCTTGTTTTGTCCAAATGCTCGATGTAATGGGAATGCGCATAGTGGGAGTACAGCGATTCAATGACATAATATCTCTTGGCCGGCACAAAGACCTTGTACTGTCCCAGCATGGGTTCCAGTTCCCGGTAGGTCAGGATCTTATCAAAAATATCTCCCCGGACACCGGAGCAGCTCGTCCGCCCGTTTCCGCGAAAATGCCGCCGGTAATGCACCAAGCCGATGTAGTCGGTATGGATGTGCTTCCAGGCCCAGTAGAGACCCGTCAGCTCGCAAAAATACGGATTTCTCGAGCTGATATTCACGCCCAGATTATCCTTAATGTATCCCAGATCCGGCTCCAGCTCTTCTCCGGTTTTCTCGATGGCCGTCCCCACATGCATCGGAAGATACATCGGGTCGGCCGGCATCCGGTATTTTTTATGGGTCGTCACAATAATCCGTACGGTGGGATGCATACTGCCTGCATGCGCCCCGGAGGCAAGCGGCTCATTCACCTTTACAGAATCTGCTGCCGCAGCTGCGACGCTTTCCTGCAATTTCGTCATTCCGCCTTCCTCTCAGATCTCTTGTTTTAACATATCTTCTGCCACAAACTCTTCGCCGCTCTTATTCTTTAAGAGCTCCTTCGAAGCATCCGACAATCCGTTGGATAGGCACTGTGCCGACAGATCGCAGGTTGAACATGCGTCCAACGCTTCCTTAGTCACCTTTCCGTCCCGGAAATCACGTACGGCAGGAATTTCATACATGGAATACTTTTTCTTGCGATAAAAACGAAGAAACTTATGCTGCAGCACCCAGAAGGCCGGCTTCCAGATGTACTTGTGCATGGCCGGCGAAACGGAGCCGATCATCCAGCACTGGCGATCGCACCGGCGCACCCTGGCACGGACCGACTCCGCCTGCTCCGAATTCCAAACCTCTTCCCAGGTCTTGTCATTCAGATTTCCCATGACCTCCTTATCCTTGGTCCCGTTGCAGGGCATCACATCCCCGTACGGATCAATGAAGAAGGTATCAAAGGACATGTCGCAGGGAAGAAGACGCTTTTGTCCGTAAATGTAATTGATCAGCCCGTGATTAAAATAGGCCCGGAACCACTTCTTTGGCTCCTTCGAGTCCAGCAGGCGGTTAACCAGGTCTTCAAAATGCTGGGCCACCATTGGCCGGTCGTGAATGATATTTTTCGCTTCCACAAAGTAAAAGGAATTGTGGAGACTGGCGGTTGCAAATTCCATGCCGAGCCGGTCCGAAAGATCGTACAGCGGCACCAGATCCGGTGCATTCCGGTCCTGCACGGTCATGCCAAAGCCCACGTCCTTAAGCCCCATTTCCTTGAGCTTGCAAAGCGTCTCGTAGCCTCTTTGAAAGCCGTTGGGAAGTCCCCGGATTTCATTGTTGGTTTCTTCCAGACCTTCGATGGAAATGCGGATGCCCACCTGCGGGAATTCCTGACATAGATCCAGGATCCGGTCGGTAAAATATCCGTTGGTCGAGATGACAATGCGGTCGGAGATCTTCGAGAGCTCCCGGACAATCTCCTTAAGATCAGAACGAATAAAAGGCTCCCCACCGGTGATGTTGGTAAAATACATCGGCGGGAGCTTGCGAATGGTTTCCAGGGAAATCTCCTCTTCCGGAAGGGAAGGGGCCTTATAACGATTGCACATCGTACATCTTGCGTTGCAGCGGTACGTGACAATCACAGTTCCATTTAATTTTTTCATATCCTCTTTCTAGAAGGCACAGCAGCGAGAACCATGGAAATGCTGATTCAATCAGCATTTCCTAACAATTAATATCCAGAAGCGTTGCAATGCCATGAATCCGAATCTTTTCGCTGCCTGCCGGAATAAAGAATGTATCTCCGCGAAAAAACGGCAGACTTTGCTTATTACAAAATAGCACTCCATCGCCTTCTGTGCAAATCAGAATATGAAAAGATGTATCGTCTGTTTGAAAATGCGCCATTTCACGAATGCGCTGCGTGTTCACCAAAAGCCGCCGAACCTCAAAATAGCGGCACCTGCATAGAAATTCCGAGGCAAAGCCGGGACGGTAATTCAACACCCGCATGGGCTGGCGCAGCCCCGTACCGGCCGACAGATCGCTTACCTGTAATGCCTTCTCCACATGGAGCGGTCGCTCCTTGCCATCCTTGCCAAGCCGGTGGTAATCATACAGGCGGTAGGTCAGGTTGGAGCTTTCCTGCACCTCCACCATGAGGCTCCCCTTTCCGATGGCATGCACGGTTCCGGAAGGAATGAAAAAGACATCGTCCTTTTCCACCGGTACGCGCTGCAGGCACTGCTCCAGTGTTCCCCTTGCAATGGCGTTTCGTACTTCCTCCGGTGTCATACTGCGGCAAAAACCGTACACCAGCTGTGTCCCGGGTGCCGCATCCACCACGTACCACATTTCCGTTTTGCCAAGCTGCCCGTTTTCATGGGCTTTGGCATACGCATCGTCCGGATGCACCTGTACCGAAAGATCCGAAGCCGCATCAATGAACTTCACCAGAATGGGGAGCTCTCCCTTCTGTGCCGCTTCCGGCATGCTCTTTGCAGGATGAGATCCCACATAATCCGGGTGCTCGAGCAAAAGCTCCTGCAGCGTTTTTTCCGGATTCTGCGCAAGGCGGGACATTCCGTCCGGATGGGTGGAACACTCCCAGGTTTCCGCCAAAGGAGAAAGCTCCAGATCCTTTGAAAAATCATCCTTCAGGCGTCTGCCGCCCCAGATATAATCCTGACCGGCAGGCAAAAGGCGAATCGGCCCCCGCTCGTTTGCCTGCTCTTCGTATTCAGATTTCAAGTTCAAACTTCTGCTTGTCATGTACGCTGATTCCCTTGCCGATCTGTACCTCAATCAGCTTCAGCTCCGAGTCCGCCACAATGGTGTGACGGCATCCGGCCTGCATCGTAACCACATCGCCGGCCTGCACCTTCTGCTCCATGCCGTCCACAATGGTTCTTCCTTCTCCTGAAATGACATTCCAGATCTCATCCCGGTGTGCATGGCTGTGATAATTCATCTGATGGCCCTCCTTGAGTGTCACCAGAATGGTCATGCTCTCCTTCTCAATGTCCAGCACCTGAAAGGACCCCCAGGACTTCTCCGCGAACATCACCTGCTGATCCATGGCATCTACAAAGGGCTTAATGTAGCTGGACTGTTCCTTGTCGGATACTAAAATTCCTTCCGGGGAAGCCGCCACAACCGCATTCTTCAGTCCCATCACAAGGACCGGGACATTGAGCTCATTGACAACCTCCACGTTTTCACAGGTCTCATTCAAGGTTCCCTGACCAATGACCGGCTCTTCCATCGCCTCGGTCAGAGTGTTCCAGGTTCCCATATCTTTCCACTCGCCGGCAAAGCGCATCACCTGAATCCGAGCCTCATGCTCTACCACGGCATAATCGAATGAGATTTTCTGCACCGTCTCGTATTTGGCGAACAGATCATCGTAATCCGTGAAGTCCATGAGCTCATGCGCCTTCTGCAGAACATATCCGATCTTATAGGCAAATACACCGGCATTCCAAAGAGCGCCCTCCTGAATGTACTGCTGCGCCGTCTCCGTATCCGGCTTTTCCTTGAAGGTCTTTACGATGCTGACCGGGTCTTTGGACGCCGGGATGACGTACCCGTATTTTTCCGAAGGATAGGTCGGCTCGATTCCCATCAGGGTCAGATTCTCTTCCCCGTTCTGGGCAAGGTCCGAGAGCTTCTTTAGGGCTTCAAAATAATCCTCATTCACATACGGATCCACCGGGCATACAACCACCGCTTCGTTCTGCGGTACATTCTGCACATCCGCAAGATAGGCAGTTGCCAGCGCAATAGCCGGGAACGTATCTCTGCGGCAGGGTTCCAGCGACACTCCAATCTGATCCCCCAGCTGATTTTTGAGCTGGGAAACCTGAGAGCGGCTGGTTGCAACCGTTACGGTTGCCTCCGGATCCACCTTACGGATCTGGCGGTACATCCTCTGTGCCATGGATTCGTACTCGCCGTCCTCTGTTTTAAAAATCTTAATAAACTGCTTGGAGCGGATATCGTTGGAAAGCGGCCACAGCCGTTTTCCGGAGCCGCCGGACAGTAAAATAATATGCATAGTTTCCTTCCTAGGCCGCAGCGCGTCTGCGGTAACGTGAGGAGAATTTCGCACCGGTGAATTCTCCGATACGATTACACATGGATTCCATTTGCAGCACCGATGTGTAATCGGTAGTGGCAGGCTCTTAGCGCTCTGCACGCATCGGATTATTCAAAAAGTCCTCATAGGTCAGGCGGATTCCCTCATCCAAAGAGGTCTTCGCCTCCCAGCCAAGCTTCTTGGACTTCGAGACATCCAGGAGCTTACGCGGGGTGCCGTTGGGCTTGGAGACATCCCAGCGGATCTCTCCTTCATATCCGACGATCTTTGCCACCTTCTGGGTCAGCTCCTTGATGGTCAGTTCCTTGCCGGTGCCCGCATTTACGGTTTCATTGCCGGAATAATGGTTCATCAGGAACACACACAGATTCGCAAGATCATCCACATACAGGAATTCGCGAAGCGGAGACCCGTCACCCCAGCAGGTGACATAGGGGAGCTCCTGCTCCTTGGCCTCGTGGAAACGGCGGATCAGTGCCGGCAGCACATGGCTGTGGGTCGGATGATAATTGTCATTGGGGCCGTACAGATTTGTCGGCATCACGGAGATATAGTCCGTTCCGTACTGGCGATTTAAAAATTCGCAGTATTTCAGGCCGGAAATCTTGGCAAGTGCATAGGCTTCGTTCGTCTTTTCCAGCGGGCCGCTAAGAAGGCAGTCCTCGGTCATCGGCTGCGGTGCCATGCGCGGATAAATACAGGAGCTTCCCAGGAATTCCAGCTTCTTGCAGCCATTCTTCCAGGCGCTGTGTACCACATTCATTTCCAGAATCATGTTGTCATACATGAAATCCGCCAGTGCTTCCTCGTTTGCCACGATGCCGCCCACCTTGGCTGCCGCAAGGAATACGTATTCCGGCTTTTCTTCCGCAAAAAAAGCTTCCACCTGGTCCTGCCTGGTCAGATCCAGCTCCTTGTGGGTTCTGGTAATGATATTCGTGTAGCCCTGACGCTCCAGTTCCCGTTTAATTGCCGAGCCCACCATTCCGCGATGGCCGGCCACATATATTTTGGCTTCCTTTTCCATCATAGTTTTCTTCCTTTCAACACAGCGCGCCATGCAGCGTCCGCGTCCTTCCCGTTCATCTTTTCGCCGGCGACTCCCTTACTCTTTAGCAACCTTCTCCATATCATGGGCAACCATAATCCGCACCAGCTCCTCGAAGCTGGTCTTGGTGGGATTCCATCCCAGCTGTGCCTTGGCCTTGGAAGGATCTCCCCAAAGGTTGACAACGTCCGTCGGACGGTAAAAATCAGGAGACACCTCTACCAGCACCTTTCCGGTTGCCTTGTCGATTCCCTTTTCATCCATTTCACTTCCCTGCCACTCCAGCTCGATGCCGGCATCATGGAAGGCCAGGGTTGCAAACTCACGAACGGAATGCTGCTCTCCGGTTGCAATGACAAAGTCCTCCGGCGTCTCATTCTGGAGAATCAGCCACATGCATTCCACATAATCCTTCGCATAGCCCCAGTCACGAAGGGAGGAGAGATTTCCGAGATAGAGCTTGTCCTGCTTGCCCTGGGCGATTCTGGCTGCCGCAAGGGTAATTTTCCGGGTAACAAAGGTCTCGCCGCGGCGCTCCGACTCATGATTAAACAAAATACCCGAGCAGGCGAACATGCCGTACGCCTCGCGGTATTCCTTAACAATCCAGTAGCCGTACTGCTTGGCAACAGCGTAAGGGCTGTAGGGATGGAACGGTGTAGTCTCCTTCTGGGGAACCTCCTCCACGCGGCCGTAGAGCTCGGATGTGGACGCCTGATAAATGCGGCAGGTGTCCTTGAGACCGCACAGACGAACCGCCTCAAGAACGCGCAGCACGCCGATGGCATCCACATCTGCTGTAAATTCCGGCACGTCGAAGGAAACCTGCACATGGGACTGTGCCGCCAGATTGTAGATTTCATCCGGGCGCACCTTACTGACAACGCCCACGATGCTCATGGAATCACCAAGATCCCCGTAGTGAAGATGGAAATGCGGATTGTTTTCCAGATGCGCAATTCGCTCGCGATAATCCACCGAAGAGCGGCGAATCACGCCGTGTACCTCATACCCCTTCTCCAGAAGGAATTCGGAAAGGTAGGAACCGTCCTGTCCGGTTACACCGGTAATAAGTGCTGTCTTTGCCATTTGTTTCTCCTTTATTCTATGTTACATGCTATCAACGCATCATCTTGACACTAACTATCATCTAAAACATACTGATGATACCAGACTGTTTTCGTGTTTCCAATGCACGATACTGTCTAGAAATAGCACAATATTGACACAAATAGCATGCACGCTGGCACCGATTCCTCATAAGGACTCGTCGCTGACTGACGTCTTATCATCCAAGGGCATACGTTATGAATCCGCAAACCGCAGAATTTCACGGCGACCTGGTTACATCCCGCCGCAGCATCTATACCGCCTCCTCCTTTGCCAGAGATTCTCTTTTATTCCTGCAGGAGGCAGGCTCTTTGCAGGCCGCCAAGCCCCATACCAGCCGCAGAAGCGGGCTCTCCTCCTATTTGTTTTTCCTTGTCATCTCCGGGAGCGGAAGTCTGCAGACCGGGACGGAAACCTATTCTCTGCACGCGGGAGACTGCGTCTTTCTGGACTGCTCGGTTCCCTATGCCCACACAACCTCGCAGAATCTGTGGGAACTGAAGTGGGTCCACTTTTCCGGCATGCAGATGCCCGGCATCTACCGCAAATTTCTGGAGCGAAGCGGGAGTCCCGTCTTCCGTCCGTCCTCTGAGCTTGGCTTTTCTTCCTTTTCATCACTGCTGGACCGCCTGTATGAGCTGTCCGTTTCCGATTCCTATATCCGGGATATGCAGCTCAATGAAGTACTGGCCAGTCTCCTGACACGCCTCATGCAGGAAGCCTGGAGGCCGTCCGGCGGCCGCGGTGTTCCGGGCTCTGCTTTGAAACGGGAAATGGATCGCACTTCTCCCAGCGGGAAGCTTGCCATCTCCGATGTGCGCCTGTATCTGGATACGCACTACACGGAAGACATCTCTTTGGATCAGCTGTCCGAGCATTTCCACGCGAACAAATATTACCTCATGCGCCGATTTCGTCAGCAGTATGGCACCACCATCGGCAGCTATCTTCTGCACGCCCGTATCGGCGCAGCAAAAAGACTCCTGCGCTTCTCCGATGTAACACTGGAGGAGGCAGGAGCCCGTGTCGGCATTCCGGATGCCAATTATTTTTCCCGTATTTTTAAAAAAATCGAGGGCGTAACTCCCAGCCAGTACCGTAAGTCCTGGTAACGCCGGATTTAAATCCAGTTAGTTGACGCTAACTTATATCAATGCTATGCTTTCCACATGCAGCTGATTCGATGTTAAGGGAGTCATAAAGATGATGAATGTTTTCGCAGGAGTTCTGATTCCGTTTCTGGGGACATCGGCCGGTGCGGCCTGTGTATTTTTTATGAAAAGGGCATTGGGAGATCTGGTTCAGCGTTCGCTTGCAGGATTCGCCGCAGGTGTAATGGTGGCTGCCTCGGTCTGGAGTCTTCTGATTCCGGCCATGGAACAGTCAGCGTCCCTTGGGAGGGCAGCCTTCTTCCCGGCATTTACCGGCTTTTGGCTGGGGATTTTATTTTTGCTGACTCTGGATCACCTCATTCCGCATCTCCATGTCGGCAGCAAGGAGGCTGAGGGGCCGCGCAGCAATCTGAGCCGCACCACCATGATGGTGCTGGCGGTCACGCTGCATAACATTCCGGAGGGAATGGCGGTCGGCGTAATGTATGCAGGGCTCTTAACGTCCAACACACAGATAACCGCCGCGAGTGCGCTTGCACTGTCTTTGGGGATCGCCATTCAGAATTTCCCGGAGGGTGCTATCATTTCCATGCCGCTTCGGGCAGAGGGAGAAACGAACGGCAAGGCCTTCCTCGGCGGTGTGCTTTCCGGCATTGTCGAGCCCATTGGTGCTGTGCTGACCATCCTTGCGGCGCAGCATATCATTCCTGCTCTTCCGTACCTGTTAAGCTTTGCCGCCGGTGCCATGCTGTATGTGGTGGTCGAAGAGCTGATTCCGGAAATGTCACAAGGACGCCACTCCAACCTCGGCACGCTCTTCTTTGCTGCCGGCTTCAGTGTCATGATGGTACTTGATGTAGCGCTTGGGTGACACATTGCAATCCCCTTGTCACTAGTACATCGATTTTTAATAACTGGCCTAACTAACTGGCCCTTTTTCCTGATTGCACGGGTCAAAAATCCT
>CAVKRN010000063.1:0-8313 GCA_963658695.1 bacterium
CGGCGGTTAGTCACCGCCTCCTACTCGATTAAAGGCCGTTTGAATCCGATATCACACCAATAAGGCGGTACAAAGAACATGGGCTATAAATTAAAGAAAACAGGGCAAGAACCGTCCGGCAGCAAGAAAACGCAGAAGCAGCTGCAGCAGAACAAACGCGCCAGAAAGCGTCAGATCGCAGCGGCGATTATTGCCATCATCTTGGCAATCGCGATGATCGTGCCGCTTTTAGTGGTTACAGTTTCAGCAGCGGAGACCACGGCACAGCGAACCGTGCAGGACGGAATTACGCTGGAGGGGCAGAGCCTTGGCGGAATGACGAAGGACCAGGTACAGGCAATTGCGGATTCCATCCTGGAGACAAGGCGCAGCGCGACCATAACCATTCACGGAATGGGTGATGAAAATGTGACAGTAAGCGCAGGGAATCTGGGCATGACTTGGACCAACAGCGACCTTGCGGACACCATCATCAACTACGGACATGCAGCCAACATCATTGCACGATATAAACAGGAGAAGGACCTGGCAGTGAACGGGGCGGATTTTTCCATTGAGCTGGATTTCAACCAGGATCAGATTCGCACCTTTATTGAGAACAATTGCTCCGCCTGGAACGTGCAGGCCGTCAACGCATCGATGACAAGAGCCAACGGCGGTTTCCAGTATACCGAGGGGAGCGATGGCGTGACCATTAATGAAGATGAGTCGGTGAAGCAGATCTACAGCTATCTGACAACCGAGTGGAAGGGCGAGGACGCCACCATCGATCTGGACATGGAGACGACAACACCAGCTACCACAACGGAGGATCTGCAGAAGCTGACTTCGGTGCTGGGCACCTTTACAACATACTACTCCACGGGAAATGCGGCCCGGTCGAAGAACATTTCCAATGCCTGCGGCATGATCAACGGATTGACATTGGCACCGGGAGAATCCTTCTCCATGCTGAACACCATCACCCCGTTTACAGAGGAAAACGGCTATGAGATGGCTGGTTCCTATTCCGGCGATGAAGTGGTGGAGAGCTTCGGCGGCGGCATCTGCCAGGTGTCCACAACCCTCTATAATGCCGTAATCCGTGCGGAGCTGAAGGTTACGGAGCGTTACAACCACTCGATGATTGTGACGTATGTCGACCCTTCCGCAGACGCAGCTATTGCCGAGTCCTCCGGCATGGATTTTAAGTTTACCAACAATCTGGATAGTACGGTTTATATCGAAGGTTACACCTACAATGGCTCCATTACCTTTACAGTGTACGGCGTAGAAACCAGAGCGAGCAACCGGAAGGTGTCCTTTGTCAGCGAGACGCTGTCGGAGACGCCGTCCGAAGGAACCAAAATAAAAGAGGATCCGTCGCTGGCGGTTGGCACGGTAGAGACCACGGCCGGCCATACCGGATACACCGCGAGATTATGGAAGGTGGTTACGGTAGACGGCGTACAGCAGAGCAAGGACGTTTTCAACAACAGCACCTACAATATGACGCCCGCCTATGTTAAGGTGGGAACTGCCGGAAATGTGACGCAGGCCCTTCGGGATGCCATTTCCTCGAAGGACGTGGATGCCATCAAAAAGGCGGCAGCGGATGCGGCAGCCGGTGTTGATTCCTCGGCAAGTGACAGCCTGACAGAGGATGCCAAGAACGCGGCGGATGAAGCCTATGCCGATGCGCTGGCGGAAGGTCTGGATACAACGACAGCCATGGAAAAAGCGCAGGAAGCAGCCAATGCTGTAGTATCCGGACAGAGCACGGCGGAATCTGCTGATAGCACAGGCACAGCATCCTCCGAGAGCACGGCGGCATCGGACAGCACGCAGGATGGAGGGACACAGTGATTCTTCGGACCGGTGAGCTGGACTGCAGCGTCTATGACCGGTCAGTGACAAAGCGCCTGATGGGCGTGTGGAAAAAAACGGTAGCACAGGTGCAGGCAGCTGCCGATGCAAATTCTGCGGAAGGAATCTCAACTGTAGCGGGGGTGGAACTACCAACCGAAACCGCGTCATCGGTGCAGACGAGCGGTGTGGATACGGACCTGTTCGGCGCAGTATCCGGCGCGGTCAATTCGCTTGCAGCGAAGGGAGCCAAGGCAGCAGAGCTTACGGCGGAGCTTCTCTTACCGGTGGAAAGCGAGGAGGCACTTCTTCGAAGCATTGTGGATCAGCTGAAGGAACAGGCAGCGCGGGCTGATGTGAAGGTGGCCGGCTTTCGGGCGGAGGTGACAGACGCGGTCACAAGACCGGTGCTGTGTATTACGGCAAGGGGCAGCGTATACTGGCCGCTGACGAAGGGAGATCCCGGCCGGAAGGAGATTCTGGTTCTTGGCTACGTTGGACTGGAAGGGACGGCTCTTTTGGCAAAGACCTGCAGGTGGGAGCTGGAGAAGCGGTTCCCGGTACGCTTTTTGGAACAGGCAGCCGCACTGGATGAAGAGCTGTATCTGACGCGGCAGGTGGAGATGATGGACGGCCTTGGCCTACACGCGAGTTGCCGCGTGCCGGTTCTGGCAGGCGGTATTTATGCAGCCCTGTGGAATCTGGCACAGGAGTGCAGATGCGGATTTGATGTTGAATTGACGAAGATTCCGCTGTTGCAGGAGACCATAGAGCTGACGGACTATTGCGGAATCAATCCGTACCAGCTTCGCTCTTCGGGAGCCATGCTGGCCGTGGTGGAGAATGCGCAAGAGGCAGCGGCCCGGCTGGGCGATGCCGGTGTTTTTGCAAGGGCGATTGGCAGGCTTCGTGAAGACCGGGATCGCCGGATTCACAACGGCGAGGAAGTGCAGTCTCTGAACCGGCCGGAGGCAGACAGCCTGCTGCAGTTTTTAGGAGGAGGAAGGACATGAATACACTAAAGGAGAGAATCCTTACGATCATTGAAAAGAACAGCCGCATTGATCTGAAGGAGCTGGCGATTATGCTGGGCACCGAGGAGTGCGAGGTGGCAAATGCGCTGGAAGAAATGGAAAGCGAGGGCATCATCTGCGGTTACCATACCATGGTGAACTGGGACAAGACCGGCATTGAGAAGGTGACGGCGCTGATCGAGGTGCGCGTAACACCGCAAAGGGGTCAGGGCTTTGAGGAGATCGCAGAGCGTATTTACAAGTACCCGGAAGTGAGCAACGTCTATTTGATGAGCGGCGGCTACGATCTGATGGTCATTCTGGAGGGGAAAACGCTGAAGGAAGTGTCCGGCTTTGTGACCAACAAGCTCTCCACACTGGACACCGTGGTTGGAACGACGACCCACTTTATTCTGAAAAAATACAAGGACCACGGCACCATCATGAACAAGCGTGAAGAGGATATCCGGGAGATTGTGACGCCATGAGAAAGGACCTGATTGCAGATAAGGCAGCATCCCTTCAGCCTTCCGGTATCCGTAAATTTTTTGATATTGTGGCAGACATGAAGGATGTCATTTCCCTTGGCGTGGGAGAGCCTGATTTTGACACGCCGTGGCATATCCGGGATGAGGGTATTTATTCCCTGGAGAAGGGGAGAACCTTCTATACCTCCAACTCCGGATTAAAGGAGCTTCGCATGGAGATTGCAGCGTACCTGCTAAGGACCCAGAAGCTCGATTATCATTATCTTTCGGAAATCTTTGTGACCGTGGGCGGCTCCGAGGCCATCGATCTTGCCATGCGTGCGCTGCTGAACCCGGGCGATGAAGTGCTGATTCCGCAGCCCTCCTACGTGTCCTATGAGCCTTGTGTGGTGATGGCAGACGGTAAGCCGGTCATCATTGAGCTCAAGGAAGAGAACAAGTTCCGTCTGACTCCGGAGGAGCTGGAGGCAGCCATTACCCCCAGAACGAAAATACTGGTGATGCCGTTCCCCAACAATCCTACCGGCGCCATTATGGAACGGGAGGATCTGGAGAAGCTGGTTCCCATCATTGTAAAGCATGATCTGATCGTTCTTTCCGATGAGATCTACAGCGAGCTGACCTATGGCGGCAAAACGCACGTCTCCATTGCATCGCTTCCGGATATGAAGGAGCGCACCATTCTCATCAACGGCTTTTCCAAGGCTTATGCGATGACCGGTTGGCGGCTGGGGTATGCCTGCGGACCGGAGGAAGTTATTCGCCAGATGGTGAAGATTCATCAGTACTGCATCATGTGCGCACCGACCACCTCTCAGTATGCTGCCGTGGAGGCACTGCGGAACGGCGACGAGGACGTAGCAAGGATGCGGGAATCCTACGATGAAAGAAGACGGTTTGTCCTGTACATGCTGGGCGAGATGGGGCTTCCCTGCTTTGAACCGGAGGGCGCCTTCTATGTGTTCCCGTGCATTAAGGAGTTCGGGATGACCAGCGATGAGTTTGCCACCAGACTTCTGCAGGAGGAGAAGGTTGCGATCGTTCCGGGAACAGCCTTTGGTGACTGCGGGGAGGGATATCTGCGGATTTCGTATGCCTACTCCATCGACAGTCTTAAGAAGGCACTGGGGCGTCTGGCCTCCTACGTACAGAAGCTGCGCGGAGCCAATTAGATAATAAATCCATGAACGAAAAAGTACTGCGTATTTGCGAATTTCATAAAATAACGGCGCGTCTGGAGGAGCATGCGACCTCTGCACCGGGCAAGAAGCTCTGCCGGGAGCTGCTTCCGTATACGGATCTTGTGGACATCAC
Source organism: bacterium (assembly GCA_963658695.1). Taxonomy (GTDB): domain Bacteria; phylum Bacillota; class Clostridia; order Lachnospirales; family Lachnospiraceae; genus CAG-791. Next base: position 4,661 of record CAVKRN010000063.1, read on the forward strand.
AAGGGCGCAGGGAGAGACCGAGGCAGCGCTTGGCTACCTTTTCCGCAACGGGTCTCTTAGCTTTGGGAATAACCGCGACTTTACCGCAGCCTTTCAGGCGCTGCACGTCGGGATCAGTCTGTCTATCACGGAGCTGCTGCAGCTTGCCGGTTTCCTGGAGAATGTGGCGCGTGTACGCAGCGCAGGGCCAGAGTCGGAGGAGAATCCGCTGTATGATCTTTTTGACTGCCTGGTTCCTTTAAGCCCTGTGTCAGCGGAGATTCGCCGCTGCATTATCGGCGAAGACAAGATCAGCGACGATGCCAGCCCGGAACTTAAAAAGCTGCGGCGCGAGATCGGCATCACGGATGACCGCATCCACGTGCAGCTCAATAAAATGCTGACACAGACCTATGCGTCGTATCTGCAGGATACGGTCGTCACCATGCGGGATGACCGGTACTGCCTTCCGATCAAGAGCGAATACAAGTCGCAGGTTCGCGGCATTGTGCACGACCAATCCTCGACGGGATCCACGCTGTTCATTGAGCCGGCGGCCATTGTGGAGATGGGAAACCATATCCGGGAACTGGAATTCCAGGAAAAAAAGGAAGAAGCCAAGGTTCTGGAAGCCCTATCGGGGATGCTCTCCGACCATCTGATGGCACTGCGGGACGACTGTGCCAACATGACACAGCTGGATTTCATCTTCGCAAAAGCTCATCTGGCTATGGAGCAGGAGGCTGTGCGGCCGGAGTTCAACGAGGAGCATGTCATCCGCATTTATCGGGGACGTCATCCGCTGATTGATGCGAAAAAGGTTGTGCCCATTGATCTGACCATCGGGGAAACCTATGACATGATCATTGTCACAGGACCCAATACCGGCGGTAAAACGGTGACCCTCAAAACGGTTGGCCTTTTCGAACTGATGGGGATGGCGGGACTCCACATTCCGGCTGCCGAGCACAGCGAGCTCTCTGTTTTCCGCGAGGTGTATGCAGACATCGGGGATGAACAGAGTATTGAACAGAGCTTGTCGACGTTTTCCTCCCATATGACGGCGATTGTCGACATCCTAAGGCGCGCGGACAAGAACTGCCTGTGCCTGTTCGATGAACTGGGAAGCGGTACCGACCCCACGGAGGGAGCGGCACTTGCCATTTCCATTCTGAATTTCATGCACACAAGGAAAATAACGACGCTTGCCACCACGCACTACGCAGAGCTCAAGCTCTATGCCATGCGGACGCAGGGGATCGTCAATGCCAGCTGCGAGTTCGATCTGGAGACTCTCCAGCCCACTTATAAGCTCCTGGTCGGCGTTCCCGGAAAGAGTAATGCCTTTGCCATTTCGCAAAAGCTCGGACTTCCGGGCTACATCATCGAGACGGCGAGAGAACAGCTGAGCAAGGAAACGCAGAATTTCGAGGATGTGCTCTCGGAGCTGGAGGATACCAGACGCCGTAATGCCAAGGCGCAGGAGGAGATTGCCCGTATGCGGGCGGATCTGGATCGCCGCAGCAGGGAACTCAAGACAAGAGAGGATTCTTTGGAGGAGCGGCGCAGGAAAATTCTGGATCAAGCCAACGAAAAGGCACGTAACATCCTGCAGGACGCCAAGGATCAGGCAGACAGTGCCATTTCTGCCATCCGCAAGAGCAGCAAGGGTGCCGATATGACGGCGATGGAGCAGACAAGGACCAACCTTCGTGAAAAGGTCTCGGCCAAGACGCGCCGCCTGCAGAAGGAGAAGGAAAAGCCGGTTCGCACTTCCAGCCTCAAGGCTTCCGATTTGCACATTGGGGACCGGGTTCGTGTGCTGTCTCTTGGCATGCAGGGGACAGTGACGAAGCTCCCGGATCGTCAGGAAAAGGTTGGCGTTCAGTGCGGCATCATGAACTCGCAGATACCGTTAAAGGATTTGGCGCTTCTGGACGAAGAAACGGGCATGACCATTGATTCACGGGCCAAGAAAAAGACGGCCAGCGCCATGAAGCGTGCCTACGAGGAGCAGTCGGGACGTATGAGTGCAGGGGGCATGGACCTGTCGAGGGCCATGCATATCTCTCCGGAGATTAATCTTCTGGGGATGACAACGGACGAAGCGGTCATGGCGCTGGATAAATATCTGGATGATGCGAGAATGTCTCATCTGGATACGGTACGCATCGTGCATGGCAAGGGAACCGGTGCGCTGCGCAGCGCGGTACAGAACTATCTGCGCAAGCAGTCCTGGATCCGTTCCTATCGCGCAGGTGATTTCGGAGAAGGAGATGCCGGCGTCACCATTGTGACACTATAGAGGAATGTATCCTACTTAGCGATGCAGAGCCTCATTCGCAAAGAGTTCGGAATACTATGTATGCGTGTCGGGCGAACGCGGCACAAGGAGATACAAGATGGCAGTTAGCAAACAGAAAATATTGATCGTAGACGATGACGCCAACATTGCGGAGCTGATCAGCCTGTATCTTACGAAGGAATGCTACGATACGCTGATTGCAGAGAACGGGGAGGAAGCGCTGCAAAGCTACGCTTCCTATGCACCGGATTTGATTCTTCTGGATCTGATGCTGCCCGGAATGGATGGTTACCAGGTCTGCCGTGAGATTCGCATGAAGGCCCAGACGCCCATTATCATGTTAAGCGCCAAGGGAGAGGTGTTTGACAAGGTCCTTGGCCTGGAGCTGGGCGCCGACGACTACATGGAAAAGCCCTTTGATTCCAAGGAGCTGGTGGCAAGAGTCAAGGCGGTTCTGCGCCGGTTTCACCAGAATCCGCAGGAACAGTCCGTGCCGGCGGCCAGCGGGGAGAAAATTGTCCGCTACCAGGATCTGACCATCAATCTTACCAACTATTCGGTCACCTATATGGAGCAGAATCTGGATATGCCGCCCAAGGAACTGGAGCTGCTGTATTTTCTCGCTTCCCAGCCTAACCGCGTATTCACAAGAGAACAGCTTCTGGACCAGATCTGGGGCTACGATTATATCGGAGACACCCGGACGGTGGATGTGCATATCAAACGCATCCGGGAGAAAATCCACGACAACCAGCACTGGCGCATTGCGACCATCTGGGGGATCGGATATAAATTCGAGGCCAATGCGTGAGGAAGACGATCTATCTGAAGTTTATATTGGCGTATGCTCTGTTCGCGGTGTTCGGCCTTATTGCAGTGGCAACCTTCGTATCCAACATGACACTGGATCAGGTGCGGCAGCAGGAGGCGGATGCACTTTACCGTGAGGCCACGACCATTGCAGACACGTACGCGGCGGAGCTGTACAGCTATGAGACGTCCATCGACAGCGTGTACAAACAGCTCCATTCTCTTGGAACCTATCTGGGAGCCGAAATCATGGTGCTGAACCCGTCCGGACGGATTGTCGTGGACAGCCAGGCCCGGATTGACCCGGAGACGGAGGTGCGGGTGGAGGACTTTTCGCCCTCTGCCTTTGCCGGCAACCTGTACACCGAGGGAACCTTCTGGGGGTATTTTTCAGAAGATCAGCTCTCGGTTCTTGCTCCGATCACACAGAATTACAAAACCAGCGGATATGTAGCCATTCATTATAGCGAGAAAACGCTTCAGGAGGAGGCCAACCGGCGGCTGAATATCTCGTATGTGGAGCTGTTGATCATTCTGCTGTTGTCGCTGATTATCCTTA
>CAVKRN010000063.1:8323-13591 GCA_963658695.1 bacterium
TGTATATTTTCCACTTCGCAAAATAACGAAGGCAACCGAACAGTACGCGGCCGGCAATATGCATTATGAGCTGGCGGTAGACAGCGAGGATGAGATTGGCTATCTGGCGGCATCCTTGAATTACATGGCCAGAAAGGTGGCAAGCTCCGAGGACGATCAGAAGAAGTTTATTGCCAACGTTTCGCACGATTTTCGCTCGCCGCTGACGTCCATTCGAGGATTTCTGCAGGCAATGCTGGACGGCACAATTCCACCGGAGATGCATGAGAAATACATTGGCATTGTGCTCAACGAAACGGAACGACTTACCAAGCTGACCAATGACCTTCTGGCACTGAATAACCTGAACACGAAGGGCATGATGCTGAATTACACGGATTTTGACATCAACAGCGTCATTCGTCAGGTGGCAGCGTCCTTTGAACAGACGTGCCTGCGCAAGGGAGTAACGCTGGAGCTGGTACTGACAGGAGAGGTGCTGTATGTCAACGCCGATCAGGACCGCATTCAGCAGGTGTTGTATAATCTGATTGACAATGCCATTAAATTCAGCGGATCCAATACTTCTGTGCGAATTGAGACATCCGAGAAGCATCATAAAATTTTCGTTTCGGTGAAGGATCGAGGCATCGGTATTCCGGTTCAGGAGCAAAGTGCTATTTTTGAACGCTTCTACAAAACGGATCTCTCGCGCGGAAAGGACAAAAAGGGAACCGGACTTGGCTTGTCGATTGTGCGGGAGATTCTGCGGGCGCACAATGAGAACATCAATGTCATATCCACCGAAGGAGTGGGATCGGAATTTATATTTACTCTGAAGCGCTCCGGACGAAATGACGAGTTGGAAGATTGACGATGTACTAGGCAATTCGAGATGGCGCGGAACCATCGCATTGAATGTATTTGCAGTGCAGACGAAGAACGATTCAGAAGGGAAACAGCAAATGTCAGAGTCCTCTGAGGATAAGAGCCGGGACGAACAAACGGTGCCGGAAGTAAATACGGATTTTATGAAGGAAGAAATCCGCCAACGTCCCTTGAACAAAAAGCGTTTGCTCCGCAGAACCGCGATTACCGCGTTTCTGGCAGTTTTGTTCGGGGTGGTAGCCTGCGCGTCGTTCCTTCTTCTGGAACCAATGATTAATCAGGCGATTACGCCGTCGGAAGAGGCTGCACCGGTCACGTTTCCGGAGGAAACCACGGCGGATGAGGTGTCGCCGGAGGATATGATCGCCAGCGATGAAGAAATTCAGGAGGCGGCAGCTGAGAAAAAGGCCGCCAGTCTTGTGGATGTGGATGCCATTCGCCGGGAAGTTCTGGCAGAGGTCAAAAAGGATCTGGCCAGCAGCGGAAAGTCCGAAGCCCGGCAGGAAGCGACGACGGAATACTCGCAGCTGTATTCCTCGCTGCAGGATCTGGCTAACGAAGCGTCAAAGGCTATTGTGACGGTATCAGTCATCACCTCGGACTATGACTGGGCCGGAGATCTGTATAATAAAAGCGGTTCAGTGAGCGGACTCATTGTGGCCGAAAAGGGAACCAGTCTTCTGATCCTGGCCGGAGAGGATGATTATGCGGAAGCGGAGCAGATCCGTGTGCAGTTTCAGGATGGACAAAGCGCAGAGGCGTCGGTGCTGGCTCAGGATGACATCACAGGACTCACCGTTTTGAGCGTAGATGAGGGAAAACTTAAAGGGAGCTTTTCGCAAAACGACCAGCTGGCAGTGGCCACACTGGGGAGCAGTGACAAGGAGAATCTGACCGGAAGTCCTGTCATTGCCGTTGGAAGTCCGGCAGGGACAGCAGGCTCCATCAGCTATGGAATCATTACGAACGCAGGACTTGCGCTGGATGTGACAGACAGCAGCTATCAGCAGATTTCGACGGACATCAGCGGCAGTAAAACGGCCAGCGGCGTTCTGATCGATATGAACGGGAGCGTGATTGGCTGGATTGATATGCAGTATCAGACGTCCGATGCCCAGAACCTTATCTGTGCAACCGGAATTACCGAATTGAAGCCGCTGATCGAGAAACTGTCCAATGAAACATCTGTGGGGTATCTGGGGATTCATGTGGCGGATGTGCCGGAGAATGTGCGGCAGGAGCAGTACATTCCGGAGGGAGCCTATGTACTAAAGACAGAGATGGATTCTCCGGCCATGGAGGCCGGCATCCAAAGCGGCGATGTGATTACGGCATTTGCCGGAAGAGCAGTTACCGGCAGGGAAGAGTTGGCGAGCCAGCTGCTCAATGCAAGAGCAGGAAGACAGCTGAGCATTCAGCTCAAACGACAAAGCGGAGAGAGCTATACAGATGTTACAATTGTGGTAAATCTGGGGAGTCGGCTTGGCTTTGGGAAACGCTGAGAAGTCAATTGCGTGACAATTTGACACCTGCCATAGTTCAACGAGAACCCTCTGCTTACAGGCGGATTCACGCATCGGTTTAGAAGGGACAGCATATGCAGTACATCAAGGATTTACGGGAAGGAACTACAGTCAGCAGCATTTATCTTTGCCGCAAAAAAAGCGAGCTCACCGCCAAAAACGGCCGCTCCTACGACAGTCTGGTTCTGCAGGATAAAACCGGCAGTATCGACGGCAAGATCTGGGATCCCGGCAGTGTCGGCATCGAGGAGTTTGCGGAGATGGATTACGTCGACATCGTGGGTGAGGTCGTTGTTTTCCAGAAGAAATACCAGTTGAATATCAAAAGAGCCCGCAAATGCCGGGAGGGGGAGTACGATCCGGCAGAGTACATTCCGGTTACGAAGAAGGACCGAAAGGCAATGTGGGACGAAATGATCCGTCTTGCCAATAAGGTGAAGGAACAGCATCTGCGGCAGCTGATCATCAAGTTCTTCGTGGAGGACAAGGAATTTATCCGCGCTTTCCAGGTTTCGTCGGCCGCCAAAACGGTGCACCATGGATTCATGGGCGGTCTGTTGGAGCATACACTGGGCGTGATGAAGCTGTGCGATGCCTTTGCGGACAACTACCCGTTCCTGAACAGGGATCTTTTGCTGACAGCGGCGATGTTCCACGATATCGGTAAGACCAGAGAGCTTTCCCGCTTCCCGCAGAATGATTATACGGATGAGGGACAGCTGATCGGGCATATCATCATCGGCGTGGAAATGATCGATGAAAAGCTGAAGGAAATTCCGGATTTTCCCCCGGTTCTCTCGGCAGAGCTGCGCCACTGCATTCTGGCGCACCACGGGGAGCTGGAATACGGATCGCCGAAAAAGCCGGCACTGGCAGAGGCGGCGGCACTCAATTTTGCAGATAATGCAGATGCCAAGCTGGAGATCTTCAAGGAGATGTTTGAACGCGGCACCGAGGACAATGCCTGGCTTGGCTGGCAGCAGCTGCTGGATTCCAACATTCGGAAGACGGTTGTGCCGGATGGCAATTGAGTGGTTACGATAGAATGTACAAGCCCATGTCGGATGACATGGGCTTGTGTTTAAAGCGGAGAAGAACAGTGGACAACAAGTTTCAGAAGAACGATATTGTTACGGTGGAAATTCACGACATTAGTTCGGACGGCGCCGGAATCGGAAAAGTGGACGGCTTTACGCTGTTTATCAAGGATGCGGTGATGGGAGATACTGTCACCGCCAAGATCATGAAGGTCAAAAAGGGCTATGGATTTGCCAGGATGACAGAAATTGTTGTTCCATCCCCGTTTCGAACATCTCCGCGATGTGAACTTGCACGGAAATGCGGCGGCTGCCAGATCCAGGAGCTTTCCTACGATCGGCAGCTTTCTTTTAAGCAAAAGCGAGTGAGGGACGTGCTGTTGCGAATCGGCGGGTTCTCCGAGGAGATAGTGCAAACGGCAATGCATCCCATATTGGGGATGGAGAATCCTTACCGCTTCCGCAACAAGGAGCAGCTCCCGGTTGGTGAGAAGGATGGTCGGCCGGTTGCCGGATTTTACGCAGGACATACGCATTGTATTGTGCCGGTTACGGATTGCCTTGCCGGGCCGCAGGAAAACCGGGATATTCTGGCCACGGTGCTGAAGTATATGGAGAAATGCCATGTGCCGGCATACCACGAAGAAACGGGAACGGGACTCGTGCGTCACATTCTGATTCGCTCCGGTATTTATTCGCAGGAAACTATGGTGTGCCTTGTGATCAATGGAGAAAAACTTCCGCGGGAGGAGGTGCTCGTTGCTGACCTGCGGGAGCTTCCGGGGATATCCAGCATCTGCATCAACAGCAATACGGAGCGCACCAATGTGATCATGGGCAAGAAAGGGCGTACGCTCTGGGGGAAAGAGGCAATCGAGGATACCATGCATGTCCTGCCTGCGGAATATGAGGACGAAAAGGTTCGGTTCGGAGATTCCCTGCGCAGCATCACCTATCGCATTTCGCCGCTTTCGTTCTATCAGGTGAACCCGGTTCAGGCAGAGCGATTGTACAGCATTGTGCGCTACTATGCCGGACTTACCGGAACAGAGGTCGTCTGGGATCTGTACTGCGGCGTTGGCACCATCGGCTGCTTTTTGGCACAGGATGCCGGAGAAGTGTATGGCGTGGAGGTCATCCCGGATGCCATCAAAGATGCCAGGAAAAATGCGGAAAAAAACGGCCTCTCGAACATTACATTCCGCGTCGGGAAAGCCGAAGAGGTCCTGCCGGAATATGTTGCAGGCAAGATGAGAGCGGAAGATAAAACGGACAAAAAAGGAATGGTAGACGTGGTCATCGTTGATCCGCCGCGGAAGGGCTGTGATGAAGTATGCCTTCAGACCATTCTGGAAACGCAGCCGGAGCGGATTATTTACGTTAGCTGCGATCCTGCCACAATGGCCAGGGACTGTAAGATTCTGGCAGCAGGCGGCTACGCGCTGAAGGAGGTGCAGCCGGTGGACCAGTTCCCGCACACAGTGCATGTGGAGACGGTAGTATTGATGTCTAAGGTACAGAATTAAATAACGAGAAAAGGCTTGAAATCAAGGCATTTCCGAGTGTTCGGACGGTTCTTTAGTGACTGCCCGGATGCTCGGATTTTTGCTGTGTGGGAATATATCAACTGTGGGAATTTGGGGGTTGAGTGGACAGGATGGATGTGGAAAAGTCAGCCGGAAACGCTGCGGCGGGGTGCTGCTGTATTATAAGCAATTCATACTACTTATCATCAGAAAATTGACCATGTGAATTGTCATATGCTCTTCGGATATCCTCCGGAAGGCCGTCCGGTGTTAATGCTTTTGCCGTGTCTTCACTGCCATCTTTCATGACCTGCG
>CAVKRN010000064.1:0-12853 GCA_963658695.1 bacterium
AGTTATTTTGCAAACGATGTACTAGGTCGAAGGTAACCGTTTCCCCGTCGCTACCGGGCACCTGTATAGAATCCATCGAACAAGAAACCTACACCCCTTTACAGAAAGGCACCCATATATGGAACGCAAACTTACTGCCAAGCAGGAACAGATTCTGGAGTATATTAAGGACTGTATTCTACGGAGAGGATACCCTCCGTCAGTTCGAGAGATTGGTGATGCCGTACACCTTAGCTCCACATCTTCTGTTCATTCGCATTTATCAACCCTGGAGAAAAAGGGATACATCCGAAGAGATCCGTCCAAACCGCGGACCATTGAAATCTGTGATGACAATTTTCAGATGGTGCGCACAGAGACAGCGGCACTTCCGGTGGTTGGCCGGGTTGCAGCCGGGGAACCCATCCTTGCTCAGGAGAATATTGAGAGCTATTTTCCGGTTCCCACGGAGTATGTTCCACAAGGCGAGTCCTTCGTTTTGAAGGTCCACGGCAGGTCCATGATTAACGCAGGTATTATGGACGGCGATTTAATCATGGTTCATGCCTGCAACACCGCCGAAAACGGAGATATTGTTGTTGCGTTGATTGATGATTCTGCCACGGTGAAGCGGTTTTATAAGGAGGCCCAGTATATTCGTCTGCAGCCGGAGAATGATGAAATGGAGCCCATTCTGGTAAGGGACTGCCAGATCCTTGGAAAGGTGTTTGGTGTGTATCGAATCATGCGCTAAGTTTTTTTCTGCCTTGCAGCGCAAATCCGGCGTAGTAAACGCTTTAATCAGCATACCCCTCATTCCATCCACAACAAAACGGCTTCAGGAGATTCCTGAAGCCGTTTTGTTGTAATCGCATGATTACCTACCTATATTCGATTCTATTTGATCTATGTTCGATTCGTATCTGTTTACGCTTCTTCCAGCTCACTGGCCTCCATCTGACGGCCATCTCTCCAGATGCGCTCCAGATCATACAAAAGGCGGTTCTTGGTATCGAACACGTGCACGATCACATCTCCGAAGTCGAGCAGCACCCAATTCGCTGCCTGATACCCTTCTACCTGCTTGCAGATGTGTCCGGCTTTCGCCAGCTTCTCCTGTACATTGTCGGCCATCGCCTGAATCTGGCTGCGGTTCGTACCGCTGGCAATGATGAAATAATCCGCCAGCACCGAAACGGTACTGATATCAATAATGCGGACATCTTCCGCCTTTTTCTCATCAAGCGCTTCCAGTGCAAGCTTTGCCGCTTCCTTTGCATTTTTCTCCATGGTGCCCTCCTTAATCCGCCGACCTGTAATAATCGTACGTCTCTTGCGTCATAGAATCAACCGCCTTTCCGCTCCCATTCAGGAATGAAAGGGTATCCTTCAGTATCATGCACAATGCCTGATCCAGATCCGAAAAGGCAGCCTTTCGGATTTCCTCCAGATGGGGCGCCTGATCCCTCCCCGGTTCAATATAATCCGAAATAAAAATAATCTTCTCCAGGAGCGTCATGGCAGGTCGTCCGGTCGTATGGTAACGGATAGCATTTAGGATCTCCTCGTCGTCAATTCCATATTTGGTCCTGGCCAGGATGCTTCCCGCCTTGGAATGCAGAAGCGCCGCACTCCCTTTTTCCATATCTGTCACCGACAGGCCGTTCTTTGCACAGAGGCTCTCCATCTTTTCGACATCCACGTATTTGGCACAGTCGTGGAGAATCCCTGCTGTCTCCGCCTTGCGCATATCCGCGCCGTACCGCTCTGCCAGAGAGGCCGCCGTAAAGGCAACGCCAAGACTATGAATAAAACGGGAATACTTCAGCTCCTTCTGCACCGCCCGTATCAGTTCCAACCGTTCTTTTCCCGTCTTCACGCCTTACCTCCCATCTTCCCGATACAATCCCTGCGCCTGTATGTACTCTTCTACAGCCGCCGGAACCAGATAGTGGATGGACCTTCCATCCCGCACGCGCCCACGGATCTCTGTGGAGGAGATATCAATATTCCTGGAAGGGAGAATGGTAATATCGGCGCCATATTTTCCCCGGAGTGCATCGATCTCTTCCGAAAGCCCCTTCCCGGCGATTTCCTCCGATCTGGTCTCCACCAGTACATGGCACAGCGAAAAGATCACCTCCGGCGCCCGCCAAAGGCTCATCAGCACCAGTGTATCCGCACCCACGATATAATACAGCTCATCGCCCGGATAACGCTCCCGAAGCTCCCGCAGGGTGTCTGCCGTGTAGCTGTTGCCCGGCCTTGTCGTCTCCATATCCGAAACCACCAGCTTCGGATTGTCCAGAGCCGCCAGTCTGGTCATTTCGTAGCGCAGCTGCGGCGGTGTAACCTTCTGATCCTCTTTAAAATAAGAACAGCCGGTAGGCATCAGAATAACCCGGTCCAGTCCCGCACCATCCAGTGCGTTCTCCGCGGTAATCAGATGCCCCAGATGGATAGGGTCAAATGTGCCTCCAAGAATTCCAGTCCTCACGCCAGAAGCTCACCTCTTTCTGATCTCATAGCAACCACCGAATATCATCCGCAAAACCGCTGTTGCAGTTCCTTGTTCATGCGGAACTCCGTTACAGTACAGAACCAGTTAGCGACGGGTACTGCAACGAATCCTCGTGCGGTTACCGCGGCAGAACAATCTTCGGGTTGTCCTTGTCGGCGCGGTACAGAATAAACTTTCTGCCGATCACTCGCACCAGCTGCGCATGCGTTCGGGAAGCCAGTTTCTCCGCCGCTACCTCCGGCAGATCCGGACAGGTTTTAAGAACACTGCCTTTGAACAGCTCTCTACGGTTGAACACCTCCTCGGCACTCTCAACCACCATCGGTGTCACGCCGTCCTTTCCGATCTGCAGGACCGGATTCTCTGTATTGGAAAGGCGCATCAAATGCGCTCTTTGCTTGCTGCTAAGCATATACTATTACCTCATCATCGCTGTAACGGTTCTGCACAAACCTTCCCCATTACTGCACAATATCTTGTTACGTTACATTTCACGCGCCAGGGCCCGTCACAGACGAGCACCCGTACAGTAACAGTACTGTTTAGTCGTACCACTCAAAGCTATGACCATACAGCCGCACCGTATCGCCCTCCTGCACGCCCAGCTCCTTCAACCGGTCATTGACACCACTGGTCTGCAGGAACTTCTGAAAGAACGCAAAGCCTTTTTCCGTTTCCAGATTCGTGTAACCCAGCATGCGTTCGATGCGAGGTCCCTCCACGCGGTAGAGCTTCTCTTTCTGATCATACCACACATCATAAGGATCCTCCGCACGAAGAAGGTCTGCGTCGGGATTATATTCCTGCTCGTACACCTTCGTTTCCTTCGGCATTTCAGAAAGTGCACGGCTCACCGCATACAAAAGCTCCTGCACGCCCTCTCTGGTGGCTGCCGAAATGGGATAAATCGAATACCCCTTTGGTTCGTATTCCTTGCGAATGCGTGCCACCGGATTGTCCGGATTCGATTCGTCCTGACAGGATGGATCGATCAGGTCCACCTTGTTGGCCGCAATGATCTGTTTTTTCTGTGTCAGATCAATCTTATACCGCTCCAGCTCATGATTGATCGCCGCAAGATCCTCCAGCGGATCCCGTCCCTCAGAACCGGAAGCGTCCACCACATGAATCAGAAGCTTGCACCGTTCAATGTGCGCCAGAAACTCGTGGCCAAGGCCGGCACCATCCGCCGCACCCTCGATCAGGCCCGGGATATCTGCCATAACGAATCCGTCAGCATCTTCCAGATCCACAACGCCGAGAATCGGAGAAAGTGTGGTGAAATGATAATTGGCAATCTTGGGCTTTGCATTGCTCACCATCGACAGCAGCGTGGATTTGCCTACATTCGGAAATCCCACCAGGCCAACATCAGCAATTACCTTCAGCTCCAGCGTAACCAAAAGAGATCTGGCGGGCTGTCCCGGCTGCGCATACTTGGGTGCCTGCATGGTCGATGTCGCAAAATGCTGATTGCCGTTGCCGCCGCGGCCGCCCTTGAGGACCAGATATTCCGTCGTATCACCGCTCATATCGATGATGACGCGTCCTGTCTCTGCATCCTTGACAACCGTGCCCTCCGGAACCTTCAGGACAAGATCCTCGCCTTTTCTGCCGGCCATCTTCTTCTGCTTGCCGTCTTCCCCGTTTTCTGCTGCATATTTACCGCGGAAGCGATAGTCCCCCAGCGTGTTCATTCCTTTGTCCACGCGAAAAATAACACTTCCGCCATTTCCGCCATCACCGCCATCGGGGCCACCGGCCGGAACGAACTTCTCACGCCGGAACGACACGTGCCCATCGCCGCCCTTGCCGCTGATGATGGTTATGGTAGCCTTATCTACAAACATAACATTCTCCTGGTGTTGTGGAACTATAAAAAACTCCGGGCAGACCTATGCCTGTCCGGAGCTAACGGTGCTACGATGGAATTACTGCTCGTTTGCAGCTTCAACCGGGTGAACGGATGCTCTCTTGCCATCCTTGCCCACTCTCTCGTATCTCAGAATACCGTCTTTCAGAGCGTACAGTGTGTCATCACCGCCGATTCCTACATTCAGACCGGGATGAATTCTGGTTCCGCGCTGTCTGTAGAGAATGTTGCCAGCCTTAACAAACTGTCCGTCTGCTCTCTTGGCACCCAGTCTCTTGGAATTGGAGTCACGGCCGTTCTTGGTGGAGCCCATTCCTTTGTGGTGTGCGAAGAACTGAAGACTTAAGTTTAACATTGTGCTACCTCCTCAATTCTGTGACTCAGATATCGTTTCCCGTACTGACTCTCTATCCACTCCAGCCCATGAATCATACAGTCGATCAGGAACTCGCCCTTCTCTCCCGGATCCTGCAGAAAGTTGCAGACAAGATCGCCGCCGTTTGCGGCATCCGCCTCAACCTCCATATCTTCGTGGAGCAGATCCATCAGACAATTCATCGTATTGATGATAATTGCGCTGGTGCCTGCACAGACAATATCTTCACCATCCGTGCAATAATCCGTATGCCCTGTGCAGGAAATGGAACGTGTGTGTCCATCCGTTGTTCGGATAATCTGAACCTTCGTCATGCGTCTCAGCCGACAATGCTGTCGATCTTAACACGCGTAAATGCCTGTCTGTGACCGTTCTTCTTGTGATAGCCGGTCTTCGGCTTGAAGTGGTAAACCACAACCTTCTTGCCGCGTCCCTGCTCCATAACAGTAGCCTCAACCTTAGCTCCTGCTACATCACCGGCAACCTTCAGCGTATCACCGCTGATTGCCAGAACCTGGTCAAATGTAACCTTGTCTCCTGCAGCGGCCTCGAGCTTCTCAACCTCGATCACGTCGCCCTCAGAAACCTTATACTGCTTTCCACCAGTTGCGATAATTGCGTACATCTTCGGTACCTCCTTCTTCTAAGTCTCGCTGATTACGGCGGAGTCATCCGGATCCATCAGAATCTTGCGACTCTCTTCCTGCATGGCTCCTGCAGTACCTACAGGCCATACCTAATGCCTCACCATGCGGCATACTCAGCTAGTGTATAGTGTCCGTCTGCTCCTGTCAAGGACTTTCGGGTAATTCTTTATCGTCACCCAGAAGTTCACTCGCCGGCCCAAGCGGCGGGGCGGCATGCATCACCCCCGATACACATCCTTAAAGTCTCGCTCTGCTTCTCGCCTCGCGTCCTTGCGCTTGATGTCCTCACGCTTATCATAGTTGTGTTTGCCGCGTGCAAGCCCGATTTCCACCTTGCAACGGCCGCCCTTCAGATACACCTGCAGCGGCACAATGGTATATCCTTTTTGCGATACTGCCTGAGCAAGCTTCAGGATCTGGCCCTTGTGCAGAAGGAGCTTGCGGACCCGCAGGGGATCCCGATTAAAAATATTCCCCTTTTCATAGGGGCTGATGTTCATCCCCTCCACAAAAGCCTCTCCGTCCTTGATGCTGACATAAGCTTCCTTGACGCTGCACTTTCCCTGGCGAATCGACTTGATCTCTGTGCCAAAAAGGGCAATGCCGCATTCATATTTTTCCTCAATAAAGTAATCGTGATACGCCTTTTTATTGTTCGCGATCAGTTTTATGCTCTCTTGCATGATGTTTCTTTCTGCGGCGTTTTCTGCCGCTGTGGCTGTCATTGCCGGCGCCGGTATGACGGCCGTGCTTTTTCCCGGGCGCTTCCGGTTCTCCGCTGCGTGTCAGGTGACGAATCCGTTCTTCCTTGCCGTGGCGGCCGCGCGGCTGACCCCCGGAGCCGTTCCTCTCATCCGAATGGCCTTTCTCGCCGGATGGATTCTCCTGCGAAGTCCCTTGCTCGTGTTCTTCTTGCTGCAACTCAAAATCAATGGTTCGCGCCGTGGTATCCACGGAAGACACCACCACATTCACCTTCTGCCCAAGACCAAAGCTCTTCCCGGTGCGCTCCCCGACCAGAAGTGCTTTTTCCTCAACATATGCATAATAATCGTCCCGGAGCGACCGAACCGGGACCAGACCCTCCACGGTATTGGGAAGCTGCACGTAAATTCCCCAGCCGGTCACGCCACTGACGGTGCCGGTAAACACTTCGCTCAGATGTCCCTTCATGTACTCACACATCTTCTGCTTGTTGGTTTCCCGTTCCGCCTCATCCGCGCGCCGCTCCATATCCGAAGATTGGCGGCACACTTCCGGAAGGATGCTATCGTAATGACTCCGCCGCTTGGCGGTGAGCCTGCCTCTTTGGTACTCCTTGATGATCCTGTGAATTTGAAGATCCGGATAACGGCGGATCGGAGATGTAAAGTGGCAGTAATACCGCAGTGCCAGCCCGAAATGGCCGCCGCATGTCGTGGTATACATGGCTCGCTGCATGCTCCGCAGCGTCATAACGCTGATGGTCGCCTCCTCAGGCTTTCCCTTCAGACTCGCCAGCATTGTCTGGAGCTCCTTCGGATGAATGTCACCTTGTTTCCAGTTCAGGCGGTAACCGTAGCCCTGCACGAATTTCCGCAGATTCTGCATCTTCTCCTCGTCCGGCACGCCATGTGTTCGGTAAACAAAAGGAACGCCCAGCCAGTAAAAATGCTCCGCAACGGTTTCGTTGGCAGCGACCATGAAATTTTCAATCATCATCGTGGCTGCGTTTCGTTCATACGGAACAATCTCCGTCACGTGTCCCTCTGTATCAAGGTGGATCTTGCATTCCGGAAACTCAAAATCAATGGCACCGTCCGCCATCCGCTTTTTGGAGAGAATGCCGGAAAGGCGAAGTGCGCGCCGCAGCATGGCCGCAATCGCGTGGGACTTTGTGATCGCCCCCCGCTTCATCCCCTGAAGGGAAAGCTGCGTCAGGATCTCGCTCTCATCTTTTGCATCAAATAACCGCATAACACCGGGATAAGAAAGCTTGGCATCTGAACGGATCACCGTTTCTACGATGCGAGCCTCCTTGACGTTCCCCGCCTTATCCATTCGCATAATGCAGCTAAGTGCAAACCGGTCCTCCCCCGGATTCAGGGAACAGATACCGTTAGAAAGCTCATGGGGCAGCATAGGAATGACGCGGTCCACCAGATAATTGGATGTCGCCCGTTTCCCGGCCTCCCGGTCCAATGCCGAATTCTCTTTGACATACTCGGCAACGTCCGCAATGTGCACACCCAGCTCCCAGGCGGCATCCTCTTCTTTGAGCCGGCGGACCGAGATGGCGTCATCAATATCCTTGGTGTCCGGTCCGTCAATGGTTACGGTCAGCACATCCCGCCAATCCTCGCGCGTCGATTCCTCCGTCCCTTCCGGAATCACCTGCGGAATCTGCCGCACCTCCTCCATGACCTCCTCCGAAAAGCCCTGCGGAAGATTGTAGGCCCGCATAATGGACAAAATATCAACTCCCGGATCATCCATATGTCCCAGGATCTCCGTCACCTCTCCCGTCAGCGGCGGCGCGCCGAAGCGACCTCCGTGTCCGCGGGCACTTTTGCGTTTGACCAGCTCTTCCTCGCCGTAATCGGTAATGTGAGCAACGACCTTATGCCCGTTGACAGCGCCGCCGGAGCTCCCCTCCGGAATGCGCACATCCGTGGGAATTTTGCGATTGTCCGGTATCACACTGCCCTTCCGGCCGTCCCCGTAAAAGGTTCCCACAACGCTTGTCGTATTACGGGTAAGGATTGCGGTAACCTCCGCTTCCTGGCGATGGGTGGTTCCCTTCCCGCCGGTAACGGCGCCCCTGTCAAAACCGGGAAGGAGCGTAGCCTCCACAAGGTCGCCATCCAGAGCAGTCCCCGTCAGTCCCTCCGGAATAAACAGATCCTGCTCCAGGTCCGGCACCGCAACAAAACCAAAGCCCCTGGCGTTGGCACAGAAGGTCCCCTGCAAAACTACCGGTTTTGATGTTTTTTTATGAGATGAACTCATGTATTCCTTTCTTGCGCGCATCGCGTTTTATACATTGGCATAACCGTAAAACAAAAGCGTCCCTGGCGGCCAGGAACGCTTCTTTCTCGTCACATATTCTCTGCAGATGCCTGTCGAACACCCCACCTGTGTTCCGTCGCCTCATGCAATGAAACACCCTCAAAAGCTGTTCTCACTCGACCTGCGCGGCAACGCGGCGTTCTCCGGACGCTCTCCAAAACAAATCCGGTTTCGGACAGCCTCATGCCTGTTCCGAAACACCTCACAATCCAGAACAACCGCAGAACAAATCCATCTCAGAACAGGTTCATATTCAGAAGAACCGCGAGCACAAAGAAAATAACGCAAAGTGCAATCGTCGCCTTAACCAGATGTCCCTCTACCGAGCGTCCCTTGTTCTTGCCCCAGTATGTATCCGCTGCGCCGGCAATAGTTCCAAGTCCCTGGGACTTCCCCTCCTGCATCAGCACAATGACTGTCAGAACAATGCTGACCACAATAAGAACAATGGTTAAAATCCAACGAATAATACTCATCTTGACTTCCTGACCTTATTTCTATAATTTAATTGCTGTAACTGTATGCAGTCTCGCATACATGGCAGATTATAACAAAGGACCCCTATTGTGGCAAGCAAAAAACAAACCCTCTCATCCATCGCAACCGCCCTGATCATCGCCTTTTTCCTGATGCTGTTCCTGACCCGTTCCTCGTTTCTGTATCCATACAACAACTGGGACGATTCCAACAGCTATTTTTCCATGGGCAAGTCCATGTTTCACGGCACGCTGATCTACCGTGACCTTTTTGATCAGAAGGGACCGTATCTGTATTTTATCTACGGTCTGTGCTCGCTGTTATCGCGAACCACCTTTTACGGCGTATTCGTCATGGAAGTAATCTGGGCTGCGGCAGACCTGTTGCTGATTGACAAAGTTCTGCGGATTTACTGCAGCAAAAAGGTTTCTCATTTTCTTTCGCCGCTGCTTCTGACCTGTATGTTCGCGTCCAAAAGCTTTTACTGGGGCGGCTGTGCCGAGGAGCTGTGTCTGCCGTTTCTGCTCTACCCGTTGTATATACTGCTGAGCCGCCTGCAACGATACTCCTGTAAAAATCATTCCGCCAAAGCCAATTCGCCAAAAGCACCTGTTTCAGAGGTCGCTTCTTCAGCGGATCAGTTCGCCGCGAATACGGTTTCCTCTTCCGGAGACAGGCTTCCGGAACGGAGCGCAGCATTTTCTCCGCAGGATATCTTTCTCGCGGGTCTTTGCTGTGGCTTCGTATTCTGCGTGAAGTTCACGCTCATGGGCTTTTTCCTCGGATTTGCACTGATCGTGATCATGACCTGCAAAAGCCTTCGGGAATTCCGGAAGTTGGCTGGGTGCTATCTTCTCGGCATTCTTCTTCCCTTTGTGCCATGGCTTCTGTATTTTGCCGCGACAGGCGGACTGGATGACTGGTACCGCGTTTATATTTACACCAACGTCTTCCTCTATTCCGATTTCGGTGCCAACTCTCACGGTGCGAGCGCCGCGCAGAAAGTCTATGACCTTGCCAAGATTCTCTACTGGCTCATCCTCGACAACATCCAGTACTATGTCTTCATTCTGCTGGGCATGGTCTGGGCGCTGTTTCAAAAGGGCGCGTCGCTCCCCCGTCGAATCCTTCCGGTTTTACTGTTTGGCTGCACGTTCCTGTTCATCTACATTGGCGGTGCGCATCTGCCGTACTATGCACTCCCCCTAACTGCACTGGCCCTCCCCGGCGGCTGTGCCCTCGGCGAATTGATAGACCGTCTTGTTGCCTGTGTGCAGTCCCATTCATCACACCGGTGCAACCGCGAGGCCACTCTTGCCGTACATGAATGTCCCAGCTCCCCCCACCCGCACCACGGGCAAATCAGCCTTATCGTGCTGCTGGCTGTGGATGCAGCGATGTGCTTTGGCATTTTCCGGCACTTTAGCTGGAATGCGGATTACCTCGGCACCAAAAGGGAGGACGTTTTCCTCTCCGCGTTCACAGAAGACATCGAAAACGACCGGGCAGCGGGACTGGTCAGCAGCGACAACACTACACTCCTGAACATTGGCTGTCTCGACTGTGGACTGTATAACACCGCAGATATCTATCCCACCTGCTACTGGTTCCAGACACAGACACTCCCCGGTGATGAGGTAACAAGTGAGCAGCTCTCCTATATCACCGAGGGACGAACGGATTATATCGTTGCCAGAGACACCTACCCGGATGAAATTTGGCAGCACTATGAGCTGATCGACACCTTCCACCAGGAGCTTGCGCCGCAGAGCTTTGATTACTACCTGTTCCGAAAATACAGATAGCACATTCATTTTCCGGTTGACATCGTGCACATGCGTCTGTAGAATATTCTGGTATGCGTGCGGAGCTGTCCGTGTCCGGATTCCGCATGCATCGGGACCCAACTATCACACGTGTTGAATATAGGTTATGGAGGTACTGACACATGGCAAACATCAAATCTGCCAAGAAGAGAATTCTTACCAGCGCTAAGAAGGCTGAGGCGAACAAGGCTGTAAAGACCGGCGTAAAGACCGCTGTCAAGAAGGTTCGCACCGCTGTTGAGGCCGGTGACAAGACTGCAGCAGCTGAGGCTCTTACTGCAGCTACATCTGCTATCGAGAAGGCACAGAGCAAGGGTGTATTCCACAAGAATACCGCTTCCCGCAAGGTTTCCAGACTGGCTTCTTCTGTCAGCAAGATGAACTAATAGCCATCGATTTCATCAGATCTTCTGACTTTATTTCTGTCTGGCCTTGCACCGCGGCCGGCCGGGCAGTTTCCAGAGGAGAATCGAGATGCAGGTGATTGACCGTCTCCTGCATGTTTATTGGCTCTAACACAGGACCACCGCTTCGTTTGATCAGCGAAGCGGTGGTCTTTTTATGCTCTCTTGGTATCTTCTCTTGTCAAAACAAAACGCATCCATAAAGAGTTCCCTGTTCGGCAAAACTCCTTATGGATGCGACTGCTAAATAGCTACCTTTTTTGAATAATATTCCTCTTACCCGGCAAAGTTAATCACAGCATCCTGCGGCTCTTCACAAGGCTCCGCAGACAACGCATGAAGCACAATGCCCTCTCCGTCATACGGTGCGAAGTTCTCTTTGGAAACCTTCGCGGTCAGTAAAATCCACGACTTTTCAGGAATCTTATCCGCCGTGTCACACCGGCAGGCATAGCCCAGAAACTGCATATCCTCCGCACAGCACGTCATTGCCAGCCGTCCCGGAACAATATAGCCCTTCGGCATCGCATCCGGCTTGGCTACCAGCGCGCGAAACTGTACCGTCTTCCCGTCATAGCGGTCCATATGCTCCATTGCATCCAGATACCACACGCCGTAATGAATTCCCTCCAGCGCAATGACATCCTGATTGACATCAAACGGAAGATCCTCTTCTGTCGTCAGGTCAATCTCACCTTCCTTGTCCTCGAAGATCAGCTCCGCATTCTTGCATACTGCCTTCACATTTCGCTTGTACTTGATCAGCTCTTCCTCTTCTACGTCATCGCAGCGGTTGAACATAATCAGTTCGGAATTCCGAAGCTCCTCGAACAGCAGCGAACGCATCGCCAGATTGGAAAAATAAGTCCCAAAGGTGGATGCATCAATACAGGAAATCTGCTGTTCCAGAACCCAGGCGTGCGGCAAGCGGAAATTCCGGAAATCCCACATGCCATTCCATTCAATGAGGACTCGGCCCGGCTGGTACTTGGCATTCAGTGCCATCAGCGCGGCCGGTGTGAAGTCCTCCGGGGAATCAATAACCGCGACATCCGTCTTCGTCTGCTGCAGGAGCTTCTCCCCATACTCCACTTCCCCCTCCTCGCAGAGGATCAGCAGCGTGCGGTCCTTGGACTGGAAATAGGGCTGGCCGATCGTGTAACTGTAGAAGGAG
Source organism: bacterium (assembly GCA_963658695.1). Taxonomy (GTDB): domain Bacteria; phylum Bacillota; class Clostridia; order Lachnospirales; family Lachnospiraceae; genus CAG-791. Next base: position 12,326 of record CAVKRN010000064.1, read on the forward strand.
GACTTTCCAGAGTCCAGAAAACCATTGATCACATATACCGGTATCTTTTCCATTATGCTCGTATACCTCGCTTACCATCACATCATTTTCTCTTAAACAGCTTCTCCAGATGATCCTGATTCAAGCCGGAGCCAATTACGCAGATCTTGCCGGTAACATCCGCTGCCCCTGTGCGAACCTGCGGCTCACCCGGCACATAGTCAAAGTGGATCCAGGACCCATCCCCGGACGGAAGCATACCCTTGCAGCGAAGAACGAAGCCATACTCCTCCTGCTGATCCAGCGCCTGCAGCATGCTTTCCACTTCTTCTGCCGAGTACGTGTGCGGTGTTTCCATGCCCCAACTCTCGAACACCTCATCTGCATCATGATCATGGTGATGATGTTCGTGGTGGTCGTGTCCATCATGTCCATCTTCGTCATGATCGTGGTGATGGCAGCAGTGGTGCTCGTGCTCCTCGTGCTCATCTTCCTCATGATCGTGGTGATGGCAGCAGTGGTGCTCGTGCTCCTCGTGCTCATCTTCCT
>CAVKRN010000065.1:0-6390 GCA_963658695.1 bacterium
AAAAAGTTCTGCGTTATTAGGCCAGTTATTTTGCAAACGATGTACTAGTACATCGATATTAAGCAGTCGTCAGCTGACGACGAGTGGATAATGCGAATTGTGTGGACAAAACAAAAATACCAAACAATTAAGCAAATATCGAATTATACAGAAGTGACGAAAAGACAGAAACGACGTAATTTGTGATTGAAATGCCAGAAAACCTCTGTTACGATTCGATCATCTCCTCAGGGATTTCACCTGAGTGGAGATAAAAATATTCATCCAGTCAAAAACAAATCAATGGTCGGTATTCTTCCGACATGTTGTGACACCGTTCTTACGTTGCAGCATTTGATCCATGTATTTGAAGTATATAGGTCTCTTATTCCTATGCCGTTTCGGTATTTTGTAACAGCCGGAGTGGTCTGGGTGGGTACCGCTAACCTTTTTTGAAAATCCGTTCCGGGAGAGCACATCTTTTTTCACTTTTGCAGCCATATCCTGCACCATATCTTGCACAGAAGGATCCTGTGCAGTCGTATCTTTTACCATTTCTTTCTGCCGGATTGAGGATAGACTTTGATCAGGCAATTGGACGGAAGAAATCGTCTGGTTGCCTGACTCTTTTTAGGAGAGATTAGGCATGGAATATGCACAAAAATTGGAAAATGAATATGGAGGAGCCGGGACAGAGAAGCTTCAGAAAATACTGGTTTGTGACAGTGAAGAGCGGTATGGCGAACGTTTGGTGGAATATCTGAATGGCAACTTGGCATTCCCCTGTGAAATTGAACGATACACTTCTGCCACGAAATTAGAAGAGCTTGGACAGATGGAGAAGACCTCTCTTGTCATTATTTCCGAGAGGGAGTTTCGAAAAACGCAAAAGACACCTCCGCCTGACAAGCTCCTGATTCTGAATGAGACAGGAACCGATCTTGGAGAGGAAATCCACAGCATCAGCAAGTACCAATCGATGGATATCGTTCTGGAAATGGTACGTGTGCTGACACTCAAAAAAGCGGATGTTATTCCGGGAATGATACGTCACGGAAATCCAATGAAGCTGATTGGATTTTACACTCCGATTACCAGATGCCTGCAGACAACCTTCGCACTTACCTTCGGACAACTTCTGGCAAGAAAACACAGAGTTTTGTATTTGAATTTTGAGAATTATGCAGGGTTTGATTATCTGATGCAATACAAAGAACAAGGGACTGTATCCGATCTTTTGTATTACAACGAATGTGCAAGAGAAAAGCTTACGGCACAGCTGGGTTTATTGATAAAGAGCATGAATGGTCTGGATTATATACCTCCCATGAAATCCTTTGAAGAGCTGCATTCGGTTCAGTGCAGACAGTGGCTTTCTCTTTTTAAGTCCTTTGAGAGGGTGACAGAGTACGAGTATGTTCTTTTGGATTTATCCGAATCGGCAGAGGGGTTATTCGAAATGATGCGAGCCTGTGAGCTGATCTATACCGTTACAAGGGATGACGCGTTTTCAAGAGCCAAGATAGATGCATATGAACAGCTTTTGCGGGCAAGCCATGGGGAAGATATTGCAGCAAAGACAAGGCGTTGCCGTTTTCCGGTATTTCAGGCGCTGCCGGCAGCACTGGATCATCTAACGCATGGAGAGATGGCAGAATTTGTTTGCCGCATCATGGAGGAAGAAGGCTGGCATGTTGACGGATAAACAAGAGCGTGATGAATTCCTGCGATCCTGCAGAGGAAAGATACGCGAAAACGTTTTGGCCAGAATGGATTTTACTAATGAAATCAGTGATGATCACGTGCTGGAGCTGATTGATGAGGAGATAACAGAACTCTCTGCCGGGCAAGGGCTTTATCTTCGGGAAATGACCCAGCTTCGGCAAGATGTGTTTCATTCTCTGCGGAAGCTGGATATTCTGCAGGATCTGGTGGATGATCCTACAATTACAGAAATTATGATCAATGGACCGGAGAATATCTTTGTGGAAAGAGCAGGCAGGACGCAGAGAATTCCCATGCAGTTCTCCTCATCGCAGCGGCTCCTGGATGTCGTGGCAAGAGTGGTTTCCGGATGTAACCGTGTTGTAAATGAAGCTTCTCCCATTGCGGATGCCAGATTACCAAATGGAGACCGGGTGAATGTTGTTTTATCGCCTGCAGCTTTGAACGGTCCTATTATGACAATTCGCCGCTTTCCGGAGCATGCGATCGAGATACCGGATCTGATCGCATTCGGTTCCATATCCAAAGAATTGTCAGAGTATCTCGGATGCCTGGTGGAGGCCGGATACAACATCTTCATCAGCGGCGGCACCGGATCCGGAAAAACAACCTTTCTCAATGCACTTTCTGCAAGAATCCCTACACAAGAACGAGTCATTACCATTGAAGATAACGCAGAGTTGCAGATTCGTCATATTCCGAATCTGGTACGACTGGAAGCCAGAAATGCCAATGTAGATGGGTGTATTCCTATCAGCATTCGTGATTTGATTCGAACCTCACTCAGAATGAGACCGGATCGAATTATCGTTGGAGAGGTTCGGGGGCAGGAAGCTCTGGATATGATTCAGGCAATGAATACCGGACACGACGGATCCATGTCGACAGGACATGCCAACAGTGCAAAGGACATGATGGCGAGGCTAGAGGTAATGGTGCTGGAGGGAGCGGATCTTCCGGTGTCTGCGATTCGTGCGCAAATAGCCTCCGCGATAGACATAGTGGTGCATCTGGGACGTCTAAGAGATAAGAGTCGAAAGCTGTTGGAAATTGCAGAGATTACAGGAATGCAGGATGGCGTAATTCAGATGCAAACGCTGTTTGCTTTTCAGGAAAGCGGGGAAAGAAACGGGAGGATTGAAGGTGAATGGGTTCCAAAAAATACGCTTGCAAGGACGGAAAAACTTGCGCTCGCTGGCATGCGACTTGCGGAGCAATAAAAAGTCATTTCTATATTTGCTGGAAGGATTGTTCATTCTCCTGGTAATCGCAGAAGTATTCTATTCCTCTATTTGGGCGGTTTTATTTCTCTCACCTTTGCTGGTGCCTATTTATCAGAGACGTAAACGAAGTATGGAGGAAAAACGGCAGCAGGAGCTGGTTCTGGAATTTAAGGAGTGTATGAACAGTATTCTCACGGCTCTCAAGGCAGGATATTCCTGTGAAAATGCGTTTCGTGAAGCGGAGGCAGAAATGGAGTTTCTGTATGGCAAGGGAAGCGAAATCGGAAAGGAGTTAAGTTTGATTGCAGGAGGACTTGACAACAATGTTCCGCTGGAAAAGCTTCTGATGCAGTTCGCAGAACGAAGCCGCTCGGAAGAAATTCAGGATTTTGCAGAAGTGTTTGCTGTTGCGAGAAAAAGCGGAGGCGATATGGCAGAAATCCTGCGGCGTACCATTTCACAAATCCAAGACAGAATCGATGTCGAACGGGAAATTCGTATTCTTGTGAGCAGTAAGAAGCTGGAGCAGCTGATCATGGATGTCGTTCCTTTTGGGATCATTGCGTATATTGGAATTTCGGCACATGGCTTTTTTGATGTGATGTACCACAATGCAGCAGGAATTACAGTTATGACGATGTGTCTTATCGTCTACGGTGCTGCCTTCTGGCTGTCGGAAAAGATTATAGCGATTGAGGTATAGCTAAGGATTTGCAAAGAAATTTGCTGCTTCGCAGCGCAAATCCGGCGTGGGAAGCGATTTAATCAGCGTTTCCATAACAGGTACTAAAACTATGGTAGTGATTGCAGTTTACGCCGGTAATTTGCTGGCAATGTTGATACTTGCACTTTTGGCGTGGAAAGAACCTCTTTTATCGGAGGAACCGGTGGAAGGGGCAGAGATAGTTTTGCGGAAAAGCGCAGTTTACCTGTATAAGAAGCTGCGGAAAATCCGAAAAAGGTCCTTTGGAAGGCGCCGATTAGTATTCTCGGAAACAGCTCGCAATGACCTTGTGATTTTGAATCCATCCTTGCGGCCGGAACGAGCCGCAGCGTTGCATCAAATTGAAAAAATACAGATTCTCTTAACCTTCGTCCTGGCTGCGGATATTCTTGCAACCGCGTTATGGATATCGGATTGGAGGCTGGGAAATATTCAACCGGATGGAACCATCAGACGACCTGCATATACGGAGACATCAATTACAGTGACGGCCGATGCGGTGAGTAAGTCTGCAGAGGGTGATGAGATTTCCTATGGAGAATACCAAATTCAGGTAAATCGTCGCCGATATACTGCTGCAGAAGCAGAAAAGCTGGCAGAAGAATTGTTTTCCATCCTGCCGGAACGAATGAAAGGAGCAAATCGCGGACTGGAATATGTAACAGAGAATTTAAATCTGGAGTCAGCGGTGGAGCAGTATCCATTTCGCATCCAATGGGAGAGCAGCAGTTATGACCTTATTGATACGGATGGGACTGTGCATGCAGAACGTGTAGAAAAGGGAAAAGCAAGGCAGGTGACGGTAACAGCGACGCTTACTTATGAAGAGAGTCGCTGGAATAAAGAGTATGAAGTTTTACTGTTCCCAAGGAGTACAAGTCAGAAAGAAAAAACACAGAAACTTGTGCAAGAGGAACTGGATAAAGAGAATGCAGCCAGTTCAGAAGAGGAATATATGACGCTTCCGTCGAGCATAGCAGGAACGCCGGTTCAGTGGTCCGAAAAAAGGGAGGAAAGCAGTCTTCTTATTTTCCTTCTGATTCTAACAGCGGGAATACTCGCCTCCTGCAGTAAGGATCAGGAAATTCATCGAAGCTTGCGAAAAAGGGAACGGGAGCTGGCACTGGATTATCCGTTGGTAATCAGTAAGATGACACTTTTCCTGGGTGCCGGCATGAGTGTACGGAATATTTTCTATCGATTGGGGGATGAATACAAGGATAAACGCAGGAAAGGGGGTGCAAAGCGATATGTCTATGAGGAAATTCTGCTTGTTTGCCGCGAGTTGGACAGCGGAATATCTGAAACAGCTGCATGTGCTGATTTCGGAAAACGCTGCCGATCGCGGCAGTATTCGAAACTGAGTGCTCTTCTGACTGCCAATCTTACAAAAGGGAATGGCGCACTTTTGAAGGCACTTCAGGAAGAAGCGGAGCATTCATTTGAAGAAAGGCGAGGAATCGCCAGGCAAATGGGAGAAGAAGCAGGAACACGGCTTCTGCTTCCCATGCTGATGATGCTGGGAATCACACTGGTTATCATCATGATTCCGGCTTATTTCAGCTTTTCGCTGTAAAGCAGGTGGTGAAGGGAGCAAGTATGTATCCAATGTTTGTATATACCGCAGGATGGAAAATGAAGGACTATTTACAGAACCGGAAAAAGAAAAAGACGCTTCTTTCGGATGAATCCGGGATGGGAACGGTAGAACTTATTCTGATTATTGTTGTACTGATTGGTTTAGTAATTATTTTCAAGAAGCAGCTGACATCTCTTGTGAATACGATTTTTGAAGCAATTACCAGCAAGAGTAATGATGTTCTTGGCTAGGAAAGAGGGAGTTTCCGAACAGGTTTTCCTGAGAGACAGAGAAGGTAAGAAGAGGAAAACGGAAGGATATCTGACCGTATTTCTTGCGCTTTTGCTTCCAATTATTCTCTCTCTTATCTTTGTGTTACTGGATGGAGCAAGGCGCAATGCAGTCCGTCTTCAGACAGAGTTTGCAGCAGACACTGCTGTGAACTCTGTGTTGGCGGAATTTAATAAGGAGCTTTTGGCGCAATACGATCTCCTTATGATTGACACGTCTTACGGAACAGGAAGTATTTCTGCAGAAAATACCTGTCAGCATTTGCAGAAGTACTTTGAAAAGAATCTGTCTTCGGGAGGAATACAGGGATGGCGACACGCGGATTTCACACGTACAGCTTTGGAATCCGTTCATATCAGTCAGACCAGATTTGCTCTTGACGATGGATGCGGAGTGCTGCGAGAGCAGGTAAATGCATATCTGTCAGCCGAACCGATTGGAAATCTTACGTCATCTCTATTGGAAAATGTAAATGGATATAACGGATTTGGATTTGATTTGACGGAATGGTCACGCAGAAAAAGTCAGAATGAGCAGGAAATACAAAGGGGACTGGAAGAGGCAAGACGTCGAAGAGAAGCCATTGATGAAACGGAAGATAATGAAGAGATCAGAAAGTCAGAGGAGGCCAAACAGACAACAAGGGACAGTGATATAGACGAGGAGCATGCCACTGACCCATGGAAGGAAGTAAATGCAGCCTGGCAGACGCCGGTTTTGAAGCTTGCATTGGGGGATGAAAGCGTCAGCGGCGAAAAGGTTTCAACAGGGGATTTGCTCTCATCAAGATCATGGAATATGGGAACGGGATATGTGAACGAGAACAGCCATCATTACGGACAGGCTGATGCGTTGGGAATGAATGTATA
>CAVKRN010000065.1:6400-12363 GCA_963658695.1 bacterium
GTAATTATCAGCATCCACTGGAAAAAGGAAGGCTTTGTTATCAGATGGAATACCTGCTGCATGGCCATGAAAGTGATCAGAAAAATCTTGAGAAGACAGCGGAAACGCTCCTTCTGATTCGATTGGCAGCAAATACAGTGTTTGTGATGAATGATACGGCTAAAAGAAGTGAAGCAAGAGCTTGGGGGCTCATTTTGGCGTTGTTATGCCTCAATCCGGAATTGGAGGAGGCATTCACCGATGCATTGTTACTGGCATGGAGTTTTGCGGAATCCGTTTATGATCTTCGAACGCTGTTTGCTGGGGGAAGCGTACCGATTATGAAATCATCCGATTCCTGGAAGACATCACTGTTGTCTATTTTCAGACCGGGGTTCTGGCAGAAAAACGGAGAAAAAGGAGGAAGTGGTTTGGATTATACAGGGTATCTTCGTATTCTACTGTTTCTGGAAAACGGAGATACCAGAGACTATCGGTTGATGGATGTAATGGAAATGGATATTCGAAAAGCAGAAGGAAATAATTCATTTCGCATGGACGGGTGCATGGATTCTTTTCTTGTGGAAGCGGTGGTTTCCAGTACATTTGGTTATTCGTATCAGATTCAAAGGGAAGGAGGCTATGAATGACGGAACGGAAGTTATGCCCTCTCTGCTTATGTTTAAAATCCAGGAAAACAGACACAGGGCCTCTCCGGAATACAGAGCATGGGAGGGTATGGGTTCCGAGACTTTACTTGCCGGCAAGTATGACTGTGGAGGCAGCTCTGGTGTTGCCTCTCTTCCTGTTTTTCATTGCTCAAATTTTATATCTGTTTGACATGGTGCGCCTGCAGAGCAATATGCTGGCTGCACTTCATGAAACAGGAACACAGATTTCAGAACATGCATACTATCTTCGATACGGGGGAGATGCTGCAGAACAGGGTGGTTTCCACTCCGAAGTATTACAGAGTGTGTTGGGAGGAAATGAATGGACTTCGCTGGTGGCGTCTGAGACGTATGTGAGAGATAGTGTGGCGAAACAGCTTGGAAAGGATTGGCTTGCCAATTCCTGTATTGAAGGCGGATCAAGTGGTATTTCGTATCTTCAGTCAGGAATTTTGTCTGGAGATGATATTGTGGAATTGGTGGCAGATTACCGCATAAAGCCATTCATTCCTATGTTTGGCATACAAAGTATGTCGGCACAAGCACGGTATTATGGGCATGCCTGGGTCGGATATTCCGGGGGAGCGGATGATAGCGGAGGAGAAAACGCAGAAGAAGAGAAGCAAACGGTTTATATTACACCAACAGGTGTTGTGTATCACGAGAATGCGAATTGTACGTATCTGAAGCCATCGGTTCGGACAATAGCAGCTGCAGAACTCGTGTCTGTACGCAGTCAGGATGGTTCAAAATATTATGCCTGCGAACGATGCAAGCCAACGCCATCAGGCAGCGTAGTGATTACCTCGGAGGGAAACCGGTACCATTCTTCGACTGCGTGTACAGCGATTCAGAGAGATATTCAGGCTGTCTCTTTATCGGATATAAAAAACACAAGGAGGGCATGTTCAAAGTGCAGTGGGACATAGGCTGTATTCTGTCAAAAGCAGCTGTTTTTTTATTTTTAGGCGTCAGCAGCATTTCTGATTACCGCAGCCGGACGGTTTCTATCCGTTGGATCGGACTATGGATGGCTGTCGGAATTGGCACAGATATTTATAAGGTGTATTACGGCGAGCTGACAATAGCAGGTCTGCTGTGTTCCATCATTCCGGGAGTGTGTCTTTTGTGTGTGGCCGTTCTTTCGGGTGCTGCCGGCAGCGGCGATGGATTTGCGTGGTTGATTGTTGGATTTTTGTGGGATAGTGCGGATTGCCTGGGAGCATTTGCGGTAAGCCTGTTTCTTGCGTTTATCTGGAGTGTGGGAGTGTTGATTTTGAAACATGTAGGAAGGAAAAGCAGGCTGCCATTTCTTCCATTTTCTTTTGCCGGAACGATGCTGTGGATGGGGGCTGTATCACTTGGCGTTTTTACAACTGTTTAAATCATGGTGCGCTCAAAGAAAAGTGAAAAACATGAAAGAGGAAAAGAGTTTTATTGAAGGAAAAGCGCTTCCGGCATATATGACTGTAGAGGCGGTATTTGTGATGCCGATGGTGCTTTGTATTCTTATTATCACAATATATGTTGCATTTTTATTGTATGACCGCTGCGTGTTTGCACAGGATGCGTATGTGCTATGCCTTCGGGAGAGTATTCAAAGAGAGGAAGGCGCTCCGCGTGTTGACGCGGAGCGAATAAAGTCCAATGAGCAGCGCCAGTTCGGAACAAAATATTTTGCAGTGAACAGACTGACAAGTGAAGCGTATGCAGAAGGACGTCGGTGCATTTATGAAGGCAGTGTTCGGGTTCTTCCGACATCCTTTGGCAGTGATGAACTAATGCCGAAGAGCATATGGAATGCAACTGTTCGTGCATCAGCCAGAAAGACGGATCCGCCGTGGAGCATTCGCGGCTTTCGAAGAAAACTATATGTAGCAAAGAATCTTGTTACGAAGTCGAATTAGCTGCGTTAGGAAATAAATGGCAGGAGGAGAAATGCAAAATTATCAGTTATACGCAGATGCAATGTCAAATTATCTCATCCTTCGCTGCCCGGAGGATGGAAAAGAAGATTACCAGTACCGGATGCTCGCTGTTAATCGAATTCAGGGATTACTTCCCTGTAGCGCACGTGTTATAGACGGAGAGAGCTTTTTATATTACTGCATCACATCCAAGCAAAGTCTTGCAAGAAAGTATGAGCATTGCATGATCAGCGAAGAACAGCTAAAAGGTTTTCTATATGCGGCAGCAGCCATGGTCAAATCCCTGTCAGAATTCCTTCTTGATACAGCCCAAATAATAATGGATCCGGAATTTATTTTTTATGATGAATCACGGGAACAGTATTGCTTTACCTATTTTCCGTGGATGGAGCGCAACAATCGGCAGTGCTCGCTGTTTGAGTATTTGGCAGAGCGCATTGATCCAACCGATGAGATTGCGCGGATTGTGGCTTTTCGGCTGTGTGAGCTGTCGGAAAAAGACGGATTTGTTCTAAATACGGAGCTGTTGGATCGTGAGTATTCCTTGGCGAGAGGGACGACGGATACAGAAACGGAAGAAGAGGAGAAAAAGGATCACTATGCGGATGAGGGGAATCAAATACAAACAGGGAATTCTCAAGACGAGTGGGAGGAACTGGAGGAAAAAGAAATCCAACACAAGAACAGAAAAAGGGCAAGAGGTAAAAATGGAATGCCCCCAATCGGAATTCTGTTGATCTCTCTTTTATTCGGATCTATATCGGCAGGATTGTTTGCAGTAAGAATGTTGGTGTCGCTAACGGCGGAGGAGATGTTCGCGGTAAGAACTGGCATTGTGTTCGGCTTAGGGATGACGATGATTACAGCGATTTATGGCATCGTTTGCTCATGGAAAAAGGTTAAGCAGGATATTACGGCTGCAGAGGAGGAAAAGGATGCACAGCGAAAAAATGCAATGACACCTACTATAGAATATGGAGAATCCAATTCTGTGTGCTATGATAAAAAATAAATGTTGCAAGACAGTAAGGCACACAGAAGGAGGATGGGATGAAGGACGAAAACTGTATTTTCTGTAAAATAGCAAATGGAGAAATTCCTTCCAGGACGTTGTATGAGGATGAAAGTTTTCGCGTTATTTTGGATTTGGGGCCGGCAACGAAGGGGCATGCGCTGATTCTTCCGAAGGAGCATTACTCAGATCTGCTTGCTTTGCCGCAGGAACTGGCGGCAGATGCTATGAAGCTTGCAAAACGAATGGCAAAAGTTCAAAAGGATACGCTGAAGGCGGATGGACTGAATCTGGTTCAGAATAATGGGACGGCAGCAGGACAGACGGTCGGGCATTTCCATATTCATCTGATTCCGAGGTATGAAGGAGATGGACAGACCATCGGATGGAAGCCCGGTAATCCGTCGGATGAAGAACTGGATGCAGTACGCAAAACGATCGTGGAAGGTCTATAGTGAGACGATTGACAACGCACTTCCGTAACAGAGGGAGAGGGGAATGATACAGATGCTTCGTGAAATTAATGTATCCGATATTACAGAAGCCATAAGGGACATGTGTATAGAAGCCAATTACGGACTGGCAGATGATATGAAGGATTCCTTGGAAGGTGCGCTGCGGACAGAAGGATCTTCGCTTGGAAAGCAGATTCTGCAGCAGCTGGAAGAGAATCTGACGATTGCATCGGAAGAACATATACCGATTTGTCAGGATACAGGTATGGCGATTATATTCATGGAGATTGGCCAGGATGTCCATTTTGTTGGAGGAAACCTATCGGATGCAGTAAATGACGGCGTGAGACAAGGATATATTAGTGGCTATCTGCGTAAATCAGTTGTTGGAGACCCTCTCATTCGGAAAAATACAGAAGATAATACACCGGCTGTGTTGCATACAACCATTGTCAGTGGGGATCGCGTTCGTATTACGGTTGCACCGAAGGGATTTGGGAGTGAGAATATGAGCCGCGTTTGCATGTTGAAGCCGGCAGATGGCGAGGAAGGCGTAGTTAGAGCCGTGGTTGGGGCTGTAAAGGATGCAGGACCCAATGCCTGCCCTCCAATGGTGATTGGTGTTGGAATCGGAGGAGATTTTGAACAATGCGCAATCCTGGCTAAAAGGGCATTAACATTAAATGTAAGTGAACATTCCGAATTGGATCATATATATCATTTAGAGAAGCGGATTCTGGAAGAAGTGAACGCTCTTGGCCTTGGTCCGGCAGGACTTGGTGGTACAACTACAGCAATGAGTGTAAGAATATTGACATATCCGACGCATATTGCCGGACTGCCGGTTGGGATAAATATATGCTGCCACGTAAATCGCCATGAAACACGTACTATATAGTATGGAGGAGAAAAGGATGGAAAAACATTTACAGGTGCCCTTTAGCAAAGAAGAAGCATCCGGGCTGAAGGCGGGAGAGATGGTGTATCTGTCCGGAACCGTCTATACGGCGAGAGATGCGGCACACAAAAGAATGCATGAGGCGTTACAGAGCGGAGAAGAGATTCCGCTTCCTGTGAGAGGCAATGTGATTTACTATATGGGCCCTTCGCCTGCCAGAGAGGGAGCTGTCATTGGTTCCGCGGGGCCTACGACAGCCAGCCGCATGGATAAATATACACCGCAGCTTCTTGATCTGGGTCTGGCTGGAATGATTGGAAAAGGGAAAAGAACGCAGGAAGTACAAAATGCCTGTGTTCGAAATGGTGCTGTCTATTTTGCGGCAATAGGCGGTGCCGGGGCTTTGCTTTCAAAATGCATTACAAAGGCAGAAGTGATTGCATATGAAGATTTGGGGACAGAAGCCATTCGAAAATTAACAATAGAGAACTTCCCGGTGATTGTAGTGATAGATACAGAAGGTACAAATTTGTATCAGAAAGTAATGGATGCCACTACATCTTGCGATTGACTTTCAAAATTCGCAAATGTATAATTAGGCACGTTCTCTCGAAATGGGAGAATGAAAAGAGAATAACTTGGCCAAGGAAACCTTGGGATCAGGCTTTGGAGTAATACTCAAGAGGCTGAAGAGGCGCCCCTGCTAAGGGTGTAGGTCGGTTAACGCCGGCGCGCGGGTTCAAATCCCGCTTACTCCGTTAGCAAGCAAAAGAAATTTTAAAAAATGCTTGCAAAAGAATGAACGACGTGATAATATACAACACGCTGTTCGAGGGATCTTTGAAAGAGAAAACACTACTTCAGAAATTTCTGAGTTGAATCTCAAGAAAAAATGAAAAAAGTGTTGACAAAGAAAAGATCACATGATATTCTATCAGAGTTGCGGCTCGCGAGAGCAGCAAACGAAACCTGCCTCGCAGGTGAGCATCGAAAGATGCATGAGAACATTCTCAATCACAT
>CAVKRN010000066.1:0-11104 GCA_963658695.1 bacterium
ATTCCGGTCTCTTCTTTGAAGCATTTCTGAAAATATTTATTGTCGGAGAAACCGGTTTTCTCAAAGACATTGTCCTTCGTCGCCTCTCCATTGAAAAGAAACTCCTTCGCCTTTTCAATGCGGTAGGATCGCAGGAATTTTGCAAAATTTACGCCAATGCTCTTGGTGAATAAATAGCTAAAGTACTCCGCGGTCACCCCCAGCGCTTCTGCCACATCACGCTGCATCAGCTTTGTTTGATAGGACTCCCCGATTATTTTCAACGCATGGCGTACAATGGGCTGCACATCCGGATAACGGTCCAGAAGCTCCGAATTCTGTTCCCACGGCCGTTTCCGATTCTGCAGCTTGTCCAGAAGCTGGCGTACGTCATCCTTGACAATCGGCTTTACCAGATAATCGGTGACACCAAGAGACAAAGCCTCCCTTGCAATGTCAAATTCCTCATACGCACTGATGATCACGATGCGACAGGAATAGTTCATAGCCCGTATCGAACGGATCAGCTCCATTCCATCCATACCCGGCATTCGTATGTCGGTCATCACGACATCTGTCTGTTGCAGCCGCAGCTGCTCCAGTGCTGCTCTTCCATCGGTTGCTATCCCAAGGATCTCGATTGCCTCATCTTCCTCTTCCAACAGATTTCGAAGACCTCTGGCAGCTCTTGGTTCATCCTCCACAATCAATATCCTCATTCCCTTCCTCCTCGTCCCAATCCGATGCCGGCAGCGGCAGACAGAAGTGAAAAACGGTTCCCGCCTGCGGAGCTGTAGTCATTTCTGCATCAAATGCCGCTCCATAGAACATCTTCATTCGGATAATGACATTTAAAATGCCAACGCCGACCTTCCCCCTCTGGATGGTCGATACATTCCCCTTCTCTTTTAAGATCTGGCGGATGACATGTGCCGTTTCGTCTGACATCCCACGGCCATTGTCAGCGATGACAATATGGAGCTTCCCGCTGTTTTCTCTGGCCTCAATCCGAAGAATTCCGCCCTCATTTCTCCCTTCGAACCCGTGAAGAATGGAATTCTCCACAAATGGCTGCAGCATCAATTTGCAGCAGGGCCAGTCTCCATACCGTTCATCGTATTCCACCTGATAATCAAAAACCTCCTCATAGCGTTCCTTCTGAAGGTAGAGATACTGCTCAATCCACGAAATCTCCTGTGACAGAAAAACCTCCTGGAGCTTCCGGTCAAAGCTGTATCGCAATATGTTCGAAAGCTTCTTGATGAGGATTGCCGTCTTTTCATCTCCCGCATCGCTGGCATCGTAGCTGATAGCGCCCAATGTATTGCAGATAAAATGCGCATTGATCTGTGATTCCAACGCCTCCCGCTCCGCATCATAGGATCTTGCCTGGTATTCCATGGTCTTCTGGTGCTGCTCCTCCACATGAAGTCGCTGAATCTCCAGCTGTTCGACCATCAAGTTGTACTCTTCTGCCAGCTGCCACAGCTCATTGGTTCCGCCGATCTTAATAGAATCTCTCCTGCCCTCCTTCACGGACTGAATTGCCTCTCGAATAATCTGTACCGGTCTTTGCAGAAAGAAGCGAAATCCCGCCAGACAACAAAACATAAAAACACCAATGATCAGCAGATAGAAGAAAAGGCCGCGGTGATAAATGGCATTCACATGCTTTCTTAACACGGTTTCATCCAAACGCAGCACCAGCTTCCATCCAAAATAATCCAGATCCTGACTCAGATAGCTGATATTACCGGCGCCATCCTCCGGATCCAGTTTCTCTTCTCCGTCTACCAGCCCAGCCTTTGCCACGACCGTATTGTTCGCATCAATAACAAATCCTTCCGCAAGATTCACCTCTTGGATCTCAATGCTCCCCAGGGAGTCTCGAATTTCATTCAGTGCATAGGTCACCACCAAGACATAGTTGTAATTCGAAATTCCGGATCCGTCTCCCAGAAACGGATATGCCACATGAAAAACCTGCTTCCCGCCTCGAAGCGGATGGACATAGGGTTTCGTAAATACCTTCACCCTCGGATAGCTGTTCATTGATCCGTCTGCGGAATCTCTGGAAACCATCACCTCGTCATACATAGCCTCCAGCGCATCAATGTTGATCTCGCTCCATAGATTTCTGGCCGGTGTGCGATACAGGTCATATTGCTGCACCATCCCCTCCGGTCCAACAATGGCAACCGCAACGATCTGTGCCGGATAATCCTTCTTGCTCAGATAGTTATGAAGATCCGTGCTCGCTCCTAGCTGTCCTGTCGCAACCTTTTTGAGGCGTTCCCCAATCCCGGTATCCGACGCCAGCTGCGAGCCTTGTTCGATGCTGTCCTCCAGCTTGGCGTTGAGTGCACTTGCCAGAGAATTACAAACCGTAACCTCCGTTTCTCTGCTCGTTTTGCTGAGATAATCATAGAATTCCGATTTCATGAATCCCATCAAAAAGCATATGAATATGACCGAAAAAATAAGGAATGTCAAAATGAAAAAGCTTGAAAAGTGACTTGTAAAATACGTTTCCGCCTTTCTGTAACACCGTTTCAGCATCCTTCCCCCTCCCCATCTTCCGAAGGACACGTGCCACTATGAACACGTCAAAAGCCTCTTCTGAACCATCCGGTACAGATATTCCACGCCATATTTCAAGGCATCCTCATCCATCAGATAGTGACTGTTATGGTGCGGAAATGTAATTCCCTTTTCCTCGTTTCGCGCCCCCAGTTCTACAAAAAAGCCCGGGCACTCTTCCTGCAATGCAGAGAAATCCTCCCCCGGCATTAATGGATCAATCTCCAGCACGGCCTTTTCTCCGAACGTTTCCTCAATGATTTTCCTTCCGGACGCCGTCAGTGCCTTATCATTGATGACAGACGCATATCCGAGGGTGAACGTAAACTCGCATTCTGCTCCATGTGCCGCACAAATTCCGCGGACTGCATTCTCCATCAGCTGTGGAAGGCGATCTCTTGTTTCTTTACTGAATGTTCGGGTAGAACCGGTCAACGACACTTCCCCGGGAATGATATTGTAGGCTTCTCCTGCATGGACCATGCAGATGGAAACCACGGCCGGCTCCACGGCCTGAATCCGCCGGGATACCATGGTCTGCAGTGCGCCAATGACCTCGCCTGCAATCACAATCGGATCCACACAGGTCTCCGGAAACGCAGAATGACCGCCCTTTCCGATGATTTTGATGTCAAACCGGTCCGTCGCACTAGTCAAAGCGCCCGGACGAACACCGAATGTTCCTGTAGGAAAATTAGAACTTAAATGCATACCATACAGCTCATCCACGCCTTCCATCACGCCGGCGCGCAGCATTTCTACCGCTCCTCCCGGTGGAAGCTCCTCTGCATGCTGGAACAGGAACCGAACCTCTCCCTTTAACTGATGTCTCTTCGCCGCCAAAAGCTTGACTGCAGCCAGCTGCATCGCCGCATGTCCATCGTGTCCGCACGCATGCATGACGCCGGGAACGGTCGATGCAAAAGGAAGCCCCGTCTCCTCCTGGATCGGCAGTGCATCAATATCCGCCCGCAAGGCCAGTACGGGTCCCGGCTCGTCTCCCCTCAATATAGCTACCACCCCCGTCTTGGTCGGAAATTCCAACTCGATGCCTTCAATCTGTTCCAGGATCCCGGTCAGGTATGCCGTTGTTTGCATTTCCTGAAAAGACAGCTCCGGGTACTGATGCAGGTGCCTCCGCCAGGAAATCACGTCTGATTCTAATGCCAATACCTCTTCTGAAATCATTTTCTCCCTTTCTGTATTGCAGCCGTCTCTTTGTACACTTTCATGTGAAAACCGTGTAGATGAAGTGAAATTTACGGCAGGTATGCCATTGCTTTTTCGTCATAAAAAAGGTGACAATTGATTCTAATTTGCATGCCACTATCCGATCAATCCCTCTGCATTCTGATTGTACACGACCAAACGAACCTGTGCGGCAACAGATTTGCTGAGGAGCACGGAATCGCCACGATTCATTCATCGTAAGTAGGGCAGTCACTCTTGTCAATCACTGTATGGGAGGTTACGAACACACGTAATGGAACACAAGCGCAACGCACGATTACTGGCACTGCCCACCGTATTGACTCTACTTTTCTTCTTTATCGGGCCGATGATCTATATTCTGGTCCGCACGCTGCATGAAAACGGCCTTTCGGATTTCGCCGAATTCTTTACCGATCCCTTTTACCTCAATATTCTATGGGTCACCTTGCGTGTCTCCCTGATTTCAACGGTCATCTCCTTGATACTGGGCTACCCTGCTGCCTACTACATGGCACGCACCAAGTCCCATATGCGGCAGGTCATGATGATCGTTATCCTGTTTCCGTTCCTGGTCAGCGCCGTCGTTCGCTCTTACGGCTGGATGGTCATTCTCGGCAACAATGGCCTTTTGAATCAGATGCTGTCTGCACTCGGGCTGATTTCGTCTCCTCTGAAGATACTGAATACAGAAACTGCAGTGATCATCGGTATGATCCATTTGCTGATCCCCTACATGGTACTGTCTCTTGTCGGCGTTCTTCAGAGCATTGATCCCAATGTAGAATATGCCGCCTACAGTCTGGGGGCTTCTCCTTTTTGGACGTTCCTGAAGGTTATTTTTCCTTTGAGTCTTCCGGGAATTATCTCCGGCTGTGTCCTTGTATTTACCATGAGTATGACGTCTTATGTCACTCCCAAGCTCCTTGGCGGCTCCAAGTTCCGCATGATGGCCACCATGGTAGTCCAGGAAATTAACGTCAACTTTGACTGGGGCGCCGCCTCGGCCATCAGCTATATTCTTCTGGCCGTCATACTGCTGGTACAGGTTCTCGTTGTCGTCGGTACCTCAGGTTATATGAAGCGTTTGGGAGGAGGACAATAATTCATGCAAGAAAAAGATGTGAATCCAATTTGCAAGGCGATCGCCCTTTTAGTGATGCTGTTTCTACTGGCGCCATTGGTCGTTATCGTCATCGTATCCTTCACGCCAACCGCCCTCATCACCTTCCCTCCGCAGGGCTTCTCACTAAAGTGGTATGCGAATATTTTTACCTCGTCCACCCACTTTATGGAGGGCCTCGCTAACAGCTTAAAGATTGGCATTCTCGCTACGCTGTTGGATGTTTTTCTGGGTGTTACTGCCGCGCTTTCCGTCTGCCGCTACAATTTCAAGGGCAAGAATGCGCTGCTAAATTTCTATACTTCTCCTATGTATGTCCCCAGTGTTGCATTCGCCTTTGTACTACTGCAGGTATATAGCCAGATCGGTGGAATTCCCGGGATGGCACGGATTTTCATCGGTCATATGGTGATTATCCTGCCTTATATTGTTCGAAACACCGTGTCCGTCCTCCATGTTTTTAACTGGACATTAGAGGACGCTGCAGCCTCCCTTGGCGCTTCGCCGGTTCAGGTTCTGTTTAAAATTACTATTCCGGTCGCCAGGCCCGGAATAGTAGCAGGGGCTTTGCTGGCCTTCCTGTATTCCTTTGATGAGGTTGCACTGAGCAGTCTGCTCTCTACACCGAAATTTATTACGCTGCCCATTCGCATCATGAACTACATGGAGCTGACCTTCGATCCCACACTGGCCGCCATATCTACATTGCTGATTCTGGCATCGCTGGTTTTGATCGTTCTCATGGAAAAACTGGTCGGACTGGATATGTTTGTCAAGTGATCGTAACGTTTATGAAAGGTATTCATTATGGCTACTTTGGAATTACAGGGACTTACCAAGAAATTCGGTGATTTCACTGCTGTCAGCTCGATGGACCTCCAGGTTGCAGACGGTGAAATGATCGCACTTCTGGGCGGAAGCGGCTGCGGCAAAACCACAACGCTCCGCATGATTGCCGGCTTTGCCGAGCCAACCTCCGGCCAGATTCTGGTCGATGGGAAGAGCGTGGTTTCCATTCCGCCCTACCGCCGCAATATTGGCATTTTCTTTCAGAACTATGCGCTATTTCCGCACATGAGCGTCTATGAAAACGTTGCGTTTGGCCTGAAACTGCAAAAGCTCCCGAAGGCTGAAATCAAAGCCCGCGTGGAACAGATGCTCGCTCTGGTAAAGCTCACCGGTACAGAGAAACGATATCCTCGTCAGCTCTCCGGCGGCCAGCAGCAGCGTGTTGCTCTGGCAAGGGCTCTGGTAACACGGCCATCCATTCTGCTTCTCGATGAGCCTTTATCCAATCTGGACGCCAAGCTACGTATTGAAATGCAGGTGGAAATCAAGCGCATTCAGCGGGAGCTTGGGATCACTACGATTCTCGTGACACATGATCACGAAGAAGCAGTGTCACTGGCAGACCGCGTTATTGTCATGAATGCAGGACAGATTCTGCAAGTCGGAACCCCGCAGGATATTTTTGATCGGCCGGCGTCCGCCTTTATTGCGGACTTCATGGGCTTTTCCACGTTTCTACACGGAATTGTCTCCGGAACGGAGGAAGGAATGCGCCTGATCCGCTGTGGATCTCAGACACTGCAGGTTCCTGTTGCCTCTGCTAACGGCTTCAAGGACGGCGATGCCTGCATTCTTGCTATTCGCTCGGAAAATATCCTTCCTGCCAGCCAGGAAGGTGTCAATACAGTTCGCGGCACGGTAAAAAGTGCCACCTATAAGGGACATACCACCCGGCTGGAGGTCTCCGGCTGCTTTGATGAGATGGTATACCCTGCAATTTATGAATATACAGATATGCCGGAGGGCAGCGAAATTCTTCTTACCTTCCCCCCGCAGCATCTTTGTGTATATAGCGATATGCGGTAATTACTCAGTCCCCAAGCAGATGTTTTTCCAAATGGAACTCTGAGTAATTCCAAAATGAGGTACCTAAAAGGAGGAATTATGAAAAAAAAGCGTATTTTTGCACTCATGCTGTCCATGTCCATGGTCATGGGACTTGCGGCCTGCGGAAGCTCTAGTGAAGAGGCGTCTGCTGATACCGCGTCGAGCACGGAGGAGGCTGCCGCTGCAGGCACAGAGACCACAGAATCTTCTGCCGAGTCCGATGCCACGCAGGATTTTGGCGGCGCAGAGCTCGTCGTTGCTACCTGGGGCTGGGCCGAAACCAGCCTGAAGACTCTTTCCGAAGATTTTGAGAAGCAGTATAACTGCACTATCGTGGTGGATCCCACTAGCGGCAATGGCGACCGTATCAACAAGCTGATGGCTGAAAAGGATGATCCCACCGCTGACGTTGCCATGCTGTCCAGAAGCTTCTCCCAGACGGGTAACAGTGAAGGACTGTTTGAGAAAATTGACACCAATGTTGTGACCAGCCTTGGCGATCTGTACGACATTGCTGTAGATGCAGATGGATACGGCCCCTGCTACTCTCTGGACCGCTATGGCATCATGTACAATGCAGATGCCCTGGAACAGGCAGGACTCCCGGCTCCCACCTCCTACGAGGATCTGTTCGATGATCAGTATGCTCACATGGTAGCGCTTCCTGACATGACATCCACTGCAGGCCCTTACCTTTTGGTTGCTCTGGCAGAGGATCTTGGCGGCAGTCAGGAGGATGTAACACCTGCCATGGAATTGATGCAGGAAAAAAAGGACAATATTGACCTTTGGTACACCACTACCTCCGATGTTGTGAATGCCTTCACAACCGGTGAAGCCAATATTGCAGTATTCATGGATATCTATATGCCCAGCCTCACAGAAAGCGGCCTGAACATGGTTTGGACCGACGCTGCTGAAGGATCTTTCTCCGCTCCTGCAACTGTAAATGTGGTAAAGAACTGCAAAAATCCTGAGCTTGCACAGCTGTATGTTGAGTATCTCATCAGCGAAAGCACCCAGAACAAGATTGCAGAGGTCATGAACGAAGCACCGGTTAATAAGAACGCTGTCATGGATGACTCCTTAAAGAGCTATCTTGCCTTCGGCGAGGAATCCATGAACGCTCTGAAGGAATTTGATGAGGCCTATATTGCTGAGAACAAGGAAGACTGGATCGATACCTTCCAGCGCACCGTAAACGTTCAGTAATTGAAAGACCTGTACAAAAATGGGCGGGGGAAACGAATTTTGTTTCCCCCGTTTTTGTAACTGCTATATACACCCCTTTTGTTTGCAATTGGATTTAAAACGAATCTCTTACCATGAAACTCACAGTCTTATCCGAAAACACTGCACTCGATGCGAATTTGGAATCAGAATACGGCCTGTCCATCTATCTGGAAGACGGCACAGACCGTCTCTTGTTTGATGCCGGAGAACGCGGTGCCTGTCTTCGAAACGCTCAAAAGCTTGGAATCAACCTCCATGAAACAACCGCTGTCGCGTTCAGCCACAACCACAGAGACCACTGCGGTGGTTTTTTGTCACTGACAGATGTACTGCCTTCCGACATTCCGATCTATGCACACACCGGCTTTTTCATTCGAAAGTGGTGGGACCACCGCTATGACCCCCCGCTTCAGGAAACCTATGCACAAACCCTTGAGCTTGTCGGTCCTGCGATGGAGCCATCCTGGTTCTTCCAGAACAAGATGACAGGTTTTCGCTGCCTCGCCGATGATGTGGTGACAATTGGACGGCACATCCATCTTTTAGGTAATTTCCCATCCCCCGGAAAGGAAGAAGAGATCCACCCCTCTTCTATCATGGAACAGGCAGACGGGTCTTTTGCTGCGGATTCCTTTCCGGAGGAACAGGTGTGCGTCATCGATACTCCCGCGGGTCTGGTTGTGCTGACGGGTTGTGCGCACCATGGCATTCAGAATATTCTCTCCACTGTAATGCAGCGCTTTCCGGGCCGGAATATCCACGCTGTCTTTGGCGGAACACATCTGGTTCCCCCGGATCCTGTCCGAATTCAAAAAACCGCAGACTGGTTCCTTCGCAGTAAAATTTCCTGTGCCGGTGTCTGCCATTGTACCGGCGCCATGGGGCTGGAGGTTTTCTCGAAAGTCGTTCCTTCTTATGTAGCCTCAGGGACCGGTCTTGTGTGGGAAACACCTTCTTATTGAGTGCATATAATGATTCGGAGCCACATAAGTAAAAGGACCGCTGCATAGCAGCGGTCCTTTTACTTATGTAGTCTTTCCCTTCTCCATCTTCCGAAGAACATGTATCACCATGAACACGCAATAGCAAAGAGCAAATCCCCAGGCAATCGGGTTTGAAATGCATATACCAAAATACCCCAGAAAGCTCACGGCAAGCCAGCCGCCAACGCACCGGCCCAGGAGCTCTCCCACGCCGGAAATAACTGCCTGCACACTGTATCCAAGGCCTTGGAGTGTATTCCGGAAGATCATCAAAAGTCCGTGGAAGCAGAACATCGTACTGATTACAGCAAGGTATTCCACCGCTTCTGCAAAGACCTCTGTTCCCGTCTCACCCAGAACCAGCTGCACTGCATACCCCTTGATAAAGAAGATCACCGCAAATGCAACCGCGCAGTATACCAGCTGAATCAGACAACCTTCCCGGATTCCCTGCCGGATCCGGTCCAGTCGCCCTGCCCCGTGGTTCTGCCCCACGTAGGTTGCCATCGCCATGCCGACACTCTCCATCGGCAATGTAAACATCTGCCGGATCTTCTCACCGGCTGTCTGTGCCGCTACCGCTGTGCTGCCAAGCCGGTTGATTGCATCTTGCATTACCACCGCTCCAATGGCAGATACCGAGTATTCAAAGCCCATCGGAAGTCCCACATACGCAAGGTGTCCCAGGTGATGCGTAGAAACTCTCACATCCTCCTTCCGAAAGGCAATTCCCTCTCCCTTAGCCGTCCTGGCAAAAAACCACCACACGCACAGCAGTGCGCTGATTCCCTGACTAAACACCGTGGCAATTGCCGCCCCGTCTACCCCCATGCCCACCGGCACGATAAGAATCCAGTCCAAGGCAATGTTCACCACACTGGCAACCAGGAGGAAATAAAACGGGTGCTTGGAATCTCCCATGGAACGCAGAACGCTGGAGCCGTAGTTATACAGCACTGTCACCGGAATTCCAAGGAATATGATCCGGATGTAAAGCTCTGCATCGGCGTACAACTCCTCCGGTGTATTAATCAGCTGCAGAAGCGGTCCGGCAATCATCGTTGTAATGATCGTGAACACAATACTGATGACAATGCAGAGAAACATTCCGTTTACAAGATACTGGCGCAGGTCTTTCTTGTTTTTAGCCCCAAAGGCCTCGGCAACCGGAATGCCAAAGCCCACGCAGGCTCCCTGAATAAACCCCAGAATCAGGAAGTTTAACGAATAGGTTGTTCCCACCGAACCAAGGGCATTGGTGCCAAGGCATCGCCCGACTATCACTGTATCCGCGAAGCTGTAGAGCTGCTGAAACAGCGTCCCCAAAACCAGCGGAAGAGCGAACAGAAGGATTCTTGTCAGTGGACGCCCCGTGGTCAGATCACTCACCCCGGAACGCTTCGCAGCAGTTGTCATGATTATTGTCTCCTCTTATACGAAATCGTTTTAGGTGCTAAATAGCCACCACCTAATAATTACCCCGTCAATGTCGTTTTATCCGAAGTGTTCTCAACTGAAACGGATCAAAATGAAGCGCAATTTCTTGTCCATTTTCTATATCTCTCAAACACATTTGTTCATTCTGCTCTTCTTCTAAAATATTACACGAACGAATTAATCCGCAAATTCCAATGCAAATGTGCGCCATTGTATCACAATGTTTCGACTCATACATTCGCATGATAATATCTCCCGATCCGTCCTCTGCAAGTTTCATAGTATCAAGTATGATATTAGAAGCATCAACAGAAAAAACAGGAGCAACACCGATAACATCTGTGACTACTTTCAATGGATCATTCAAAGAAATAGCATCCTGTACAACAGTACTATTTTCAAAACTGCCGTCCCACACCATAAATGCGTAAGTGAAACGCTGTTTCCCATTATCTGCACGCATTTCAGGTGCTGCTGATGCACGTAGAAGAGAAAGCTCCAAGCGATTCTCTTCCATACTGATCCCATATTTGGAATCATTTAGCACTGCTGCTCCATGTGAGCCATCAAACATCGCTGTATATCGATGATTGCAGACTTCAAACCGTTCTCTATCATATATCCTGGATCTTTTTGTTGGACGTTTTACATAACCGTACTGAAT